>JADZFU010000001.1 GCA_020854265.1 Candidatus Uhrbacteria bacterium
CCTCCCTGCCATGTTGGGTGGTGGATGTCATATACCATTTTTTTATTATTTTGTCAATCCTTATTTAACAAAAAACCCCGCTTTGTAGCGGGATTTTTGTTGTGCGATTAACGCTTGGACCACTGCGGTGCACGGCGTGCTTTCTTGAGACCGAATTTCTTGCGTTCCTTGGAGCGCGGGTCGCGCTTGAGGAAACCAAGCTTTTTGAGGGTCTTGCGGTAGGTCGGATTGAGCTCGCACAAGGCGCGGGAGATACCGAGGCGGACCGCGTCTGCCTGGCCTTTGAGTCCCCCGCCATTGGTGTGGGCGCTGACATCGACGGCTGTTTCCTGACCGGCGATCTTGAGCGGCGACATTACCATATCGCGCATTTCGAATGTTCCGAAATATTCCGTCATCGGCTGGCCATTTACCGTTACGAGGCCTTTACCGTTTTTGATGAGGTAGACCTTGGCGATGGCAGTTTTGCGGCGGCCGAGCGCGTAAATGTAGGAACCGTTCTTAAGCGGTTCGGCGACCTCAACGGCTTCCGTCTTCACGGCTTTCTTTGCCGGAGCCTTCTTTGCGGCCGGAGCCTTCTTTTTGGGTTCAGTTGCCATAATCAAATATTACGCGATAATGAGGCGCTTCAGACGCTCCTTTTGGGTGCGGTTCTTGGGCAGCATGTATTTTACGGCGTGGATAAGCACCTCGCCCGGGTTTTGAACCATGAGCTTGGAGACCGGGATGCGCTTGATACCGCTCGGGCGGTTCGAGGAGCGGAAGTGGACCTTCTGCTCAAGCTTTTTTCCGGTAAGCACGAGCTTGTCGGCATTGATGACTTTTACAAACGGACCGGCATCAACATGCGGGACATAGGTCGGCTTGTCCTTACCGACAAGCATGTTCGCGATTTTGGTCGCCAAACGTCCGACAACCTTGCCGGAGGCGTCGATGGTAACCGTTTCGCGTTCTACAGCGGACATGCCGCGGGTGTTCTTCCAAGCCATAATATTATTTGACGAGCTGGATCTGGGCGACCTGGGCGCCATCGCCTTTGCGTGCGCCGAGTTTGATAATACGGGTGTAACCGCCTGCGCGCTTGGCGTAGCGGGGGCCGAGTTCTTCGAGCACCTTGTTTACGGCCGTTTCGGTCATGAGGACGCGAGCGATCTGGCGGCGGGAGTTCAAGGTTTTTACCTTACCCTTGGTGATCATGCGTTCGACGAGCGGTTTTACAGCCTTCGCCTTGGCGAGGGTCGTATTTACGTGTTCGTACAAAATCACGGACGTAGCCAATCCACGCAAAAGCGCGCGGCGGGGAGCCGTTTTGCGATCCAGGGTTTTGCCTGTGCGGCGGTGTTGCATATGCGCGGTTTTAGCGGGGATTTAAGCGGATTATTCGGAGTAGGTCAAGTCTTTCAGGACATTGACGTTGTCCATGAGAATCCCGACGGCCTGATTGACGGCATCGAGCGGGTCGAGCGTGCCGTCGGTTTCGACGGTCAGCATAAGCTTGTCGAAGTCGATTTTGTCTCCAACGCGGGTAGCTTCTACCTTGTAAGAGACATTGAGAACCGGGCTAAAGAGGGCGTCGATGGCGATGGTGCCAAGCTCAGCCTTTTCCTTGCCGCGTTCTTCAGTCGAGCGGTATCCGCGGCCAGAGGCAACGGTGATTTCCATGTCGAGCGAGGCGGACGGATCCGTGAGGGTGGCGATGTGAAGCTCCGGATTTACGATTTCGACCTGGGCATCCTTGGCAAAATCCTTGGCGGTTACCGTTTTTTCTCCTTTGACCGACAGGGTGAGTTTGACAGGCTCTTCCGAGAAAAGCTTTAAGCGGAGCGATTTGAGCGAGAGAATGATTTCGAGCGCGTCTTCTTTGACGTGCGGGATGGTCGAGAACTCGTGCTCGGCATTTTTGATTTTGACGGCGATAACAGCCGCACCGGACAGCGATGACAGCAGAACGCGGCGCAGGGCATTACCAAGCGTGGTGCCGTAACCCTGGGCGCAGGGCTCGACGGTGAGAATGCCTTCGTTCGGGCGCTCGGCGCGCTTGAACGAGATCTTGTTGGGGAGAAGGATTGGCTCCATACGGGTGATGGAAAAAGGTACGAAAAGGATTAGCGAGAGTAGAATTCGACGATTAGCTTGACGTCGAACGGCTGCTGGAGCTCGGTGCCGGTAGCTTTACCGGTGACCTTGGCCGAGAAGTTTTTGGTATCGACCACGAGCCAGGAGAGCTGCTGTTTGCCGAGGTTTTCCTCGACGCCCTTCCAGAGACCCTTGGTGCGCTTGCTCTCTTTGACCGAGATAATGTCGCCAGCGCGGACACGATACGAAGGCACATTCAACTTTTTGCCGTTGACCATGAACTGGGCATGGGAAACAGCTTGGCGTCCTGCCGGGCGGGTTTTGACGAACCCTGCGCGGTAGACAACGTTGTCGAGGCGCGATTCGAGCTCCTGGACAAGCATTTCTCCGGTATTACCGCGCTTTTTACTTACTTCTTCGAAGAGATTTGAAAATTGGCGCTCGTTCAAGCCGTATACGCGCTTAGCTTTTTGCTTTTCGCGCAGCTGCTTGGCGTAGTCGGTAAGACGCGGCCGGGAATCCGGACCGTGTACACCCGGCGCAAACGGACGGCGCGCCAGCGCACGGGAGTGCTTGGCGGCATCGGAGAGCGGGATGCCCTCGCGGCGGGATTTTTTGGCGGTGAGTTGGAGTTTCTTCATAGGACCGTTCAGCCTGTTAGAAGTTGGAAGCGCTTATACGCGGCGCGGGCGCGGAGGGCGGCAGCCGTTATGCGGAATCGGCGTGACGTCCTTGATGGACAAAATATTGAGACCGTTGGCGTTGAGAGCGCGCAGAGCACCTTCGCGGCCCTGACCGACACCCGTGATGAGCACATGCACATCTTTGAGACCGGCGTCAGCCACTTTCTCGACCACGTCCTTGACGATGACAGAAGCGGCGTACGGCGTTGCCTTTTTCGGGCCTTTGAACCCGTTGGAGCCAGCACTGGCCCAGGCAAGCGTATTCCCATTCGGATCAGTCAGCGTAACAATCGTATTGTTATACGTTGCCTGGATATGGGCCGTTCCCTGCGGCACTTGGGTGCGCGCCTTCTTATTTTTTTTGGGCTTGGCTTTGGCTTTGACCTCGGTTCCTTCCGCGGTCGTCGCGTTTGCCTGCTTGATTTCATCAGCCATAGGTGTGGATTACGTCTTTTCGAGCTTGCGTTTACCGGATCCCATCGTCTTGCGGACATTTCCGCGGATAGTACGGGAGTTGGTTTTGGTGCGCTGGCCGCGAACCGGCAGCGACTTGATGTGGCGGAGTCCGCGGTATGCGCCGATTTCTTTGAGGCGCTTGATATTACCAAGCACTTCACGGCGGAGCTCTCCTTCTACCTTATGCTGCTTTTCGACCATGTCGCGCAGCTTATTAGCGTCAGCCTCGGAGAGGTCTTTGACGCGGACGGCCGGATTCACACCCGTTTTCTCGATAATCGAGAGCGCCGTGGTGCGGCCGATGCCGTAAATGTAGGTAAGCGCGATATCAACGCGCTTATTGGCGGGGAGAGTTACACCTGCGATACGTGCCATAGGATATAGAAATTAACCCTGACGCTGTTTATGCTTCGGGGACTTTTTGCAGATGACCACGACGCGGCCTTTCCGGCGCACAACCTGGCAATCGCGACACATTGGTTTGACGGACGAGCGGACCTTCATAGCGGGCTATAACCTATATGTAATCCGACCCTTTGTCAAATCATACGGGGTCATCTCCACTTGGACCTCATCACCAGGGGTCAAGCGGATACGATTCATGCGCATTTTACCCGAAAGATAGCACAAAATCGTCTGTCCGTTCTCAAGTCGGACCTTGAATGTTGCCGAGGGCAAATTCTCCTCGATCGTCCCCTTCAATACGAGAAAATCCTTGCTGGGAGACGTCTGCTTAGCGGCCATAGGCGACAATTTTTTGGGTCATGGATGAGGAAATGATGTTTTCGATCATAGCAGAGCCAAAAAAACGGGTCAAACCTTCGGAGGCGGCGGGGTGGACCGTATTTTATCGGGTTTGTCCGGGTTGTAAGCGTGTGCGCGTTCGAAGTCGATTGGAAAGACATGCGTGATTTTATGCCCATCCATGGTCAGGAGCGTATCCTTGATGTACCAAGGCTTGTCCAAAAACATATAGGTCCGATATGCCAAGGCAAGCTCTTTTAGCTGGCGTTCTACCTCTTGCTTCCCTGCTTCGATTTCTTCGGGTGACCAGCCTTCGGCTTCAAGCTTGGGCCAAATATCTTGCCCGGAGCGGCCGGAGGCAAATTCCATCAATAAAAAATCCTCCTCCCCTACCTTCATCATTCCCAGAGCGCGTGGAGCCGGAAGTCCGAGCATATTTGCCCGTTGCAGAATACGAAGCTCGTGTTCTGGAGTTGGGACTTTTTCTTTCGGAATCAGTTTCATGACAAATGCACGGCCTTCGTCCTGCGCAGGGAGTTTCCAGACAATTTCGTTGACGGACTTTGCTCCTTGGTCGGAAACCGTGGAGTGTTTGAGAATTTGGCCGTGCTCGAGAGCAAACTCATACGCCTCCTCGACAAATGCATTGGGCAATTCGTCTTCGACATCCGGCAAAAGATGGAGGGAGTAGCCCGTACGACGGATATCGAGCTCGTCATTTTTACGCTGGCTCTGACGCTGTACGACTAATGCGTAATCACGAATGATATTGCGTTTTTCGAGGGGCAGACCGGAGCCGTGCAAGTCCGCAAGAATGTCTTCGGCTCCTTCGGGCGTTTGGATGCGCGTACTCAACTCCAATCCTTGAGGCAAGCCTTTGTATTCGGATCGGTGGAACGAAGCCTCAAAGCCCATATTGCCAACAAGAATAGCATACGGTACATCGGAGGTGTGAGGCCGGTCCATGTACGCACTTGCATCGTACCTTGAGAAAAACCCCAAGCTCTCGCTCATGGCGTGTATCGCCAATGCCGCACTTACCGCTGGATTTTTGTACGGTTCGTTCTCGCTTGAACGTCCGTCCATCCTGATCATCTTTAGCGTGTTGACGGCATCTGCCTTTACGGCACAAGCGATCCGCTATCGCGACATGCTCGCGGGCGACGGAGGATTGTGTCTTGCGCTGGATGCGCGCGGAGCGCTCCAAGCGATGCCTTCGCCATCAAGTATCGATATGCGGCAAAAACATGTCGTGGTCGTGAAGCGGACATGGATCGGATTCCGTATCGTGGTCTTTGGCCCCCAGGCGAATCTCTTCCAAGAGCGCGTGGAATCAAATCCGATGTCCATCCAGGGCGTCCTCCAAGAAGCGGATGCGAGCAAAAAGCGTGTTGTCGTCGTTCGCGACTACCGACCGCAGGAACCGAAAAAGAAGGTCGACAAGAACCTGAACTGACTAGAGGCGGCCGGAAACGGTCGCCTTTATACGTCTCACTCCGGCGGAAACCGCCTCCTCTTTCTGGATCTTGAACGAACCGAGTTCTCCAGTGCGCTCGACATGAGGTCCTCCGCAAATTTCTTTGGAGAAATCCCCGGCAAAATAGACATTGATCTTGTCCCCCATGAGCGCGTATTTGTCGCCAAAGAGACCGATGGCGCCGCGCTTTTTGGCTTCGTCGACGGTGAGCTGTTCGCAATGCATCGGAACATCCTGTTTGATGATGTCATTCACGATGTCTTCGACTTTTTTGATTTCTTCCGGTGTCATCTTTTGCGGATGCGAGAAATCGAAACGCAAACGCTCGGCCGTGATATTACTCCCCTTTTGCTCGACATGATCGCCAAGCACCATGCGCAAGGCTTGATGAAGCAAGTGCGTTGCGGTGTGCAGGCGTGTGGTCTCGACAGAGTTGTCCGCCAAACCGCCTTTGAATGTTCCGGCTGATGCGGTACGCGAGAGCTCCTGATGCTTTTTGAATTCGGCTTCGAATACGCCTCGGTCAACGGACTGGCCCTTCTCGCGCAAGATCTCTTCCGTAAGCTCGAGCGGGAAGCCGTATGACGAGAAGAGAAGGAATGCCTGCTCGCCCGTAAGCGAACCTTTGGAAACCATTTTTTCCAATTCCTTCATCCCCTTTTCCAGCGACTTGCCGAATTTGTCTTCTTCTTTATTCAGTTCATCGACAATTTTGGCGCGATTGGTTTCCAGTTCGGTGTAATGCGTGCCATATATACCGATAATGACGTCGGCAATACGTGCGGTGAATGCGTCGGCGATTCCGAGACGGCGGCCTTCGCGGATGGCGCGGCGGAGCAAACGGCGCACGATATACCCTTGGCCTACATTGGACGGAACGACGCCGCGTTCATCGCCGATGATGAAAGCGGCGGCACGCAAATGATCGGCAATAATACGGAATGCCCGTTCATTGCCTATATAAGCCTTGCCGGATAAGTCCGAAATTTTCTGGATGATGGGCTGGAAGGCGTCGGTTTCGAATACGGTTTCGACATTCTGGATCACAGCCGCAATGCGCTCGAGACCCATTCCGGTGTCTACGTTCTTTTGGGCAAGCGGACGGAAGCTGCCATCAGACTGCTTGTCATACTCCATGAAAACGTTATTCCAAATTTCAACAAAGCGGCCGCAATCGCAGTTTTGATGGCACTCTTCGCCAAATGCCTTGTCATGCGTACGCCCGGTGTCATAGAAAATTTCCGTATCCGGACCGCATGGACCGGTGAGCCCGGCAGGACCCCACCAGTTTTTCTTTTTCGGATACGCACGAATGCGGTTTCCAAGATCGGCGACTATGCCCCGGGTTTCAAACAATGCCTGCCAAATACCGATTGACTCTTCGTCTTGCGGAGCGTCATTGTCCCCCTCGAAAACCGTGACATAGATTTTTTTTGGATCAATACCGAGCCATTTTTCGTCCGTCAGGAATTCGAAAGACCATGAAATGGATTCGCGCTTGAAATAATCGCCCAGCGACCAATTGCCGAGCATTTCGAAAAACGTGAGATGACGGTTATCACCTACTTCATCGATATCGTCCGTGCGTACGCATTTTTGTGAATCCGCGAGACGCGTACCCATTGGATGCTTCTGTCCCTGAAGATACGGAACCAGCGGATGCATGCCGGCGGTTGTAAACAACACCGTCGGATCATTCTCGGGCACAACCGAAGCCGAAGGGATAATGGCATGGCCCTTCTCTTTGAAAAAATCTAGGAATTTGGAACGGATGTCGGCAGTCGTCATAGTCCTTGTGGTGCAGTGAACAACATATCGGCTTGATTGACAAACACTTTTAACAATGACACGTCAATTTCCTGTATCTGGTCATTCGGCAAATGCAGCAACATAAATGCCTTGGTATCTGCCTTGCGGTCGGATGGGATGGCGAGAAATTCGAAACCATCTTCGGAACGGATGAAGGCGTGCTGGACTCCCCCTTCTACGATCGCCTGCAAATCCTTGTTCGGGACGCGTACGGCACGGACTCCGCCGGAGGCATGCATGTGCTCGCCATCGGTACGAAGCTTGGAAAGCGTTACGAAGCGCAAAAGCGCGGCATCCGCACCGATGGAAGCAGCGGCATTTTGCGCAATTGCCTGAAACAATTCTTTTGGCAGCTTCTTTCCGTCGCCAACGGATAGCGAGGCTGTATTGGTCACTTTTTTTAATAGCTCGATTTTACGATTTACCGAACCGATATATGTATACGACTCGATAAGTTCTTTTTTGGCACGATTGTAATCCATCTCGACTTCTTCTTTTTCTTTGACTCGCCGTTCGACGATACGTTCATATACGGAGAACGTTGCGAGACCGGCCAAACCAAAGAGAAAAATCGACAATTCCTCGAGGCGGGTTTCCGTAAGGCCAAAGTATCCTTGCGTATGGATAGACGGCGAAAGCACGGCTAGGACAAAAAGCGCCAAATATACGAGAGAAATCCACTCCAGTTTGGGGACGCGGCTCATGCGCCGGAGTGTAGCGTATCGGCCAAAAATCCTCCACCAAGACACTCTTCTCCCAGATACACAACCGCGCTTTGTCCAGGCGCCAAACCCCAAACCGGCTTTTTGAAGCGAATATGCCCATCTTTAATGACGGACGGCACAGGCTCTGCATGATAGCGGGTCACGACATCGACCAAGCCATCGGCGGGTAAAGAACCAATCCAATTCGGGTCGATGATGAACGCTTCGGATGAATATAGGAGCGGATGCTCGCGATCCGGAACGATAATGAGCTGATTTTTTTGTTTGTCTTTTTTGGCCACATACCAAGCCTTGCCGTCTTTGGAAATCTTTATCCCTTGGCGTTGGCCAATGGTATATGCGTCGAGACCGTCGTGACGACCAACCACTTCGCCTTCCGGAGTCACGATATCACCGGGTGTCGGAGCGATCTTTTTGCGGAGGAATTCCTGAAAGTCGAGTTTTCCGATAAAACAGATACCTTGAGAGTCTGGTTTTTGCGCTGTCGGGAGATCGAGTTTTTCTGCAAGTGCGCGGACCTCGGATTTTTTAAGCGCGCCGATCGGCATGAAGCTTTTTTGTAACACTACATGCGGCACGCGGTGCAGAAAGTAGCTCTGGTCTTTTTCCGGATCAATGCCTTTATATAACCGTCCGTCTTTTACCCGTGCATAGTGGCCGGTGGCGACACCGTCATAGCCGAGTTTGAGCGCCGCTTCGAAAAACAATCCGAATTTGATCTCCTCGTTGCAAAGTACATCCGGATTTGGAGTGATTCCGGATTCATATTCGGCAAACATGCGGTCAAGTACGCGCGCGCGATACTCTTTTTCGAAATCGAAGGTGTGGAGCGGAATCCCGAGCTTTGCCGCGACGCGCAATGCGTCCCGACGCTCACCGCGCCATTCGCACTCCCCCGTCCACAAATCCTTGGTATCGGACCAGTTTTTGATAAATCCGCCGGCAACGTCAAATCCCTGCTCGATCAACAGAGCAGCAGCAACGCTGGAGTCTACTCCGCCGGACATTCCGACAAGGATTTTCATGCGGCTCATTTACCATGTTCACGGTACCGGTCAAGGGTACGGACCAAATCCGTGTCCTGATTTATCTGGATCCGGCGGAGATGGTACCGCGTGCTGGTCGAGTGGACTGCGCCCGGCCCGATTGAAAAACCCAGCGCGTACCCCGCATCACGGACTTCGCGTTCGATTTGTGCCGAAGAGTATCCATACGGATACGCGATCGTTTGTATCGGGTGGCCGAGCAAATCTTCCAAATCGCGCTTGGAACCGGATATCTCGCTCGAACGACGGTCTCCGCCATAGCGGGTAAGAGCTGCATGACTCCTCGTATGCGAACCGATGGTGATAATTCCGCTTTGATCAACTTCGCGAATTTGATCGGCTGTCATGTACCCGTTCAATTTCATCGAGTCGGTGATGATAAAAAACGTCGCTTTCAAATCGAGGCGCTTGAGCACTGGAAACGCCTCGGTGAAATGCTCGCGATGTCCGTCATCCAAGGTAATGAGAACCGGTTTTTCAGGAAACCCTCGGGTGGAAGTCGTAATTGCGTATATCAAATCATCGGGCGTAATCGGCGTATAGCCCGCGTCTTTCAAGGCCTGCATTTGACTGGCAAAAACATCGGGCGTGACCGAATATAAACGCTCTTTCGAATTAAACCACGGCCGGTGTGCACGTATATGGTGATACATCACGATCGGAACGATCACCGTACCGGACGCGTACGAGCCGGAAGGCTCAAGACTGAAGGACGGCTCCGGTTCGCGGATGGCACAATTGGGCCACGCTCGGCAGACATACTCATCAAATGATGCGTTTATCGCGAGCGGCGATGGCGCCGTCAGAAAACTATTGTAGACCTGATATAGCACGAATATGCCGGCGAGCGTCGACACGAAAAGTATAAAGACACCGATAAAAATTTTTCGCATGAACGGCTAGGCTTTCTGGCGGACGACGCGAACAGCATCCAGACCCTGTTTGGTTTCGCCTCCAACTTCTTGAACGGCAAGCTGTCCACAGGCCGCATCAATATCTTCGCCGAAGGTGATCCGATGCGTGGCAGGCACGCCCAATTCATGCAACTGGTGCACGAATGCGATGCGCTCGGCTTTACCGGTGGCATCAAACAGCTCCGTCGGATGGTATTTTATCACGTTTACATGCACGAGCCGGTAATCCGGACCAAGAAGATCGGCCAAAGCCTGCGCATCCTCTATACGGTCATTTACGCCTTTCAAGAGCAGATACTCAAACATGACCTTGCGATTGGTTTTTTCCATGTAGGTCTTGATGGCAGGCATGAGCTTGGATAACGGATACGCCTGATTGACCGGCATGAACTTGCTTCGGACCTCATCGGTGCCCGCATGAATGGAGATTGCGAGATTCACTTGAAGATCTTCATCTGCAAGCTTGAGGATGCCTGGCACGATTCCGCACGTGGAAATACTCATGTGGCGTGCGCCGAGATTGAATCCGTCATGATCGTTCAGAATGCGGAGAGCGGACATCACATTATCGTAGTTGGCAAAAGGCTCGCCCATTCCCATGAGCACGACATTAGTTACGCGTTCATTTTTAGGTTTTAACCAGCGCGCGTAGTAAATAACCTGCTCGACAATTTCCATTGCGCTCAGATTACGCTTCACGCCCATGGTTCCGGTGGCGCAGAAGGCACAGGCCATGGCGCACCCGACTTGCGATGAAACGCATACGGTATTGCGGCCGTCTTCATGACGCATGAGAACGGCTTCGATTTTTTTACCATCGCGGCAGGAAAATAATGTTTTCACCGTATCGCCGTTGGGGGCCTCGAGGGTTTTTACCGGCTCAAGCTCGTTCCATGGGATACGGGCTTCCGCTGCTTCCCGAAGTGCCTTGGACCATGTCGTGACTCCGTCCCAGGCAGGCACAAAATCGACAAAGAACGCCTGTCTGACTTGCGACAGGCGGAATTTTGGCTCTCCCCGTTCTTGAAGGAAGGCTTCAAGGGCTTGTATATCCATGAAAAATTAATCCGCCAGTTCAAGCTCCTGCAGCTTGGCGAGCGTGGCGGGACCGATCACTCCATACCCCGAATCTCCGTTTTTGGCAATCCCATGCTTGAGCTGGAACTTGCGGACGGCTTCGCGCGTAAGAGGCCCGAAAAATCCAGTCACGCGGCCGTCGGGATATACGGTTTTATCTTGTGCAAGAAGCTTTTGAGCCCATGAAACATGCGTGCTGGTCATGCCGTATGACATATAAGGACGATCTATGGCCGTGAAGCGGGCCGGATCGGACCACGCCCACTCCGCCATACGTTTTGCAGATTCGAAAGATGCGGACGTGGATTGCGCTCCCAAAACAATCACCAGAACCTCCTTTTGCTTATCAGGTTTTCCGTTTGCATCTACCGGCCGGAGCTGGGCCGCAAGATTGTATTTTGCTTCCGGCAAATATCCGGTTTTTGCACCAATGAGCCAAACATCATCGTCCAGTAAAAATGGAAGGTTGGTACTCTTGATGACGCGTTCTTCTCCGGTAGACGGAATTTTGTATGTGTAATTATAACGTTGGGATGCGTCGACGATGAGCGGTTCGGCAAATGCGGCAGCCGCGATTTTTGCCATGTCGGAGGCTGTCGTGACATTTTTTGGACTGATGCCGGAGCTATCTACGAATTTTGATGAGGTTGATTTCAAATTCTTTGCCTTCGCATTCATGGCAGCAATGAAAGCGGATGTGCCCAGTCCGGAATTACGCGTCATGGAATTGGCAGCATTGTTGGCGCTGGATACAAGGCTGGCATACCACAAGTCGCGCAAGGGCAGCTTCGTTCCAACATTCACTCGCAACCGCCCGCCGCCGACTTCGTCTGCATTCGCAATGGATACGGTTTTATTCCAGTTCGGGTTCCGGTCGAGCATGGTCAAAGCCTGTACCAGTTTTGTAAGGCTGGCCGCAGGATGGACCTTATCCGGTTTGAACGAATAAAAGATTTTGCCGTTTCGCGGAGAAAGGATGATGGCGGATGCGAATTCATTTTCTTTTGGCGTGTAAGCCTGCGCATGCGCGAAAGGAACCGGCTGTGCAAGCAGGATTGATAACGCCAAAAACGGCACGATGAAGCGGGGTCGGATCATTTACCGTTCAATAATAACAGGCGTGCCAACAGGAGCCCAGTCGTACATCTCTTTCGCCGGACCTACTCCAAGACGGACGCACCCGTGACTCGCCGGCCGGCCGAGATGATTTTTTCCTTCTTTGTAACCGCCCGGCCACTCGGGAAGCTCGTGGATTCCGTGTCCGCGATAAGTGAATGCCATCCAATACGGCATCCAAAGACCGAATGATCTGGACCAAGCGCGCGGATGCTTGTTGATAACTTTGAATGTACCGACTGGTGTGGGAGTTTTTGGCAGTCCGCCAGAAATCGGATATGAAGCGAGCACAACTCCAGCCACGCGCTTTTCCATACGCTGATCGGATAAATCGATACGAATGGTTTTTTGAAGCCGGATATCGCCCGTAGAAGTTGGCGACCAAGCCGAAACAACCTCTTCTCCGTCTTTATATCCGTCTCCATCCGTATCGATATTTGTCGGATCAACGCCGAACACCAACTCCAAACGGTCTGCTAACCCGTCTTTATCAGAGTCTTCGTCTTTTATTTTGGTATTTTTTGCTACCGGACTCCACCCTGCGAGAATTTCCTGACGATCATTTTTCCCATCACCGTCGGTATCGGCAAGTGCGAGATCGGTTTTGAAAACATGGAGCTCCCATTCATCGGGAATGCCGTCCAAATCGCTGTCGGTTAAAGGAGCGGCCCATGCCGCTGCCGGGAGTACGAGCGCTATGAATAGCGCGCTAGGTAAGAATCGTAACCGCACAAGCAAGGATAAAACGATAGACTACGAATCCATCATACCTGCGTTTTGCGACAAATGAAAGCAGGAAGCGGATTGCGAACAATCCGAACAAAAGTGCTGACAAAAAACCGGCTATCAACAATACAAAACCTCCGTCCGGCAATCCGGTACTGGCAATCTCATACGCACCATGCAAACCAGCCAATGCGGTGATCGGGATGCTAAGCAAAAAGGAAAAACGGGCTGCTGCAGTTCGTGATAATCCAGAGAATAAGCCGGCGGAAATCGTGATACCGGAACGGCTTGTCCCAGGAAACAAGGCGAGCGGCTGGGCAAAGCCAATGGCCAATGCCTGCTTCCAGCTTATCTTGGTTAGATTTTCGAGACGCGAGCCTTTTTCGGATGCCCGATCGGCTGCAAATAGGACAATGCCCCAGACCACGAGATTCAGGGCGACAAAAAAACCGCTACGCAGATTTGCCTCGATCCAGTCATTGGCGAGCAGAGCGATAAGTGCGGCGGGTACGGTGGCTGCCAGAATTTTAAGTCCGAATCCCCTCGCCTCATCGGCCTCTTTTCCGGTTCCGACTGCTGCACGAAAGAGCACAATCAAATCTTCGCGGAAGAACCAAAGCAATGCTCCAAGTGTTCCGAGATGCAGAACCGTATCAAATGCGAGTCCTTGGTCAGGCCATCCAAACAGAATGGGAACAAGAATAAGGTGTCCGCTCGATGATACCGGAAAAAACTCGGCCAAGCCTTGCACGGCACCGAGAACAATACCTCGCAGAAGATCGAAAAATAGTTCGTTCATAGATCATTCACTATATCTGCCATCCAGTTTGCACACATGACCATTGTTTTCGGATGCGACTCGAACATGTTTGTACCATGACCGGCGTTTTGGAGTAACTCGCTGTTTTTATCCTGAATTCGCGCGTGCTTCATAAGCATATATACCGCATCGGCGCTTTCTTGATCATCCCCTTCCGAAGCCATGAAAAACAGCGATTGCGTATCTTTCAGTTTTTCGACGGCATCTAGAGTCGGGACTCCATGGTATGTCAATCCGGGCGATAGCAGCACACCGGCGATCAGTTCCGGATTTTTTGCCATGGCCCGTAAGGCGAGATTTGCACCAATTGAAGCTCCCGCAATCCCGTGGGGAGGAGTCCCTTTATCGCCCATCCACGCGAGAGCCGCATCGACATCCTGCTGCATCTCGCTCGCGTCTTGTTTTTGCTCGCCGCCGCTTTCACCGTGACCGCGCAGATCTATGGCTAGCGATGCAATCCCACGCTCGTCCAAAAGAGCTTGGAATGGAGTCCAGCTCTCTTTTGTCGCCGGCCACATGTGCAGCAAAAGCACGGATGATTTGGCGGATTCGGGAGCCGACCAGTTTCCGACAATATTCAAACCGTCTTTTGTGGTCAAAGTGATCCGCTCCATACCTTAGTCGAATTGTACGCGCTGGCCAGGGGCAACGGGTTTTGACGGCGTATTGGATGGACTTGGTGCGGCGGACTGGCCGGATGCGCCATGCGGGCGATGACGGCGGCGTTTTGGTTTATCACCAGCCTGTTTTTCGAGCGATTGCTTGTGGAGATCAACCGGTTTGTCTTTGGTTTTGAGAATCGAAGTCAGAAGATCTTCATCTTCATCCCGCGTTGAAACAATTTTTGGCTTGTTTTCTTGGATGATACGCGGCTTGTTGGAAGGTGGCGGAACCTGCCCCTTGTGTGAAAACGAGCCCTCGGGAGGATCCCCGATTTCGGATGCAGTCTCCGGCGGGAGCGGCGCTTTGCGCAGAACCTTGATCCCGCTCTGTTTGCTTTTGCGTTCCTCGGCAACGATCGGACGGCACTCCGAACAATACATCGGACGGGATGGATCAAGCTGAATGGCGAGCTCAAACGTTTTTCCGCAACGCGAACAAGTGTGTTTGAAGGCAGGGCGCTGCTTTTTTGGCACCTGGGTCATTCCGGCACGGATTGCCTCCAGTTTTTCTGGCTTGATCACCAAATATTCGCTCGTGTCGTTTTGCGCAGCCTCGAGTTCCTCTTCGGATTTGATCTCCGGATATTTGAAGGCCGTGCTCGCTGCGGCCGCTTCCAAAATTTTTGGCATCGGTGCAGGGACCGAAGGCGCATCTGGTGCTGGCGCCGTTGTCGCGTCTGACAAGAATGAACCGGATCCAGGCGCGGACGTCTCCATACCGCTCCATTTAAGAACCTTTTCTTCGATGATTGCACGCGGCTCGGCGTAACGCTCCCGGCTGACGGCGATGACTTTTTCTGCATTGTTGGTAATGGTTGCAATCGGAGGCAGACTGCGCGCGGAAAACGGAGGCGTCGCGACGCCATCCACCATGAGTTTGAGATACATTTCGAATTTGGCGAGATTGACCAAATCCTCCGGCGTAAAGGTCGGCATGAACTCGGTTTCCATTTTTTCCGCATCGGCTGCGCCGACTCGCATCACGATAAGGGTGCCGACGTTACCGAAAATAGCGGCCGCGACTTCTTCTTCGAGCTGCTCGATGTATTGGTGCGCAACGATGAGATTCAATTTATATTTACGCGCTTCGGACAGGATATTCGCAAAGGATTCGTTGGCGAAGTTTTGGAACTCGTCGACATAGCAGTAAAAATCCTTGCGCTCCTCCGCTTTCATGTTTTGACGTTCCTGTGCTGCAAGCTGGATCTTGGTCACCAACATGCCTCCAAGCAAGCGCATATTATCTTCTCCGATACGTCCTTTGGCCAAATTAACGATGAGGATTTTCTCATCGTCCATAATACGCCGCAGATTAATGGTTGATTTTACCTGCGCCACGATATTTCGGATGATGGAGGACGACAAAAACTGTCCGACTTTATTTTGAACCGGAGCAATCGCTTCGGTGGCGTATTTTTCGGACCATGCAGCAAACTCCTGTACCCAGAAAAGCTTGACCACGGGATCGCGTACTTTGGCGACCACTCGCGTCCGAAAATCCTTGTCGACCAAGAGGCGGTTAATACCCAGCAAGGTTGCACCCGGATAATCAAGCAAAGCCGAGACGCAATTTTGGAGAATGTACTCCATACGCGCCGACCAGACATCAGGCCAGATTTTTTTGAATACCCCCATCAGCCCGTCACGGATTAGGTGTTTTTGGGCATCGTTTTCGGTTTCGAGGATATTGAAGCCCATCGGATAATCCATGTCGGCCGGATTGAAATAAATCACGTCATTGATGCGGCTTGACGGAATATAGTCAATCATTTTTTCGGCCGTGTCTCCGTGCGGATCGATGTAGCAGCAGCCATGCCCATTGATAATGTCCTGCAAAATCAAATTTTCGAGCAAGGTCGTTTTTCCCATGCCGGTTTTACCGATGACATACATGTGGCGGCGGCGGTCATCCGTTTTGATTCCAAAACGCCGGCGCTGGTTTCGAAAATTCGTCTCGCCGAAGAGCGTGATCAGGTTTTCATGTTCGATCCTCTTTTCTTCTGGGGTCATAGTCTACGAAAACGGAATGTAGGACGGCGGTTCGGATTTTTTGGATTCGATACGGCGGAGTGACGGGGCTTTGACCTGCATCAATATCGGGAAGTGCCAGAGTGTTGCCAACTCCTCAACCGAGAGGAAGAACTGTTTTAATCCTTTGCTGCCAGAGCGCGAACGGTACGCACGAATGAGCTTGCCTTTGCGAACGGCATTACGCTGCTCCTTGAACCACCAGGCATCGCTCTTTAACCCGACGCGCTTGGACTCAGGCGCAAGCGCCTGCATATTGTACGTATTGATCTGCTTGATAGCACCAATGAATGGAGCCACGAATTTTCCTTTGCTGAAGACTTCTTTTTTACAAACGTATACGATGCGGATTTTGCACATGAAGCCGAGCTTGGATGTTTTGCGCTCAACGGCTTCAAGTACCATTTTTTCACCCGGCGAAAGCGCCATCATGCGCGGGAACTCTTCTTTTTTATCGCTTTTTGCTGGTGATGCCGAACCACCCATGGCTACGGACACCAAATCTTTGACCACGCCGAGCGGGATCTCGATAAGGCTGTCGATCCAAGTTTTTTTAGGCGCCTCTTTGATTCCTTTGAGTTTATTGACGAGTTTTTCAGCCCGTCCTCGGGCCTCTCGCTGGTCGGTCGGGACAATGACGATTTGGAACCAAGCCTGCTCCCCTTTTCCAAGACGGGACATGATTTCAAAGACGGCTGCCAACGGATCTTTGAATTCTCCTGAAATTTTATCTTCGAATTCAAGATAGGTTTTGATCGGGAACGGATCAGGCATGATGGTACGCATCTCGGTTCCCCACATGTCGTATTTTTCGTCCGGATAGTCTGCTGGGACTTTTTTGGCAAAGTCTTCTACCTCCTCAATTTCTGCATCAGGATACTGTGCATAGATGGAAGCCTCGACGAGATCCCGCATGCCGCGCAGCGAGTGGACATACAGACCCACTTCTCCGTCGATGGAAGCGATCTCGACGGAGAGGGCGGCCTGGGTTGCTCCTTTTAACCACGTTTCCGTCCATCCGGCCGGAGAGTGCGCACCCGCCAGATTCGCAAAAAGGTTTTCGGCTGCTCGACAAGTCTGCTCTGAAGCTTTGGGGATGCTGATGCGGAGCAGGATCCATTCGCGCTTTGCATTTGCCTTGTTTTGGATATATTCAAGCCAGCCGTATTTGAGCGCCCAAAAGAAGACGAAGACGAATATGATCCATCCGCCGTGCAGGAACAGATAAAGCATCGCCGTTAGCGGATCGTCGCCGGCGATATTCAAAAATGCGTCGATGTTAAAATTCAGGAACGGTATTGTTCCGAACTCTTCGCCCATGCTTGAATTATACCAGAAACCCCCTCCGTGTACGAGAGGGGGTTTCTTTATGTTTTTTTGATGTTTATTTCTTGAATTTGCGGCTTACCATCTCGAGCGTTACGAGCATGGGAGATGCGAGCAGCATCGAGGCAAAGGTGCCGATCGTGATACCCACAATCAATGGAAGCGTGAATTCATCCAGCGTGTCTCCTCCGTAGAAGAAGATGGCGAGCAAGGTGAGCAAGGTTGCCATCGAGTTGGTGATCGAACGGACAAAGGTCTGACGAATGGACATTTCAACGATTTCCTTGAATGTTCCGCTTGCTTTTTGCAGATTCTCGCGGATACGGTCCATAACAACTATGGTATCCGTGATCGAGTAACCGATAATGGTCAGGATAGCTGCCACAAAGGGTGTTCCGATCTCGGTGCCAAACTGGTAACCGAGGAATGCGTAAAGTCCCAGCGGAACCAAAACGACAAAGCCGGAAGCGACGATAGTAACCAAGCCATACTTCCATGATTCAACCGGAGCAGAAACGCCGCGGAATGCGTACGCGATGTAGATCAAGATGGCGACGAGCACAATCCCCAAGCCGCTCAAAGCTTTGGAACGAATTTCATTGCCGATGGACGGACCGATGGCGTCGTAGCGGAGCTCGGTTACCTCGCCAAAGCGTTCTCGGAGATTGGTTAAGACCGCTTGGTGCTGTTCTTCAGATACGGTTTTGAAACGAAGCTGGATATCCTTTTCACCAGCCGGCTGGATCACGACCGAGCCAAGATCGCTCACGGCATTTCGGAGGGCTGATTCGGCATCCGAGATTGAAGGACGATTCTCAAAACGGACGGCCAAAAGAGTACCGCCGGTGAACTCGATCCCCTGCTTCAAACCCCATGAGCCCAGCATGATGAACGACGCAATCGCGAGGATGCCGGCGATCGCGTACCAAACCGGACGAAGGTTTACGAGAGTTGTTTTCATAGGATTATTTCTTTGCAGAAGCAAGGAAGAGCCACGGCCACTTGGCGAGCGGCGTTTTGGACAATACGCGCAGAACCGTACGCGTGGTGAATGTTGCCGTGAACAGAGAGATGACGGTACCGAGCGCCAGAGTCAGTGCAAAACCTTTGATGAGAGACGAGGAGAACCAGAAGAGCACGGCACACGAGATCAGAATGGTCACATGGCCATCGCGGATGGATGTCCATGCGCGCTTGAAGGCTTCTTCCAAGGCTGTTTCAAGACTGCGGCCATCGAGCAATTCTTCTTTCAAGCGCTCAAAGACGAGCACATTGGAGTCGATTGCCATACCGATGGACAGAATGAAGCCGGCGATTCCCGAAAGCGTGAGCGTAATCGGTACCAGCTTGAACACGGCGGCGTTCAGGGCTGCATAGATCACGAGTACAAGCACGGCGGCAGCGCCAGGAACGCGGTACAGAAGCACGGCGAATATCGCGATGAGCAAGAATGCGACCAAACCGGCTTGGATGGATTTCTGGAGAGAATCTGCGCCAAGCGTCGGTCCAACCGACTGTTGGGCAATCAGGTTGATCGGCACTGGAAGTGCACCGGCCTGCAAGCGGCGAGCCAAAAGCTTCGCTTCTTCAACCGAGAAGTTTCCGGTGATGACGGCGCGGCCACCGATAATTTCCTGATTAACAACCGGAGTAGAAATCGGCGAACCGTCGAGGAAAATTGCAACCGGCTTTCCGATATTGTCGCGCGTGATCTCTTGGAAGAGCTTGGAACCTTCATCGTTGAATTGGAGGGCGACTTGGGCCGAGCCGAGCTGCTGGTCAAAATCGACAACGGCGCGTTCGAGCTGTTTGCCGGTAAGCTGGGTTCCTTTCCACGGTTCAACCGGCGGAACGATATCGGTATCGAGCGTCTTTTTGACGGCGATGATGCGCAGGCGGACCTGCTTGGCAGGACGCTCGTCGATTTTGTGAATCAGGTGGAAACCGAACGGAGATTCGACAATGTCGGAAATTGTACCTGTCGCCTGTGCGAATACGGCATTTTCAAATTCTTCGACCATGACGCCCTTGGCAAAATATCCGAGATCTCCAGCGGTTTCATCAGATGCAGGTTCGTCCGAATTGTCGAGAACAAGAGTTTCGAAATTTTGGACCGTCGCCTGCTTTTTGAGTTCTTCGATTTTGGCGCGGGCCTGCTCCTTGGTTGACGTGGTCGGGATTCCGCTCTGCGAACCTTCAAAGGTGACGAGCAAGTGGGCAGCACGAACTTCGGAACCTTCCTCCTTCGCTTCTTCGACTTTCACGATATTAAATGCGCGAGTCGTCGGGTAGACGCCTTCGATGACGGATCCGGGTGCCGTAAGTTTTGCCTGGGCAACGATGGTATCGAGCTCGCCGCCTGCGGCGTTCAGCATCTCTTGCGTGACAAATCCAAGATCGCCGCCATTTTGTTTCCCTGCTTCGTCTTCGGTCTTTTCTCTTGCCAATGCTTCAAAGTTGGCCGGATTGGCTTTGGCTTCCGCGAGAATCGCTTCGGCACGCTTTTGCGCATCCGCATTTTTATCGTCGCGCATCTTTTTTTCTTCCGCCGTCAGTTCGCGCGGCTTTTCATCGTTCTCGACTTTGAATTCGAGAATCGGCGTCTCCCCGATCATTTTGATTGCTTCGTTGATGTCGCGGACGCCGGCAAGTTCGACCGAAACGCGCCAAGAGTCTCCCGACTGCGTAGTCTGTACAAGCGGCTCCGACACGCCAAGCGCATTGACGCGCCGCTCAATCACATCGCGTACGCCGCCCATGGCATCGCCGCGTTCGGCAGGAGCGATTTTGGATACGTCAGCTTCGTATTCAAGACTGGTTCCGCCCTGAAGGTCGAGACCGAGTACGAATGGGGTCTGGATTTCCGGAATCTTGATTCCGGTTATCGATGATAGCTGACCGATCAGCCAATTGGCTGGTGCGGGATACGACAGAGATCCGGCGGCGAGGAAAAGGAGGACAAGCCATCCCAAGCGGCGCTGTACGGTTTTCTGCGATAATTTCTGGCTGGAAGGGCGTTTCATAGGGTTCGGAAATTCGGCGAGATCTTATCGGATGCTGGATGATTAAGCAATGATGGTTTTTTTGATTATCCGCCAAGCTGAGGATTGATTTTTGGCGGCATGCGGCGCATGACAATAGTCTGCTGAAGCAAAGTCAGCACGCTCATGACCAACCAATACAAGGTCAAACCTCCCGGAAGCGAGAAACCGATGACGGCTGTCATGATCGGCATCATATAGGACATCTGCTTGTTCATGATTGCGGCCATGCTCTCGTCCTGCGCACCAGGAGTTTTGGATACATCCGGCGGCGGGGCGGTAACGGTGGCTGCAGGCGGCTTCATGATTTGGCGCGTCTGGAAGAATTGGATCAGTGCCGCCACGATGGCGAGAATGTAATTTGGTTTGGTGAGATCGAAGATACCGAGGAACATGGTATTGATCTGCGCAGGAGTCGCGATAAACGGATAGAGCAATTCCAAGCTCTTGCCCGCAAGTCCGACCGACAATGCGTGATAGAGTGCGATAAAAATCGGCAGCTGGATCAGCAAGGGCCAGCAGCCTGCAGCCGGATTTACTTTTTCTCGCTTGTAGAGCTCCATGAGCTCTTTCGCCTGCTCTTCCTTATTGTCCTTGAGCCGAGTGCGCACTTCTTCGATCTTGGGCTGGAGCTCCTGCATGGCCCGCTGCTGCTTGATCTGGATATGGGTCAGCGGGTAGAGCAATAATTTAATGACAATGGTCAGAATGATAATCGCGATACCAATATCCTGTCCCGGAAGAACGTTGTAGAGCCACACCAGCAAATTGAAAATCGGCTGGAAAAAGACGGTGTTAAAGAGAGAGGTTAGCATAATAGCTATTTATTTTGATTCCGGCTCGGCCTTGTTTTCATCCGATGCGACAACGGGCGTTTGTTCTTCGTAGCCTTCCATAACGGCATTGGCTGCGCCCTCGATCGGTTCGTCTTTGGCGGATTCGGCCTTGGCATCGGACTCGGCAGCGGTTTCGACTTCGGATTCTTCGGCAGCAAAGGCGCCGGTCTCGGAGTCGGCAACGGCCTTGCCTCCTGTTTCCACTATGGTGATTTTCCAGCCAGTCAGCTTGGCTGCAAGCCGGACATTTTGTCCGCCTTTTCCGATCGCGAGCGAAAGCTGGTCGGCCGGAACCGAGACCACAGCGAGATGTTCGTCCTCGCGCTGTTCGACGGATGACACCTTTGCCGGTGATAATGCCGATTTGATGTATTCAACTGGATCCTCGTACCAAAGCACCACATCGACTTTTTCACCTCCGAGTTCGCGGATGACGGACTGGATACGCGTTCCGCGCTGTCCGATACAAGAACCGATCGGGTCAACAGCTTCGTCATTGGATGTAACCGCTACCTTGGTGCGGCTTCCGGCTTCACGTGCGATATTTTTTATCTCGACCGTGCCGTTCAGGATTTCAGGAATTTCCTGCTGAAACAATGCCGATACCAATCCGGGACTCGTACGCGATAAGCGTATCTCGGGACCGCGGCTCGTCATCTCCACCTGGCGAAGAAGAGCCTTGATGCGCGTGCCCGGGTAATAACGTTCGCTTTCGATCTGGTCTTCTGGAAGAAGGATGCCCGTGGCGCGGCCAAGATCGATAAGAACAATGCGTCCTTCGCGGCGCTGGACCGTCACATTCATTAGTTCGCCTTCACGTCCTTTGAAATCGGAATAAATGACATTGCGTTCGGCTTCGCGGATTTTTTGGAGAATGACTTGCTTGGCCGTCTGGGCAGCCATGCGGCCGAATGCGGCAGGAACATTCAGTTCAACACGGATTTCTTCTCCGACTTGGGCATCCGGTTTCAAATCACGCGCATCCGAAAGCATGATCATGGTTTTCGGATTGAATTTGAACTCGTCTTCGAGAGCGGTCGGGATGTCCCCTTCTTGCGGACGTGGCGTACCAGGTGCCGGCTTTGGGGCATCGGGCTTGTCTTTTTTGGGAGCTGTTGCGGCCTCAAGACGCTCGAAATAATCCTCATCAAGCTCCATGTCTTCGACGACGGTTTTGACGTCGAATACGCGGATACCACCGGTCATGCCGTCATATTTTTCCGAGTCGAACTCGACCTGGATGTTTTGGTTCTTGTTTCCGAAATCCTTGCGGAAAGCGGCCGCAAGAGCCGTCTGAACGGTTTCCAATACGGATTCGAAGGTGATGTTTTTCTCTTCTGCGATCTGTTTCATCGCGAGCGTGATGGGTGAAGCCATAGATACGAATATCGAGTTTTAGGTAAAAAAGCGACCCGATCTACCGGATCGAGTCATCGGTCAAGACAATACAGGATTAGCCATTTCTTGACAAGACCGCATGAAACGTATATTTTGACAGCCCGCTCCTTTCTCGCACAACAAGGTGACAACAGATGCAGCCGAGTTTTCAGCCGATCGCCATCAAGAGCCGCATCATCGACCAGTTCGTCCGCAGTACGGCGGCCAGCTATGGCCCTCGGAGCCATGCCGGCCAGAGACCTCATGCTCTGCTCATCCATCCGGAAGACAGGGCCGAGCTCTCGGGCTTCGCACTCCAACTCCTGCAAGCTGTCGGCATCGATGCACCGATCCACTACGTGAATGACGAAGGAGAAGCGGACCGCCGCTTCTTCGATCCGCATCCCGATCCGCTCATCATCGACGAGGTCGAACGGTTCTCGGCTAGTTTCAAGCTCAAGCTGGCTCTGGCCTACGCCAATCCGCGCCACACCCGTCCGCCGCTCGTCCTCTTCCTGGTCAAGCGGACGCTCGCCCAGCTCATGGCCGACGAGTCGCTCGAGCCGAAGCTCGCGATGCGGATGATCGGAACTCTGGTCTGGCCCAAGATGTCCGACCGCTGGCGCGACATGATGCCGCTCTTCCAGGCCTTCGTCCTGAAGTCGGCCAACCGCGGCGGCCGCGAAATCGAGATCAATACCGAGGCGTATCAGCATCTCCGCCGTCACTGGAAATCGCGCGCACCCAAGACCGTGCACGAGATCCGCCAGCTGGCCGAGCGGGCCGTGCTCGCAGCAGAGAATGGCCGCATCTGCGCGTCCTGCATCCAGACGGCCATCGAAATGCCGGCTGTTCTGCTCGCCTCCCCCTAGCTTCAACCCTCCCGTTACCTACGGGAGGGTTTTCACTTTCTGGGATTGACATTTTATTAAAAATATGGTTAGGTCCGACTTAGCGTGATATAGTCATGCGTAAGGAATCCCTGGGCAATTGGGCCTAGGATCCGAACGCTCTTTCCAACTAGGAGAAGGCAACATGAAGAACGGTACGCAGAACGTGCTCTTCGTGGCCGCGTTCGCGGCCCTCTTCACCGGGTGTCCCCCGCCGAACCACATGGATCCCGACTCGGGCCCCATGCCGATGGAGGACGCCTACGTGCCGCCCGGCGAGGATGCCGGCGTCGACGCCTACGTGCCGCCCGACGAGGACGGCGGAACGGACACCGACAGCGGTGTCCCCGGGGCCTGCACGCCCGACCAGATCGCCGCCGGTACCCCCGGCTGCACGACCTGCGTCTGCGACATGCCCGAGTGGATGACCGCCGCGTGCGGCGAGCGTCCCGAGCTCTGCCGGACTGGCGAGGCCATGCGCAATACCTGCGGGATGACCGCCGGTACCAACCGCTGCGGCTTCGATCTGCCCCTCGAGGGCGGAACAACGGGCAACATGACGCCGTACGTCGGCGGGTTCTCGGACCTCTGCCGACGCGCCATCGACCACACCACGTGGGGAGTGGTCGCCACCGGAACGTTGTTCTGTGTGGAGTCCATGCAGGTCAATGGACAGCTCACCATGCTGTTCACTGGCGGCGGAGCATGCGATGTGCCCATGGCATCCGAGCCGTGGAGCGGATCGTTCTCGTGCCAGCGTGTCGGCGGCGTCGATGTCTGCACCAGCAGCGCCAGCAATGCCGACATGTCGTCCGAGCACAACGGCCGAATGACTTTTGCAAGCGATTGCCTCACGGCGCGCTTCGAGGTCTTCCAGGGCGCGACCCGCATGAGCGAGACCACGCTCTCGTTCTCGACCTTCCGCTGAGCCTCTCCTGCTCATTCCGATTCAATCGGAATCACCTGAAAGCCCTCCGACGTCTCGTCGGAGGGCTTTTCAGTTTCTTATTCAACCGGCCTGATTTGGATAGAGCCTGGGTAAACAACCCACGGTCTTAAATGATCGGTTCTTTGTGATGAGATGTTTGGGTTTGTTATTGCACATTCATTATCCAAGCGCGTGGTATCAGGCGAATTCAATCTGGTGGTTTGCGGAGCAGCGTAAGGTGAGGCCGCATAGCAGCCGCCATATGGATGCGGAACATACGGATTTGAATCTGCCAAAGTTCCGCCCAAAACCGAGCCGCGGCACTCGCCCGTACACCAGCCCCAATTATCCTGAACCATCACACGCGGCGTGAATTTGCAGGAATTGGTCAAGGCATCGAAGCAGCCTGATTGGCCAGTGGATGGATCATTATTGGGCGCGATGTCTGCCGCAGGCAAGCATACATCCCCAGGTGAACAACCGGCTCCCGGAGTAGCCCCTGCAGATGTGCCGGTTTCGACTGGTGCACCTGGCGTACAGGTTTTATTTGGGTCACGGGAGCAGCGGCCTGCAGGAGTGCCACAGGACGGAAGATCCGTTGCAGCATTCGTCGGACAAGTATAGGTGTGCGAGAAGTCAAAGTATCCTTGCTCACAAGCTTCCTGCGTATTTCCGAACATGGTGCGGATGGCACAGCGATCCTCGACTCCGCCAATGGTACATTCAGCATCACTTGAGCACGTACGGAACGGAGACTTTTCACATGTTCCAGTTCCGACACAGCGGCCGGCGGCCGGCGGACAATCGGAATCGGTATTACAGGTGAGACCCGGGACATTGGAACATTCGCGCTGGGTGCCGCAGAAGGCTTTACGGTTTTTAAGACGAGTATCCGCAATATCGGTTTTGTTTCCATCACCCCAATCCACAATGACTTGGCGCAATGGCATTTGGTTATGCGAACCCCATGCGTAGAAGCGGATCACACCCTTGCTTTGACCAATGCCGCCATTAATCACACCTTCGGCCAAACCATTGAAGGAGAAGGTGTTCACACGGGCAATGGGACATTGGCCCGGCGCTGCACACGTACGCGTATCAGGTGCGGCGATTTGCGGCGGACGCGGAGTGTAGTACGAGACGTAGCGGAAATTATCCGGAGTCAGACCCGAGAAGCCGAAGAATGATGGCGTGTAGTGGCCAATGGTGACATCGGTTGGCAATGGTATGAGCGAGGCAGGGTCAAGCGCACCGCCTGCGCCCGTGCTCGTTCGATTGTAGACCATGAGACCGCAGTACTCATCGGACGGATTTGGACACAAGTCGAGACGCGGGTAGTAACCGCCAGCATGCGTACAAAGGTTATTGTCGGCGTCCGGATCATCTGACGTGGATTCAGACAGAGCCGAACCAGCAGGATACGCGCATTGCGATACCGGAGTCTGCGTGGGTCCGGTTGAGACCGGTCCACAGACGGCAGTCGGGATCGGAGTGGTACATGAATCGCCGGTGTCTGGAGCAGCGGTGAGATTGCAGAGCTTGCCCTCCATGAGACCTCCATTGCATCGGCCGATATTTCCATTGCGGCATGCTGCCAAGTCCGGCTGGGCCGTACAGGCACCGCGCTGGGTATCATCGATACCGTTGAAATTGTCATTCGTGAAATTACAGTCGGCTGCGACACGGCAGCGTTTTGCACCGAGATTGATCGACGGATACGTAGAGAGTCCGGTAACCGTGCTGAAATTACATGTTCCGAAGCCGCTCGCACCAACGCCATCACAAGTTGCAGTGTCGATACGAACCGGACAATCGATGCTGAAGTCACCCGGTATCAAACAGCGGGCACCAATCAAACTATCATCGCCGGTTGTCGTATTTTCTTTGTTGATATTCGGGCCGAAATCGGTATTACATCCGAGCGCGCCAGGATCGAGTTCGCGCGCACGCTGCGGAGAAACCGGTACACCGCCGCCGAGGGTCGGGTGCGTCATTGTATTGTCGGGATTTACCGTCCAGCTGCCTTGCGCCACACAGTCATTTCGAACCGTTACCTGTCCCGTGCCGATAGAAGGCAAGGTAGGTCCGCGGCAAACCAGCGCATTGTCGGAACAGACAATTCCATTGCTCGTACCAGATTGGGAATTACACACCTGAATATCCGTACAGTCTTGCGCGGAGAGCATGCGCGGGTCGCAAACGCCGTCGGTCTGACACTCCGGTGCGCCAAGGCCATCAACCGAGCACTTCACGCCCTTAAGCGGGCCGGCGAGACAAACCCGATCAGACTTAGTAACTGCAACATCGTGGAAACGATAGATGCGGTAGACTCGGGCAAAAATATTGGAGAGGTATGCCCACTTGTCGCGCGGGATCGTGTTGTTTTGGTAGTAAGAGCGGACGCCTGAAGCGAGGAAGCCCGGAGGGTTGAGCGGATCAAATCCGGCAAGCTCTCCGCCGTTTTGGAAGAGCGGATCCTCGCCTGCTACGCGCGTATTGAGCGCACTCGAGAACGGCGAATTTTTAACCGAGTATTGCATGCCGGTTGCCGGATCGCGGTAGCCGGATCGCGGATTAATGCGGTCCGTATATGCAGCATCCTGGTTTGTGCCCGAGCTCCTGACCTCGGCCAATTCACGGCAAACGGAGGCGGCGCCTACCTTGATATTGAAGTACATGTAGCGCTGGTCATCTTCGGAGTTGCCAGAACACGCTGAAACCCAGAACCCGACAAAACGCCACGGACCTACGACATCGCTCGGACTGATGGTTGAAGGCGCACCCGGCGTATTTGACGCCAGAGTCTGGAATACGGCACGAATCGAGAAGTACGGTCGTGATGCGTCACACGTGCGGCGGAGCGGATTGGCGCGGATCGCGAGCAGGGACTGGGTTATTGAATCGGTTGCGCCATCCGGGTAAATACCGATGAATTTTTGTTCGTCGTCGTCACGATAACCTGTTTCCCATGTCTTGAAGTAGCAGGTATCTCCTCCCGTGATTTCGCCGCCCTCAACCTCGGTATCATCATCAACGCACGGACCCGTGAGCGGCCGGTCGGCGTTTTGAATCACTTCTTCGGTGGCACGCGTCAAGAACGGCTGGTAGTCACGCTTAAGACCATCGCTCCAGACAGAATATGCTGATGCGCGACTGGATGGATTTGCATAATCGATTTGCGGAACATTATCGACCCATTCTGCTTGATATCCGCAGGCCAATCGGCCTTCTTGACCATTGGTGATCGGATCGATCTGGAAGTAGCCGATATTATTCTCTGACATCAAGCTATTTACATCAGCCGCGAGTACCGAAGCGTCTGCAGCATCCCCGTCTGAAGTTTCTCCATCTACATATCCGCCGAATGAGCGGACAAATTCAGGCGTATTGATACGGAAGAACGTTTCGCGATATCCGGTACCGGCATCAACCAAACGTAAAGCGTCTTCAATAATCTCTCCTTCACCATCGCCATCGGCTGCTTCACATGCCAGCTCGTTCGGCGTTTGGAAATTGGAGTATCCGTCGATTGACGTGCTGAAGAATTCACATTCATTCGGAGCGCAGCGATTGTCTTGACCGAGCCAATCCTCGTCAAAATGCATCTTGCTCATGCGGCCGACATAGGTACAATTTGCGCAATAATCCGTTCCAAAGAATTGGCGGTCGTATGCTCCGCGCCAGTCGAAGTCTAAATCGACGGAGCGCGTTGCAGCTGCTGTTGTCTCCGGATGCAAGACGCCGCGGCCCCAATCCGTAAGTGCTTCGTTCACGGTTGACGGGTTCAGTACCTCGGTATTTCCGCGATAGCGTTTGAAGTGCTGGAAGTTGAGTTTGAGGACGGTCGGGTTACGTGCCGGTGCGACGCAATAATACTGACCGGCGTTTTGCGGCGGCTGATAGCCGGATGTCGGCTGCCAGTGGTACGGGTCTTTGCTTCCGAAGAGAATCGGGTTCGGATTGAAGGTGAGACAAGCGCGGTCGGTTTGGTCTACACCCAAGAAGCGCGTGGAATCGCGTTCAAGACATTGGCCAAAGATACCGCGGACAACCTCGAGTTTATTGAATGCGACACAGCGTCCTCCGCCGATTTCAGGTCCGCAACCGAGCGCTGCATTAGCGGCAGTTACGCCCTGACCAAGCTGGCTTGAACCGGTTCCGCCTGACACGCTCACATCGAGAATGCTGCTCGGCAGACAGGATTGTCCGTCACGCGGACCGCCTATACAGATACCGGCCGGCACGGCCTGCGAATCGGGGCCAAAGAATTTGCTCTTGATGGATCCGTAATCGGCGCGCTTATAAGAGCAGACGCAGTCCTCTCCGTATTCGCATGTATTTGCATTGGTAAATCCGGCGACCTTGGTTGGCTTAGGCGGATTCTCGGAGAACTCCCACGAGCTCACATATTTTGTTCCGAACGGCGAATCAGCCTCCGGATTTGCACGGCACTCGGCCGGCGGATACGCCTCGGTCAGAGTCACATCAAGACGCGGATCTTCGAGAGAGAATTTATCCGCCAAGTTTTGGAAGTCGGAGTTGTCCGACGGCGAGCGGACCGGCAGGTAACAATTGATGGTTCGTGCCGCAGCGAGACTGCACTGTTCACGGACAAAGAAGCCGATATTTCCGGTTGCAGGGTCCTGACACAAGCTCAAGTTTGGATTGGTGCGGGCGATTTCGGTATTGTCGAGCGGTATAGCCTCGCCAGCAGCCGGCGTATAACCGACAGGCGTGCCGCAATACTGGATTCCGAGCAGAAGATCGGTACGGAGAGCGACCCGCATCGGCAATGCGGCGGCGAGACGGTAATCCAAGCCAAGGCGGAACGGCGCATCCGGAACAACGCCCTTGGCGCCCTCAGCAGCCACGCGCACGGAGCGCGTATCCACGATTTGATACGCATCCGGCAAGGCGTATCCGGAGTAGTCGCGCTGGCCAAGACCGACTTCGCGCGAGGCGTATACATCCGCATCAAAGAAGGTGCCGGAGGTAAGAATGCCAGCCGTGGTGGTTGATGTGCGGTCTACGTAATTCGAGCAGAAAATATCTTCCGGTTTGCCTGAAGCTTTATCGCACAGGGCAAGATTTACACAGATGTCTTTATATTCTCGCGTAGCGCTGTCGAAGACGGTTTCTGCACTCTTACAGCCGAGCCACTGCGAGCAATCGCGGTCAATATTTACTTTGATGAGGAGGTTGGCCGTATTGTCCGTTGCACCGACGGTTTCACAGTACGGATCGGTCGGATTGCGAAGACAATCAACAGGCGATGTCGGGCGCAGACCTTGATCGCGGTACTTGGCATAGGATGCAGCCACATTGTACGTAACGATCGGATTGCTCATTTCGCGCATCAAGATACAACCGTTCGCTTCATCGATATTTCCCTGACATGATTCCTTATCGATACGATCGTTGTTTAGGAAATAGTACGGACGGCCTGTCGCATACAGCGGATCGGTCGTGTCATTCGGATCACGGAATTCCGTACAACTGTTCATGTTGGACGGACAGGTTCCGTACCATCCCGTATACGTTGCGTCTCCGCGGAGCGGCAAGGCAAAGTTATTGCCATTTTGCAAGATTTCCGGGTAACACGGAATATTCGATTCCTTTTCGAACCAGCCGGAGTAATCACGCTCTTCAAAGTTCTCCGGATCGCCGCCACCTAGGATGGTTAAAATATCCGGACGATCGTCAAAGTCGGCGACGGTCAGGCGCTGGCTCTCGCGGTATTCGCAAACTTTTTTATCCGGATTGCGGAAATAGTCTTTTCCTCCGACGCCGGTGAACTCCTCACAGAATTCTTCTGAAGGACGGCAGAGACCTTCGCCGTATTTGGTGATGTCGTCTTTCAAGTAGACGATTTCGTATGTTTCGACTGCGCGTCGGTCATTTGTGTAAACCGGTTTACCAAAGGCGCGGCAAGAAGCGTTTTCAGGACGACACAGCTTGGTACGGTCATAAATGGCATACACCATGCGGTCGCCGAGACGGGTTGTTGTGGTTCCCGGATAGATTGCTGGACCGTTATTGACCGGAACCGGTACCGAGTCATTCAAGCCAAAGGTTTGCGGACCGGATGCATCCGAGTTTCGAGTGTCAACAAAGGCGCGGCAGCCGATTGCTTCATCGCGGCATAATCGCGTGAACCGGAAGGCGTTTACATTGTTGCCAAGACGGTCGCGGTAGGCGCGGCAACCGAGCATAGCCTGCGGCTCCGGCGTTCCGGCGAATGAGCGATCGCAGATCGCGGGCGTGGTCCAGCTATTATCCACTGCATATACCGTATCGCGGATTTCTTCGATGCGGACTTCGTCAATAAAGACCGAGCGGCCGCCGAGCGCTCCCGCAACGGTAAAGCGCAGGGTTGATGTCGCGCCTTCAGGTCCGTTCCACAAACCTATCGTATACTGCTGCCAATCCGCTCCCAGAGTGGCGTTGCCGACAGCTACTGCCGGTGCTGCGAGACTCGGGTTGCGAACCGACAAGGCAATGCTCAAACCGGAAGGACCTGGTGCCTTGGCCCAGAAGCTGACGCGATACAATCCTTGCGGACGAGAAATATACGAGACTTCGGTATTGGCAGCCGCCGAGAATAGGCGGAGGGATGAGTCGCCGACCAAAAGCGATTCTGTCGAGATTTCACCTGCGGAGAATGTTCCGCGGCCATCACGGAAGTTTTGGTTGACGGAAAGAAGGATATTGCCTGCACCTGAACCTGCAAAGCCTTTACAGCCAGCGGCAGGAGCCTGACAAACACGGCTTTGCGGAATGACGGCGTTATATGTACATTCGCCGGTTGTTTCGTTGAAGTCGCCGTCGGTGTTTTCGCAATCCGCGCGATTGGAACGGCGCGCAATGCGGAGCTGGGTACATTCGTCTGAAGACAGGATTGTTTGCGATTCGTAGCGGTAGAAGACGTTTCCGTCGCGGTCATAGTACTGACGGCAATCGGGATCAACGCCTGTACGCCACAAAGCCGGATTACAGGAAACAGGATCCTTATACTGCCCATCCGGTCCGCGCTTCAAGGCCAAGTCAGGACCAATAACGGTCTCGCCCAATTCAACCGTGAGCGGAGCAGCGGATGCGATCAAGCTGAAGGTGCGCAATTGATAACCCGATGATTCGGAACCCTCCCATGTAAAGAAGGTGCGGGTACGGGCTGCATCCGGTTTGCGGCATGAACGCAGATAGCTGAGCGACAAAGATTGCTCCCCGCCTGCTGTCGAAGCTTCAATGTTGGTGAATGTTTCGCAACCGACATCTTCCTGACGACAAATGCTGGCCGTCGATGGAATGAAGTACGCCGTCCCCAAGTCGGCAGGATCGCTGAACCGCGGATCCGGATCTGCGACAAGATCAAATGAAGAAGCTTGTTTGCGATATTCGGCATATCCGACACACTCCTGCGGACAAAGATCGTTGGATGAGAGGATGGCTGGGATTTCTGGTCCCCCATTGCGGTCGGTATATCCCTGACAGCTTGCATCGACTTGGCGGCAGATTTTTGCAAAACGTCCACAAGCCGTTGATGTCGAGTTTTCGTCACAGCCGAGATCATCCGGTGGCATCTTCATGTGAACGACGGGCAAAACGGTATTTGCTCCGTTAATGTAGGCCGTGGCGAATTCGCTTTCTTCTACCTGCACGGCATCAAGAAGCGTATTGCTGCCCGAGATGGAAAGCGTTGCCGAGCGGGTACCCGGAGCAGAGAGGAATGAACATTCGAAGCGCTGCCATGTGCTGCCGAGACCCGTAGCCGTCATATGCGGAAGAAGCTCGGTCGCAGTACATCCGTTTGAACGGAACAATGGGCCGGTAACCGCCGTGGAAATTGCTGCACCCGAACCGTCGGTTGATGTGTATTGGTTCAAGACAGTCGTGAAACTGGATGCGCCTGCTGTTTTGGCGCGTACATATATAGATAAGGTCAACAAACGTCCGCCGTTCATCGGAATGGTTTGTGTTGCGGCGGATGCGACGGTCTCGTAGGACGAAGCGCCGTCAAATCCGGCGGTACCTTCGGTAACGAGAGGCGGCAAGAATGCGCCCACCCCAGGAACCGACCAGTTCTCAAGTCGAGCAGGAGAGCCGGCGACGATTTCAAACGAGGGGTTCTGGATGTAATTTAATGATGAACCTCCTACTTCGGCAGCATAAAGCTTGGTACAGCCTTCGTCGCTCGCGGAACATGGCTGGATGGTGCTGTCGAAGTATGTTCGTGCCGACGTCCAGTTACCGGCCGAGTCGCGCGTCGTCGCATAGCCAAGACAGCCGATATTTGAAGCAGAACAGACGCCGTAGTCTATCGTGGAGCGGAGATAGGATTCGTTTCTTCCCTGACGCGAGGTATACGACTGACAGCTGGCAAAATGCGCCGGACATTCGTCGGCATTGAACCGGTAGACGGTTTTTTCGGCGACACAGTAACCGAATCCTCCGACACACTCCCCTTTATCATTGCGGCGCAGACAGGTTTGGATGTCGCGGCACTCTTGGCGGCGCTGCGAGAAACGTTCGGAAGCGAGCGTGTCGCTATAGCCGGCTAACTGACATTGCTGCTGGAATGATGTGATGACCCAATTTGGATCGACCAAGCGGCACCACGGATTATCCGCATCGCGGTTTCCATCGGCATTACAACGCGTAAAGCCCTCGACCACTTCACCCAAGGTTACGCAGCGGCCGGTTGTACAGCGGTCAATATTTTGTTGGGAATTAGCTGCGAACTCCAAACCGACCGGCAAAATACGCATGGCACGGAGCTTGGCGAGATTTCCGGCACAGTATGCATAGGTGTAGCAGCGGCGGTCTTGGTTGCGGCGGGCGTCTGCCACAGGAACAAGTTCCCAATCACTCTTCAAGAATCCGTCACGCAATGCAGACGCGATGGTGATGCCGCCTTGAGTCCCTTTTGGCTGGATCGCGGAGGCAAGACTTTGGTCGGCGGTACAATTCCATAATCCTCGGTTGTCCGGACACGCGATCATTTCACCAACAATTTCTACGTCGCTAACACGAAGCAGATTTACCTGTTTGAGATCGATATTTGCTCGGCGCGTATCGGTCTGGTTGCGGCGAATCACGGCATCGGGGCTGGAAGCCTGGCGCTGGGCATCCAAATCGCTGAAATCAAAGGCACCGACAATGCCGCGCGACATGATGCGCTCCATCATCTTGTTTGTAAGCGTATTGATAAACAGCGACGCCGTGTATTGAGCCAGCGATGCGAAGCCTTGTTCGAATGCCGTACCCATGGTTGCCAAAAATGCATCGGATTGCGACTGGGCTGGTTCTTTGACCAGCTTCTCGGTTGTCTGCTCTTTTACGAGGCTAGCGGGAGTACCGATTTTTTCGCTCACTTTGCCCTGTTCTACCGCTTTAAAGCCTTCACCCTCAAGTCGTTCAAGTTTTTTTCCAGCGACTTTTTTTGCAATAGCATCTGTCGAGCGGCCGAGAATGGTTGCACTCAAACCGATATCGCTCGTATCGTTGCGGATGCTGAAATTTACATTACTCAAAACATCCTCATTGGTGAGGGTGGCGGCCAGCTGTTCATAGTTTTGGACGATGTCTTGAAAATCACATCGCGGACGGCCTGGGCGCTGCGCATTCGGATCAAGTCCGGGGATATTGGTCAGACCGCCTCCGATTGAGGATTGATTTCCGAGAGAAAATTGGAGATCAAGCAGGCTCGAAGGATTGGGTGGCGCGCATAAATCGATTCCGATGGTTTGAAAAAACGTGTTATTGGACAATGAGCCGATAAATTCTCCTGCCGTGTCCCCTGCCACATTCTCGAGGTATTTTCCAAAACCGTCTTCAAATACGAGCGCGGCCTGCCCCTTGCCGCCAGACGCGATAAAGTTGGCTGCGTCATACGCGATTTGTCCTGCAAATTGACGGGCTGCGTTAAAGAAAGCTGTTACAGCCGCCTGCGCGAGCTGCTGAAGAATTGTGTCTAGAACACTTTGGGTTTTTTGCGGCACGTTTTCCACGATCGTGATCTGCGCCCGTGCTTGGTGCACGAAGAGCGGACTGCTGCCGACACCCAATATAGCCAGCAAGGCCATGGATGCGGCGGCGATATGTTTGAAACGTGGGCGGAAATGCATACAAGACTAGGGTGCGGTAGGTGCGGTGGTTGTTGGATTGTTAATGGGGACTCCTTGCTTTGTTGCGGCCTGACGGATCTTGAGGACCTCGGCGTAGGTTGCGCGGTAGAGCGCAGTAACCTCGGCATCGGTGAGCGGCGAAATGGTCGCGCTGTCGGACAAACCGTTCTCTATGAGCAAGGCGCGCATGCGTGACGGAGAGACGGTTGCCGGATCGGGCGCGTTTTGGATGAAGGCCGCGGCACCAGTGAGCGTACCGGGCGCTTGGACTTGCTCCACCTCGAGCAATGCGCTGAACGACGATGAGGCCGTTCCGCTCTGCTGCTGATTGGCGAGCTGGTCACAGCGCTGACCCTGCGGACAATTGGGATCGGACCCTTGTGCAATCTCGATTGCATCAATGATGTCATCAGAGTCCGTGTCCGCGAGATACGGCGAAGTGCGGTACGTATTAAGCTCGCTCCAATCGCTAAGACCGTCTCGGTCGGTGTCGCGCTCTCGAGACGCTTGAGCCTCATTGGCTTCGCGCGCCTGCTTCTCGTAGATGGGACGAGCTTGGTCAAGAACGGATTTTGGTACAAGGAACGGCGTACTCAAATGCGAACGCATGTAGGCAGTCGACAGGACGACGATAAGGATACCACAAATTCCGATAATGCTCGCCGAAAAACGCCTCTCTCCGGGAAGCTGGCTCCACCATTCCTTTAACCGCGTGACAGGCTCCAAGGCCATGGGAAAAGTATAGCAAGCTTACCGATATTCCGTAAGAAGAATTGGGGAAAAACTTATGGTATACTCCGTCCAAGTATGCAGCCGCTATTCCCGAACATGGACGAGATGACGGAAGACTGGATCCGGCCCGATGCCGAAGGCCAATTATCGGTTGATGTATTTCGCGATGGCGATGCTCTTGTCATCCGATCCACGGTCGCCGGCGCAAAACCCGAGGATATTGATGTTGCCGTAAACGGCGACCTGCTTACCATACGCGGCAAACGCGAGTTTAACCGCGAAATTAACGAGGATGATTGGTTCCATCGAGAGTGTTACTGGGGAAGTTTTAGCCGCAGTCTCGTTCTTCCCGTTGATGTGTACCCCGAACGCTCGGAAGCCTCCATTAAAGACGGCGTCCTTGAGATCCGTATTCCCATCCGCGGCGGCGGAGGTAAGATCCGCGTCAGAGAACTATGATTGACCAGAAAAAAAGGGATATCCTGCTGACCACGCTGGTCATTTGCGGATTAGTTATCGGATTAAGCATTTCCATGGCTGCCGGTTTAGCTGCTGCAGCGTATGGCTATGACAATGCGTTTCGCGGAAGAATTTTCCCCGGTGTACGGGTAGCTGGCGTGCGCCTGGATGGACTGACGCCAGAAGCTGCGCGTCAACGTATCGAGCAATCGGTGGACGAAGCGCTCGACCCTGGCTTTGTTTTCCGATTCAAAGACAAAGAATTTAGCCTTCCACGGGCCACGGTATCGCTTGAAGATCCGGATGCATCACAAGATCTGGTACGGTATGACGCTGATCCAGCGATCATGAAAGCCTTTCAGGCCGGACGCGGAGGATCATTTTTAACGGATGCGATTACCCGCATGCGGATGTATGTCCAAACGGAGAATATTCCGCTCACAGCCGAGACAAATAAACCGCTTGTAAAGCGCCTGCTTTTGGCCGAACTGGAAAATGATTTACTCCCCGCAAAAGACGCCGAACTTATCGTTTCCATTCCAACCTCGACCGCAAGTTCCACTCTGATGATTAAAACCGAACCTGAACGTCTTGGAACCATGGCTGATCTTGATCCAGCGGTTGATGCCTTGTCTGCACAAGCCGCACGTCTTACCTTTCAACCGATCCGTATCCAGACTTCGGAAATTGTTCCCAAGGTATTGGCGCGAGACATCTCCCCGCTTGAACCGTTTATCCCGGAATTTCTCCAGCATGCTCCGTTTACTTTGATGCTTGAAAATAAGCCGTTCAAAGTAACGAGCTCGACTCTTGCTGGATGGATTGGCGTGAGCTCAACGCAAGAAGGCATGAAGCTGGCAATCGATCCGACGAAACTTGTCGATACGCTAAAACCATTGGCCGCAACCGTGGTCCGTGAGGCAAAAGACGGAAGAATAGAAGTCGATGAAAACAACAAGCTTACGCTGTTTGAAGCGCCCATCGAAGGCGTGTCTATTGATACGGATGCCACGATTCAAGAGCTGGAAAAAAGCTGGCTGAGCGGCTCCACAACCATCCCCGTAAAATTTGCAAAAGTCGAACCAAAGATTCTTGGCGATGATGCCGAGCGTCTCGGAATTCATACCCGTCTTGGGATCGGCGAATCGGATTTCTCCGGATCCCCTACCAACCGCCGAAAAAACATGGCGCTAGGCGTCAAAAAAATGAATGGCGTGCTGATTGCGCCTGGAGAAGAATTCTCCCAGTTAAAAGCTCTCGGACCCATTACCGGTGCCAATGGCTGGCTGCCGGAGCTGGTTATTAAAGGAAATGAAACCACGCCGGAGTTTGGCGGCGGATTATGCCAAGTCGGAACCACGAGCTTCCGCATGGCCTTGAAAGCCGGCCTGCAAATTACCCAGCGCCGCAATCACAGCTATCGCGTTCGATATTATGAACCGGCTGGTACCGATGCGACTATCTATGAACCCGCGCCTGACTTCCGATTTAAAAATGATACGAATGGCTGGATTCTGATTACCGCCGAATCCAGAAATGACAAATTGTATTTCACCGCGTGGGGCACGGATGACGGACGCAAAGCCGAACAAACTTATCCGCGCATCTACAATATCGTTGCTCCGCCGCCGACCAAATATATTCCTACAACCGATCTTCCGATTGGCAAGAAACGGTGTACGGAGAGCGCCCACGCAGGCGCAACCGCAAGTTTTGACTACACGGTTACGTATGCGAATGGCGAGGAAAAGAAAGAAACCTTTACCAGCTACTATCGTCCATGGGGCGCAGTTTGCTTGGTTGGCGCAACCCCCGAAGAAGTTGCCGCAAGCCAAAGTACGGTCGATGAAACGGGTATAAATAACCCAAATTGACGCATCGTATCATTTGACATTTTTTTGGCTCTATGGTAAGAAGGAGTCAGTCCTTTGGGAGCCGTCTAGGTCTTAAAAACCGACGGGTCCGTTTTTTGTCTCTATTGAGCCTTTGTTTCACACTCAAATGTCAAAGGTTTGACAGATTGGATCCCCAAAGTTACCTTACAGGTCCATTGATCCTCAGTGTTCGTCCGTTGACCAGAATTGGAGCAATCCGCGTCCACGACAAGCATGGGATCTTTCCGCAGGGTGCCGCAGGTCTTCGGACTCGCTCTCCCCTATGGAAAGGTTTCTTGGATGCGGATTGCTCGAGCGCTGGTCGAAAGAACCCCACCGATAAGGTGGGGTTTTCGTTTTATTCGTTATCCGACAAGAACTTTTCTGCATCCAATGCCGCCATGCAGCCGGAACCGGCGGCTGTAACAGCCTGACGGTAACGTGCGTCTTGCACATCACCGCAAGCGAATAAGCCCGGGATATTTGTTTTGGATGAACCCGGAACGGTTTTGACGTAATTCTTTTCATCGAGATCGAGCAAGCCTTTGACGAGCGAGACATTCGGCTCATGGCCGATGGCGGCAAATACGCCGTCAATTTGCATTTCGCGCGTTTCGCCAGACTGCACATCTTTCAAGACAACGCCTTCGACTTTGTCCTTACCGAGAATATCCACGACTTCCGTGTTGAAGATAATTTCGATTTTCGGATTGTTTTTTACGCGCTCCTGCATGATTTTGGAGGCACGGAACTCGTCGCGGCGGTGGACGAGATACACCTTGCTCGCGAAACGCGTGAGAAAAGACGATTCTTCCATGGCACTGTCTCCCCCGCCGACAACGATGACGTTTTTGTTCTTGAAGAAAAAGCCGTCGCAGGTTGCACATGCAGACACCCCCTGACCGTACAGACGTTTTTCGTTTTCGAGGCCAAGACGGCGCGCCGTTGCACCGGTGGAAAGGATCACGGTTTTTGCTTGATAGGCTTTGCCTGCGGCCGTGACTTCGAATCCTCCTTCGATTTGTTTGAGCGAATCAACCATGGAGGAAATGATTTCGGTTTCGAAGCGCTGGGCCTGTTTGCGCATGACAGCCATAAGATCCGGACCTTGAACGCCGTGCTCAAATCCCGGAAAGTTTTCGACTTCGGTGGTGGTCATGAGCTGGCCGCCTGGTTCGGCACCTTCGAAAAGGAGCGGATTCAAGTCGGCACGTGCGGCATAAATAGCCGCCGTCCATCCGGCCGGACCGGAGCCGATGATGATTACGTTTCGCATGTGATTAGGCGATATACGGTTTGAATTTTTCGAGGAAGGCCTCCTTTGGCATTGCTCCGACAAATCGGTCTACTTCTTTGCCGTCTTTGAAGACGATGACGGTCGGGATGGAGAGAACGCGGTACTCCGTTGAGAGATGCTGGTTATCGTCAACGTTAACCTTTCCGATTTTGAGTTTGGACTCGTCGATTTCGCTCGCTAGCTCATCGATAATCGGGCCGGTAATACGGCATGGTGGACACCAGACCGCCCAAAAGTCGACCGCAACCGGTGTTGAGGATGAAAGGACTTCGGCTTGAAAATTGGATTCGGAAAAGACATGTGCCATAGGTCCCGATCATAATTCCAAAACACTTGACCTGCAAGCGGGCTTGGGAGCATGCTATTGGCCTTTCCTATGAACACTCTCCTCACCCGTTTGAAGCAGAACTGGCGCTCTGGCGTTACGGTAGGCCTTGTTTCTATCCCGCTTTCGGTTTCGCTGGCAGTCGCCTCGCAGGCTACGCCGACCATGGGCATCATTACTGCCATTTGGGCCGGACTTTTTGCCGCGCTATTCGGAGGGAGCGCATTCAATATTGTCGGACCGACTGGCGCTTTATCCGGACTGTTGGCCGCGTACGCCTTTACGCATGGCGCCGGATCTTTGCCCATGCTTGCGGTTGTCACCGGAGTCTTGGTATTGCTTGCTTGGGCGTTTAAATTGGAGCGTTGGCTTATTTTTGTTCCGGGTGCCGCCATTCATGGCTTTACCTTGGGCGTCGCCTTCATCATCAGTTTGAACCAGCTCGATTTTGCTCTTGGACTTACCGGAATCGAAAAACATGAACGCTTCATTTCAAATGTCTTCACGTCCCTCCAGCATATCGGCCAAAGCCAACCGGCAGCCATCCTCCTCTTCCTCATTGTCCTGGCCGTGCTTTTCCTTTTTTTGAAGTTCATCCCGAAAATCCCGGGTGTTATCGTGCTCACGCCGATTGGCGTGCTGATTGGAAAACTCTCGACCGATGGGGTGCTTCCGTTTCGCTTACAAACCCTGAATGACAAGTTTAGCGATATCAGCGGCCAGCTGTTTTTGAACCATACATGGATGATAGATAAGCAGATGATCGTAACTGCCTTGGCTGTTGCGTTGATCGCGATCATCGAGACCATGGTCTCGGCAAAAATGGCCGATGCCATGACGAATACCAAGCACGATCGCCGAAAAGAAATGTTCGGACTTGGTTTGGCAAATCTCGCTTCGGGAATTATGGGCGGTATTCCGGCCACAGCCGCCTTGGCCCGCACATCATTGAATGCAAAGAGCGGAGCAACGCACTCGACATCGGCCGCAGTCAGCTCAATCACCATAGTCGTTGTCTCACTTCTCCTGCTCCCTTGGTTCAAATTTGTACCGATGGCGATGATTGCCGCGATTTTGACCTTCGTGGCCGTTCGCATGGTGGAGCTGCAGCATTTAAAACGGTACTGGGAACAAGACAAGCGCGGTTTTATCATCGCGATGATTACGGCTTTTATCTGCGTCTTTGAAGATCCGATTGCCGGCGTAATGTTTGGAACGGCCGCCGCGCTCCTGATTTTTAGCGAACGGATTTCGCATGGACAATTCGAGCTCGTCATCCATCATGCCGATGGACAGGCGGATAAAATCGTCCACGAAAACGAGTCTGTTACCTGCGACGCGACTGACTTGCTCATTTACTCATTTACCGGACAGCTCGCCTACTTGAATGCTGAATCACATGCTGAGCATTTCCGAACAAAAGTAAATGGAGCAACGACGGTGATCTTGCGCATGCGCCACCTATACATGATCGACGTCGACGGCCTCGATGTACTCGAAGAGATTGTCCGCGATCTCGAGCATGCCGGCAAAACCGTGGTCTTGTCCGGCGTGAATCCTCTTATCAAAACGACGCTGGAACGCAGCGCCGTTTATGCCTCTTTGGTGGAACGCGGACGGGTTTACGACCGCACGTCTCACGCCATCCGCGCCTTGGGTTGCAAGGTTTAACGGAATGCTTCGAGCTTGCGGGCTTTGAGCTCTTCGGTGAACGCTTCGAGTCTGTCGCCGGGCATAAGCTTGACCTTGCCTGCGTACGACATACCGCACTCCATGCCGGCGCCGATCTCTTTGACGGCGGATTTGCCTGATTGGAGCGACTCGATAATACCATCGCCCTCAAGTTCGCCGCCGCGGAATACGCGGACCTTGGCACCGGTGACGAGTTTGCCTTCTTTTGTGCGGAGTCCGACTACCATGCGGTTGTTTTCGGTGCGGAAGACGGCTGCAACCTCGGCTACGCCGAGCTCGTTCACGATTTTTTCCTGCGGAAGCAAGGTATTCAGACGTGCAATGACGTCATCATACAAGTCGTAAATGACTTTATACATTTTGACTTCCGTGCCTTTTTCACGGGCTGCGATTTCGATTGCGGTCGGTAACATGACATTGAAACCGTAGACAACCGATGGCTTGGAATTGGCGGCGCGCTCGATGTCGGACTCGGTGACATTCCCGAGGCCTTTTTGGACAACGGTGACACCGACAAGATCGTGCTTGATCTTTTCAAGCATGCCGAGGATGGCCTCGAGCGATCCGAGCACGTCGGTTTTGATGACGAGATTGAGTTCGATTTTCTTTTGAGCTTCATCGCCCTCGGCAGGCTGGGCCTTGGTTGCGGTAAATGAATCCGCGGTTTGACGCGAAACCGTTTTCATCTTTTTGGTTTCGAGGTCTTTGGGATTTTCCGGAACTTCCATGATATCTCCAACAGACGGAGCGACTTTAAAGCCCAGGATTTTTACCGGCATACCCGGGGTCGCTTTTTCGAGTGCTTTACCGTTCCAGTCGCGCATCATGCGTACGCGTCCATACGCATTACCAGAAATACCAAGCCAGTCATTGCGATTGAGCGTGCCGTTTTGGATGATGGCTGTCGCAACCGGACCTTCGCCTTTGTCCACATGGGATTCGATAATGGTCCCGGCTGCACGCGCGTCGGGATTGGACATGATGCGGTCTTTCTCGACTTCGGCAACGAGCAATACAAGATCGAGCAATTCGTCGATTCCGGTTCCGATCTTTGCAGAAATGCGTGCCATCGGAATTTTTCCTCCCCACTCTTCGACCGTGATGCCGGCCTCGGCGAGCTGACCCATGACGCGGTTCGGGTCGGCGTCTGGTTTGTCGATTTTATTCATCGCCACGATGAATGGAAGCTTGGCGGCTTGAATAATGTTGATCGCTTCCTTGGTTTGCGGTTGAACGCCGTCGTCTGCTGCAACGACCAGAATTGCAATATCGGCAACCTTGGCGCCACGTGAGCGCATGACGGTAAAAGCCTCATGACCTGGCGTATCGATAAAGGTAAGCGGCTTGCCCTTTTTTTCAACCATGTACGCACCGATATGCTGGGTGATTCCACCGGACTCCCCTTCCATGACATGCGTTTTGCGGATGGCATCGAGTGTGCGCGTTTTGCCGTGGTCGACGTGTCCCATCACAACAACAACAGGCGGACGCTCTTTGAGATCGCCTTTTTCCTGCGATGATAAAATTTCTTTGAGACGGTCTTGTGATTCTTCGGATGCCTGAAGTTCGGCTTGGTCGGCGGACTCGGCCGTTGTTTTGAATCCGAGCTCTTCTGCGATAATGGAGGCCGTCATGAAATCGATGCGCTCGTTTTGAGAGGCGAGGATTCCGGCTTTCATCAGCTGCTGGATGACGCGCGTCACCGGAAGGTTAAGCTTACCGGCAAAATCACGGACAGCGATAACCGAGGGCAATGCCACCTCTTTTACCGGTCCTTCAGTTCCTTCGGTTGCTCCGGAAGTCTGACGGACGATTTGATCGCGCAAACGCTCACGGCGAGAGTTCTCCAGCCACTTCTTGTAGATTTGGTCGGCGGTGCGGTCATCGACCTTGATAGCGCGGGCGCCAATATCAAAGCCAAGCTCCGGCAATTTTGCGAGGAGCTGCTGCGGGGTAACGCGCAAACGGCGGGCCAATTCGGTAACGTTCATGCGTGCGAGTTTAGGCTTGATTTAGCGGAAAGTCAAGGATATAACAGGTATATGGATGGACTTCTCCTTGTCGATAAACCCGTCGGATGGACTTCACACGATGTCGTGGCTAAGCTCCGCGGTATTTTGAAGATGAAGCAAATCGGCCATGCAGGCACGCTAGATCCTTTTGCCACGGGGCTGCTTGTGATAGGTATCGGCAAAGGCACAAAAGCATTAACGGCTTTGGTGGGCGTCGATAAGGAGTACGAAGCGACAATCCGGCTTGGTGCTACCAGTGATACGTTTGATCGAGATGGGGTGATAACAGAACTGGATTCCCGCCTTCGCGGGAATGACAAACCGAGCTTGATTGACATTGAAAAAGCATTGGACAAATTCCGCGGAGGATACGAACAGCTCGCTCCCCTGCATAGCGCAAAGAAGATCGGCGGGAAAAAGCTGTATGATTTGGCACGCAAAGGAAAAGCCACCGAAGAGATGCGACCAAAAAAACACGTTACGATACACGAATTACAAACAACAACGTACGAGTGGCCGAATTTATCAATTCATGTGAAATGCGGCAGCGGTACCTACATCCGATCTTTAGCCGACGATATCGGACGAGAACTTGGCGTTGGCGGATATTGTGCGGAGCTGCGCCGCACCAAAGTCGGCTCTTTTGACGTTACAGGTGCTATTACGTTACCCTTGGATCAGACAGCAGTTTCGGAAGCATTACTTAAACTTTAGCGAAAATTTGGGAATAAAACTTATGGATTCTTTCATGCTCGGCCTAATTATGGCCGTAGTGGGTATTGGGGTAGGCGCGGCTATTGGCTATGCCATCCGCGAACACAAGAGCAAACGCGGACTCGAAGAAGCAGAAAAGCGCGCACAGGAATTGGTTGTCGCCGCAGAATTGAAGCAGAACGAAGCCTTGGCCAAGGCAAAAGAGAAAGCGATCAAGATTATCGAGGAAGCCCGCTTGGAGGAAAAGCGCGCATTTGAGGATCTCAAAAAACAGCAGGCAGCTTTGACTGAACGCGAGAGCATGTTTGGCCAAAAACTTCTGGATATTGATAAAGCCAAGAGCGAGGTCGAAGCGGCTCAAAAGCGTTTAGAGGAAGCCCACGCCCACGTTGAAAGCATCAAGCGCGAAGCGATCACAAAACTTGAACAGGCAGCCGGCATGAAGCGCGAAGACGCGCTCTCCAAACTCATGAGCATGGTTGAGGATGAACAGCAGGAAAACCTGCTTGGACGTATGCGCAAATTGGATGATATGACGGCCGATGAGATTGACCGGAAAGCGAAAAGCATTTTGGCCTCCGCCATCCAGCGCCAAGCGTCTTCGCATGTAACGGAAACGACCACGACCTATGTGGAGCTCCCTACGGAAGAGATGAAAGGCCGCATCATCGGACGCGAAGGCCGCAATATCAAGGCGATCGAGCTTTTGACAGGCTGCGAGCTTATTATCGATGACACGCCGGGTGCAGTGACGGTTTCCGGTTTCTCCCCTATCCGCCGCCAAGTTGCCAAGCGCGCGCTCGAAAAATTGATTGCTGACGGACGCATCCACCCGGGGCGTATCGAAGAATTTGTTGAAGAGGCAAAACGAGATCTGCAAGTCGACATTAAAAAAGCTGGCGAAGATGCTTTGTATGAACTCGGACTCCCGACCGCCACGATTGATCCCAAGGTCGTGCAGATTTTGGGACGTTTGAAGTTCCGCACCAGCTATGGCCAGAATGCACTTCTACATTCCATGGAAGTAGCCAAGCTCTCCGCGATTTTGGCTGAAGAATTGAAGGCTGATGTGTACGTATGCAAACTTGGCGGCCTCTTACACGATATCGGCAAAGCCGTTGACCACGACATGCAGGGCTCGCATCCGGAGCTCGGATACCAGATCATGCAGAAATACGGTTTCCCGGAAGAGATCTGCTACCAAAGCATCGGACATCATGAAGATAAACCGAAGACGCTCGAGGCTATTATCGTGAAAGCAGCTGATGCGATTTCCGGCGCACGTCCGGGAGCACGCAAGGACTCGCTCGAATTTTACGTGAAGCGCTTGCAGGACTTGGAAAATGTCGCCAAGAGCTTTGAGGGCGTTGAAAAGGTGTATGCCATCCAAGCCGGTCGTGAAATCCGCGTCTTTGTGAATCCGAAGCAGATCAATGATTACGCCGCCATGCAGCTTGCCAAGAATATCGCGAAGAAAGTAGAGGCTGAACTCAAATTCCCCGGTGAAGTCCGCGTGACCGTGATCCGCGAGACGCGTGTTATTGAGTACGCGAAATAAGCTATGGAGATCCGTGATGGCGTGGAAGTAATTCCAGATGTTGAGGATTTTTTTGTCGGTTGGACGAAACGCCCTACACAGGAAGTTTTCAAAAACATTCTAAAAAATTCCGATGTGGTTGTAGCTGCCGTCGACGAAACAGGAACGGTTGTAGGATTTGCAACCGCCCTGACCGATCATGCGTTAGCGGCTTATATCTCGCTTATTGAAGTGCTGCCTGAGCATCAGGGAAAAGGGATCGGGAAGGCCATGACAGACCGCATCATCGAGCGCCTAGGTAATATCTACATGATAGATACGGTTTGTGATGAGAATCTTGTCGGGTTTTACGAGAAGTTTGGAATGAAACGCGGGATCGCGATGATGAAGAGAAATTATTGATTAACTCTCTAAAACTCATTACATATTTTCGCTTAAATTAGCTAAATTTTTAATTGAAAGATTTTTATCTCTTGACCTTCCACAAGCAATCTATTGCGCAACTTAGCGAAAAAATGTAAGGTGTTCCCATCAATCACTCAATATCCTTTTCCTATGAACAAGGCAGAGCTCATCAACTACCTGTCCGAGAAGGTCGGCGTTACCAAGAAACAGGCCGAAGACATGGTCGAAGCATTCGTCGATGTCGTCACCTCTACGCTCAAGAGCGGCGGTGAAGTAAATATCGCCGGTTTCGGTGCTTTCATGGCTAAGACGCGCGCTGCACGCATGGGCGTCAACCCGCAGAACCCGACGGAAAAGATCCAGATCAATGCCGTCACGGTTCCGAAATTCAAGGCTGGTAAGGGATTGAAGGATGCCCTCAAGGGCAGCGGCACGGCTTCGGCCGCTCCGAGCGCTCCGGCCTCGATGTAAGGCAAAAAAAACTCCTCCGACATCGGAGGAGTTTTTTTTATTTCTCTTCTACGAATGATTCGACCTCATCCTCGACATCCCCGATTTTGACAAGCCGAGCTTCCGAGTCCGCTCTCCCCTTCCACTCGACCGAATCTTCTTTCAAGGTTTTTTCCGAAATGACGATTCGTAGCGGCAATCCGATCAAATCGGCATTGGCAAATTTTTCTCCGGGAGAGGCATCCGCACGGTCATCCCATAAGACCTCGATCCCCTCGTCGGAAAGCGCTTCGTAGATTTCCTGCGAGACGGTATTGATACGGGTTTGGACAGCCTCGTCTTTTGATTTTAGCGAAGCGAGATACACGTGGAATGGCGCGACGGATTTTGGCCAGACAATTCCTTTGTCGTCGTGATGCGTCTCGACGATTGCACCGACAAGACGCGAGGTCCCGATTCCGTAGCATCCCATTAACACGCGCTGTTTTTCGCCGGCATCATTGGTGATGTCGAGCTTGAATGCATCCGTGTATTTTGTTCCGAGATCAAAAATATTTCCGACTTCGACGCCTTTCATCTGCGCCAAGCTGCCATTGCATTTTGGACACGTATCGCCAGCTTTGTATGTGGCAACTTCCTCGTTTTGTCCGAACTCGCAGTTTTCACACGCGATCAACTTGTCTTCTCCGGCATCGGTAAGCGCCTGAAACTCGTGCGAGATATTCTTGGTAAAAATACCGCCGCTGGCCTGCACAACTTTCACCTTTAAGCCGCAACGGGCATACGCTTTTACATATGCTTCGAGCGTCTTGTTATAGAATTCCGTGAGACTCTCTTGTGTTGTGTGAAAGCTGTACATGTCTTTCATGCGGAACTCGCGTCCGCGCAGAACTCCAGACTTGGCCCGCAATTCGTCGCGGAATTTGGTATTGATCTGGTAGGTCGCAAACGGAAGATCCTTGTACGACTCCACGAATTTTTGTACGAGCGGGGTGACGACTTCTTCGTGTGTGCAGCCTAATGCATATTCTTTTCCGGTTTGTGATTCCAACTTGAAGAGAATGTCGACCCCTTCCCAGCGGTCGGTGGTCTCCCAGTATTCTTTTGGCTGGAGTGAAGGCATGAACACTTCCTGCGCACCGAGTGCGTCCATCTCTTCGCGGATGATTTGCTCAACCTTGCGCAAGGTCCGGAGCCCAAGCGGCAGCCATGTATACACACCGGCCATCTCTTGGTCGACAAACCCGGCCTGCGAAAGGTACTTCGCATTCACGGAGTCGGTATCATGAGGGGCGTTTTTGGATGTTTTGCTGAACAGCTTGGAATAGCGCATAACGCGCAAACAATAGAACAAAAAGAAGACCCCGACAAGCGAATGCTTGCCGGGGCCAGGTACGAACTCAGGCGGGCGAGGGCTGGAGACCGCCGTAGCGGATGCGCGTGCTCTCGGCCTGCGCTCTGGCCGAAGACATGATGATCGAGGCGGTTGTGAGAATACCGCCGACCAAGGCGATGACTACCAGGACGACCGCGACCAAGAGCAGCTTGCCGCGAGCATCCCCGTTGCCGGAGAACAGCTTGCCGAGGTGGTTTGCGAAGGTCGGCACGGCCCGCGCAGCCTCGACCATGTTGTGTAGCTGGGCGAGCGTGTTGTAGCCGGCGAACGCGCCGCTCCCGAACGTGCGTTCACGGTAGAAGCCGGCCCAAGACTGCATGGTGATGGCGAGCCCGGAGCCCAGCACGGGAAAAATGATCACCAGGTATCCCAGCTCGAACGAGGCGATCACCGCATCGTGCGGAACCAGCAAGCCGTGCTCGCCGGTGGCCGGATCCTGTCCGTACGGGATCATGTTCCCGACCACGGCGAGGACGATGAGGTAGCACCAGGTGAAGCCGCATGCCGACATGACGGCGCCCATCCAGACCATGAAACGAGCGAAGCCCCCAGCCAACTTGGCCTCGTTCCAGCTCCGTCCGCAGGACCACGCATTGAACCAAGAGATGGCGAAGTTGAGGAGTAGGAGCAGTAGAATGATGGCGATCATGACCCCTCCTTGGCGACATATTCATATCAAAATATTCCACTTTTGTCAACGGTATGCGTAGAAAAAAAACGACCCGACAGGCGTCGGGTCGTTGAGTTACGCCGCATCGGCGGCGAGCTGACGTTCCAGCTCTTCGATGGAGTCGAGAATGGCTTCGACCTCCTCCTTGTCTACGCCGCGGCGGCGCAGGGCTACCGACTCGAGCTGGCGGATGCGCTCGCGCGTGAGTCCGTGCTCCTCGCCTGTCTCCTGAAGCGTGAGTGCCTCTTGATGACGGTACTCGCCGCAACCGAAGCGGGCTCGGAGAATCCTGGCATGCCTGGGATCGTTCCCGGGCAAATCGCCCATGATGTACGCAAGCTCCTTACGAAGCTCAGCAAGCGCTTCACGAGCAAATGCCAATTGGTCCGGCTTCGATTTCGGGTCGTGCATGAAATCGAGAAGAGTGGAAGAATCCGAGTCGCTTGCATCTACATGCGCATCGAGCGAGGCCCCGGTGCCGAATCCCGGCTCTTCGAGAAACCGGTGGACCGTCTTTCGGGTGATGCGCTTGGCTTCGCCCAACGGCGAATTTTGCGCCAGCGCGAGCAGCTCTTCCTCGTTTGGACGGCGGCCGTGCTTGGTCCGGAATCCGTCGACGAGTCGTACGAGGATGCCAAATTGGTCCTGCACATGGTGCGGGAGAGCAAAGACCCTGAAACTATTGCACTGGCGCAGAGCGAAGCGCATCTTGTGCCGCACCCAGTGCATGGCATAGGTGCTGAATCGCAGACCGCGCTCCGGTTCGAAGCGCTCGAGCGCCCGCACGATACCGAGCTGACCCTCTTGGATCAGATCCATGACGGATAGTCCGCGGCCGACGTAGAACCCGACCACGCTGACCGTGAGCCGCATGTTTCCGCGGAAGAGCGGCTCGCGCAATGCGTTGCGCTTGGACAAGGTTGCCGCATGCTGGCGAACCAGCGCTTCCGGCGGACCATCCATGGAATCACGAAAAGGTTCCAATTCCTTTTCTAGATGTTCCAGCTCTTGCTGCACCGGCAGAAATTGTCGGATGCGCCGGTCGAACTCGGCATGATCCATCACCGGATAACGGCTGATCATGCGAATGTAATCGTTCAACTCTTGATGTTCGTGCGGAAGGAGCCGACGCGCAGCGCGGGCCATCCTGTCCTCCTTGGGTGAAAGAACCTCTCTATCCATAGCAAAACCCCCGCCTTTTGGCGAGGGTTCTACATGGTGCAGCGGCTGGGGGTCGAACCCAGGACCTTGGGCTTAAGAGGCCCCTGCTCTACCAGCTGAGCTACCGCTGCAAACGGTTAAAACATGCCAGATCATAGCCAAGCTTGACCTATCTGTCAATTCAATGGAATCTACCGCTGCTTGGAAAAGGATGATACCGATACCCAAGACATTGTTACCGGACCTTCACAAGCCGAAGCCGCAGCCATCGAGCAAGAGCTCGAAGAGGATCTGCGGCAAGCGCCAAGAGAAGCCGAGCTCGCTGCCGGCATGAGGTCTCCTCTCGGCCTTTTGGTGAAGGCTATGAGGCAATACCCGCCTATCCGTAACCGGCTGGAGTTCAATGCGCTGTTCGCGCGCTATAAATCCGCCGCGAACGGCCAAGAGCGAAAGCGTATCGAGTCCGAGATCGTCTACCGAAATATCGGCCTCGTCATCGCGATAGCAAAACGTTATCTGGGGAACGGCCTCCCGCTTGAAGACCTGGTCCAAGCCGGGATCATGGCCATGCTCGAAGGAGCTTTGCCAAGGTACGAACATGAACGCGGACTCCAGTTTTCCACCTATGCAACCTGGTGGATCAGACATGGAGTCATGCGCGAGATCCAAGACAGGCGTACGGACCGACCCTGCCGCGTGCCCGTGCATGCACAGGAACGGTGGTATTTCTTGAAAAAAATTTCGTCACGATTTGCCGCGCAGCATAGCCGCTATCCGACCTTGAAAGAATTGTCGGAAATCACCGGCCTTCCGATCGACAGGCTCGAGGAATTACGCGTCACCGATTCGCTTTTCAACCGCAGACCAGCCTCTTTGGACGCGCCGTTCGGCGACAGCGACGATACGCTCTTGGACGTGGTCGATTCCGGTATCGAAAGCCATGAAATGCCTTTGGACCGCGAGTGGATCCGTACAAAACAGAGCGAGGCGATGAAGTGCCTCAACGAGCTGGGGACATTCCGCGAGGATATCCTCAAGTACCGTTTCGGACTCGGGGTTCCGATCAAGACGCTGCAGGAGATCGGCCAAGGCTACAATTTGACGCGCGAACGGATCAGGCAAATTGAAGCCGATACGATCGCCAGAATATCGAAGCGGCTCAAGGTGGACAAAGCGGTGGTCAGTGCTTTGTTCCAGCTCATCGGAGACGGCGACCTCATTCCCGAATCCGTCAGAAACGTCCATCCTGATACGATCAGGGGCGAAGCGCTTGATACCGCGTATCGCATCCTGACCGAGCATCTGCATGCCCGTACCGAGTACAAGCAAGTATCGGTTCCGGCAGCTGCAAGGACTTTGTCGCATCGAATGGAGATCGACTTGTCCGAGAGCCGTGCGCTTTTGGAACTTCTGGCCGTAGCTGGAAGAATCAGCCCGGTCCAAGCTGATGAGAGCGTGTTCCTAACCTGAACCCCGTCCGATTGCTACTGGACGGGGTTTTGCTATCTGCTATCTTCATTCCGCTTGCACTCGTAGCTCAGCTGGATAGAGCACTTCCCTCCGAAGGAAGGGGTCAGACGTTCGAATCGTCTCGAGTGCACCATAATAAAACCCTCCGCAGACCGCGGAGGGTTTTATGTAGTCAGGTGTTTGACCTGGCGTGACGACTCTTGACCGCGTCGATGAATTTCAGCGCGCGGCAGAAGAGCGACTTCTTTCCGTTTTCCTGCAGCTCGTCGACAACGCCGATTGAAGGATCTGGCGGAGTCGAACAGGGCGGAATGTACTCCGATTGATGACCGCCGGGTTGGCTGTACTCGAAGTAGTGATAGTTCGAGTATTCTGCGTATCCACCATGACGCCGGATGCCACAGGTACTGCAGCGCATGAAGTGCTTGTGGACGGTGTCATTGCCGTCATTCGACTTGATCGGACAATCGACTTCGTCCTGATCCCAGGTATGCATATCGAGCGAGAACCCGATGCTACCCGGAGTAGATGGGTCATTCGCCCTCGACAGGACATAGGCATTGGGAACGAAATCTTCTTCCGACATTCACCGCCTCCAAAGTACTTTCGAGACATTATGCCAGTTATAAAAACTCCGCCAGAGGCGGAGTTTTACTTTCTTATTTTGCTGCTTTTAGTGCTGCGTGTGCGGCTTCCATGGCTTTCTTGAATGTCTCGTGCGCGGATTTAAGAGCGCTTTGGCGTGTTGCTTGTGCCGCTTTCATGGTTTCTTTGTGCGACTTTTGTGCGGCTTCGATCGAGGCAAGATAGGCCGTGCGTGCGGCTTTGACGGTTGCACGGAATTTTTCTTTGTCGGCGCAGTCTTTCATGGCGGCTTCTACGGCTGCCTTGCGAGTTGCGATGGCGGCGTCGACAGCGGCACGGCGCGTCTTGAGCGATGCTTCGTGCGAGGAGCGGAAAGAGGCATTCGCGGCATCAACCGAGATTTTGCGCGCGGAGATCGCGGCATCAACAGCTTTGCGGTATTCGGCAATGGCGGCTTTGAGCGCTTCGCTGGCATTACGCTCGGAGAGCTTGGCGTCTTGCTTGGCGCGGTTTTCCGATCGCTTGACCTCGGCGTCATTGCGGTTGGACAAAACCTTCGCATCCCAATCGGCGCGGTTTTTTTCCCATTTGGCGTCCTGGTCGGCACGGCCTTTGGCGAGCTTGTCTGCCAATTCAACTTGACGCTTGGCAAAATCAGCCTCCCATTTCATGGCGCGATCGGAGCAGGTACTGGTCGAAGCAACAGGATCTTGGGCAAATGCGGCGAACGGCGAAACGAGCATCCCGGCCGCGGAGGCGACGAGGGCGAATTTGGAGAGTTGTTTCATACGTAACGTATTATACCACGCTCAGGCTGATTGCGGATTCCCCTTCTCCTGTGGAAAGCTCGACGGATTCGGCTTTCAAATCTTTCAAAATTTCTGCCATTGCCTCGTCTACGGCTGCTTTTGTTTCTGCATCGACGCTCGCTTCCACACGGATACGGTCAGACGGCTGGAAGCCTTTGGCTTTGCGCTCGGCCATAACCGAACGGATGAAGTCGCGGCGCAACCCTTTGCGTTTAAGCTCGGGCGTGATGTTTGTATCAAGCTCGATGGTCCATGCATCCTCGATGTCGGCGGAATACTCGGTACGGACCGTTTCAACATTCAATTCTTCGGCAAGAATTTGGAGCAGATCGCTTTGGCGCTGCATGCGGGATGACTCCTCTGCGGATTTGAAGCGGATCAATGCAGCCGCGAGAGCTTGGCGGACAGGGATTTTGGAAGCTGCACGCTGTTCGTGTGCGCGCGATGCGGCCTCGCGCAGCCAGCTCATGTCCGCAAGCAAACGGTCATCAATGAGGCGCGGATCTGCTTTGGGCCATTTATCGAGATGTACCGATGCTTTTGGACCGCCGATATCGAGATAAACGCGTTCAGAAATAAACGGCGTAAACGGAGCCATGACACGCGAGAGATCCAGCAAGATCTCAAGCAAGGTTTTAAGCGCATCCTGACGCTCGAATGCGTTTTCGGATTTGATACGCTCGCGCGAGCGGCGCAGCCACCAAGTAGAAAGATCTTCCACGAAATAACGGAGCGGCCGCGAAGCCTTGGCGATCTCGTATTCATCCATGTAACCGCTTACTTCACGGATAAGCGCGTGGAGGCGGGCGAACATCCAACGGTCGAGCACATGCGCGCTCTTGGGCTTGTCCACACGGATAGATTCGGATTCCGCGTAGGTTGCATAGAACGTCTTTACATTCCAGAACAGGTTCAAAAAGCCGCGTACGACGGTTTGGAGATCGCGCTCGGAGAACGCAAGCGTATCTGCCTCGACCACCGGAGACGTGAGTATGTAGTAACGGAAAGCGTCAGCGCCGTAGATCTCGAACAAGTCGTATGGATCTGCGTAGTTTTTTTGGCTCTTGGACATTTTTTTGCCGTCCTCGGCCAAGATCAACCCCGTGCAGACGACATTGGAGAATGCCGGCTTGTTAAACAATGCAGTCGACAAAACATGGAGATTGTAAAACCAGCCGCGTGTTTGGTCTTGCGCCTCGCCGATAAAATCAGCCGGGAAATTTTTCTCGAACCATTTTTTATTCTCGAACGGATAATGTCCGGCGGCATAAGGCATGCTCCCGGATTCGAACCAGCAGTCAAATACATCCGGAATACGCTTCATGTCTTCGCCTTTATCGTTTTTGAAGACAATGGCGTCGATATTTGGACGATGCAGGGCCAACGGATCCTTGGCATCGAGCTTGATACCGGCTGCTTTTTCCAATTCGGACATGGATCCAAAAACGCGGATATCGCTCCCATCGGCATTGGTCCATACAGGGAGCGGCGCACCCCAAAAACGGCTGCGCGAAATACACCAGTCCGGCGCCGTATCAATCCCCTTGCCGAAACGGCCCTCTTTAAAATGATCCGGATGCCAATTGATTTTGGCCGCGGTTTTTTTCATTTTTGGTTTGAGTTTTTGGACGTCCACATACCAAGCCGTCTGCGCCTTGTAGATGAGACGTGTCTTGTTACGAGCAAAGATGGCGACGCTGTGGTTGATTTTTTCCGACCGGTACACCAAGCCGCGTGTTTGGAGATTTTCAATGATGGCTTTGTCGGATTTTAGATAGAACTCGCCCGCTACAAATGGCACGCCTTGGCGCTGATGTCCGTTATCATCAAGCGTGACAAGCACAGGAAGCCCATGCTCCCCCGATGCGCGGAAGTCCTCTTCTCCGAATGCCGGCGCCGTATGCACGATGCCGGTTCCGTCTTCGGTCGTGACGTAATCCATGCCGACGACTTGGTACATGACATGTCCTGGCCGTTCGACCAGTTTTTCAAGGACCGTATTTTCCAACGGAAAAAGCGGTTCATACTCCATTCCGACGAGACCGGAGCCTTCGACTTTTTGGAGCACTTCGAAATCATCCTGCTCTTCTTTGAGCGGAAAGAATTCGCGCAAGATTTTCCCCATCAATTTTTCGGCCATCCAATATGTTTCACCCGAGGATTTCACCTGAACCTTGGCATAGGTCTCCTCGGGATGAACGGCGAGCGCCACATTTGCCGGGAGCGTCCACGGTGTTGTCGTCCACGCGAGGAAGAATGTTTTGTTCTCTCCTTTGACTGGAAATTTTACCGTGATGGACGGATCTTCGGCGTCAATATACGAATTTTCCATCGCCACCTCCATATTGGAAAGCGGCGTGCCGTTTGACGGAGAGAAAAAAGAAACACGAAGTCCTTTATAGACGAGTTTCTTTTTCCAGAGATCGGCAAATGCCCACCAGACAGACTCGATGTACGATTTATCCATCGTTTTGTACGCACCCTCGAACTCGACCCAACGGCCGAGGCGCTCGACGTATTTTTTCCATTCATCGGCGTACTTCAAGACATTTCCGGCGCATGCCTGATTGAAATTTGCAATGCCGAATTTTTCGATGTCCGGCTTGCCTTGTAACCCGAGTTCTTTTTGGACGAGCGCTTCCATCGGGAGCCCGTGGCAGTCCCAGCCCCAAATACGAGGAACGCGGTAGCCTTTCATTGTCCAATAACGAGGAACGGCGTCTTTGATGGCGCTCTGGAGAAGATGTCCTGGGTGGGGCAAGCCGGTTGCAAATGGAGGCCCATCGTAGAAGACATATCCCTTAGACTCGGGACGCTCCTCGATCGAGCGGCGAAAAATCTCGTTTTTCTTCCAGTAAACGGCAACATCCTTCTCCATTTGCGGAAATGGGGATGTGGCCGGCTGTTCCTTTGATGGGGAGTCTGACATATACTTGGAGAAGCATGCTTCGGTTTTTGGCCGAGGTCAAGCATTTTTATGCCCACAAAACGATCCGTATACTTTGGTGCCGACCATGCAGGCTTTCCGTTGAAGGAGGCATTGCGGACCGCCATCGATACGAAACGCTATATCGCGCAAGATCTTTCGCCGCGATTTGAAAAAGACGACGACTATCCCCTGTCGGCCCGCAAAGTCGCGCATGCCGTGTTGGCCGACAAGGATGCGGTCGGAATTTTAGTCTGCGGCACGGGGCACGGAATGGACATCGCCGCGAACCGCATGAAGGGCATCCGCGCGCTTGTCGCACGCACTGCAAAAGACGCAAAACTTTCGCGCGAACACAATCATGCAAATATCCTCGTGCTCGGCGGATGGATCACCAAACCTTCGGACGCCAAAAAAATCATGGAAACATTTTTGAAGACAAAACCATCAAAAATCGAACGGCATGTCCGGCGCGTAAAAGAATTGGACCTGTAACATGCAGATTATTCCCGCATTACTCGTCCAGGACCGAGAAACCCTCATCGAACGGATGCGGCTTGCTGAAGGATTGGCTGAGTGCGTCCATATTGACTGCATGGACGGAATATTTGTTCCTAACAAGACATGGCATAACGCAGAAGCATTAGAAACAAGTCTGGAGATCGAGCTTCATTTGATGGTGAATGATCCGTTATCGGTTATCCGCGAATGGCGCCGAGTCCCGCAAACCGTGCGGGCACTCTGGCATGTCGAAGTTGATACCGATCATCGCCAATTGATCGAAGTGTGCCGTGCGCTTGGCTGGGAATGCGGTTTGGCGATATCCCCAGATACGTCCGTTGATACCCTCTCGCCCTTTACGGAATTGATAGACGAAGTTCTCGTCATGGGAGTAAAGCCGGGCTTTAGCGGACAAACCGTGATCCCGGCGACTTTCGAAAAAATCCGCGAAATAAAAAAACGCTGGCCTGCACTGCGTGCGGGTTTTGATGGAGGCGCAACGAAAGACCTTATTCCAACGCTTCGGGAGTACGACTGCGACCGGCTTGTTATGGCCAGCGCCATTTATTCTGCGAATGACCCGCGCGAAACCTTGCATGGTATACTAAACTCCATATGAAACGATTGTTTTCCTTACTTGCAAGCGCCGCCTTGCTCACCTCTCCGCTCTTGGGTCATGCCGCGACACTTAGCGCCGGAGATTTAATCAAGGCTTCCGGACCGGCCGTGTACTACTACAGCAACGACGGCAAGCGCTACGTCTTTCCGAGCGAACGGGTTTTTTACACGTGGTACTCCGGGTTTGGCACGGTCAAAACCATTTCTGATGCAGAGCTTGCCGCTTTGCAAATCGGCGGAAATGTGACCTACCGCCCGGGCACCCGCATGGTAAAAATCATGACCGATCCAAAAGTGTATGCCGTGGCTGCGCGCGGAACGCTACGCTGGGTCCAAACCGAAAGCGTGGCGCGCGAATTGTACGGCGATACTTGGTCCTCTTTCATCGATGATGTCTCCGACTCCCTGTTCGTGAATTACACAATTGGACTTCCGATTTCGAATTCAAGCGACTATAACCGCGTACAAGCAATAGCCGACGCCACATCCATAGATGCGGACCGAACAACACCTGCTCCGACGCCTGAACCGACTCCGACGCCAACACCCACTCCTGAGCCGAGCTATACAGGCTCGATCGATCTTTCCGTATCCGAAGCTTCGGTGAATGAATTGGTCCAAATTACGGCCGCCGCAACACCGTCCACAAATCTCTCGAGTGTCAAAATGTATTTCGGCACGGACTTGATCAAGACCTGTTTTGCAACCCCCTGCCAAGCCGAGTGGCGTATGCCCGGCAGCGGCGACTCGTTCCCGGTGCGTGCGGACTTTGTATGGTCATCTGGTCAAAATGCATCAGCTACCAAACAAATACTCCTCAATTACGCCGATATTCCGGGGGTGACCATGACGGTCACGACGCCGCAAGTAAAACCGTCGGGTATCCGTGAAATTATCGTCGTCGCGGATTCGGCGCAATTTTCACCGCGCTCTATTGAAATCTACATTGACGGAAATGCAAAACGCATTTGCGACTCCGTAAACGAGTGCCGCTGGACCGATTTGGAGAGCGATCCGGTTGGTACCGTTCATAACGTGTACGCCATTTTGCGTGATGGAATCGGACTCCCACGACAGACGCCGGTCAAAACAATTACCGTTGTCACAAATCCAGGTCCGTACGTAACCGTCACGCCAGGCAAAAATCGGATGTATACAGGCGAGACGCTCGATGCAACCGTAAGCGCATCGGATGAGGACGGAATCTCCACGACTGAAATCTGGGTAGATGGCGTCAAAATCAAATCATGCCAGCTATCCACATGTACTTCGGATATGATCGGGCCGTGGCCGACTCCGCGTACCGTCTACATAACCGGCCGGTCCCAAGATTTAAACGGTGCATTTGGTTACGGGACCTCGAGCATCATCGTGGTAGACCGTCCGTAGCCCTTGTGGCATGATTGAATGGCTTAATTCATTCTTCTTCTCCTTTCCCCAACTATGAAGCATATGCTTCGTCGCGGATTGGCCATGGCCGGAAGCATCGCCATGATTGCCGCTCCGCTCGCCTCGCAAGCCGCCGTCACCGGTGCGTTCGCTCCTGGCGACCTCATCAAGGCTTCGGGCCCTGCTGTTTATTATTTTGCCTCCAACGGCAAGCGCTACGTCTTCCCGAATGACAAGACGTACTTCACCTGGTACACCAATTTTGACGGGATCAAACAGATCTCGGACCGCGCTCTCGGTCTCATCCCGATCGGTGGCAATGTTACCTACCGCCCGGGCTTCAAGATGGTAAAGATCACCACGGATCCGCGCACGTATGCGGTCGACCAGGGCGGCGTTTTGCGCCATGTTAAAACCGAACAGCTCGCTGAAACGCTTTTCGGCCTTTCATGGGCAAGCCGTATCGACGATATTCCGGACGGATTCTTCGTCAACTACCGCGTCGGAAATCCGATCGAAATGGCAAGCGAATACAATACGGGCAATGTCATGACGGCCAGCCCGACCATCGCCATCGACAAACAGCTTGATGCCGATATCGCCAATGTTTCCATCGGCGACGTAGACACCGGTTTTGTCCCGGCCACGCTTACGATCAAGGTCGGAAGCACGGTCACCTGGACCAACCGCGATATCCGCGAACATACCGTAACCGGAACGGGCTGGAACTCCGGCACCATCGGCCGCGACGGTTCCTACTCGCGCAAATTCAGCACGGTCGGATCATACGAGTACAAGGACACCTTGAACCCGACCATGATCGCCACGATCAACGTCGTTCCGTAATCGCACATTGCGACTTACGAAGCAAAACCCCTCCAAACGGAGGGGTTTTGTATTGACAGGATGTTCATATTTTGATAGAAACCTCCGGCACCTTTCACGGAGGCCTCATGCAGACGGAAATCCATCCCGAACAGCGACACCGCTTCAACGAAGCCTGCGAGAGCATGACGAGCCAGCTACGCAGCCACGTGCCGTCCGAGCGCATCCAGCGCGCCGACACGCATGGCAAGAAGCGCTACATCGCGGGGCCGTTCATCGACGGCAACCTCGCGCTCCAGCTCATCTTGAGTTTCGATCTGACCACCTACGAGATCAATACCATGATCCGCTCGGTGGACGGCGACTTCATGACGCAGGATGCCATCCTGGTCGTGATGATGAATTTCGTCACCGGCAGCTGCCGGATCATGCACAAGAACGGACCGGGTCCGAACGATCTGATCCGTACCATCACGCGAGGCTTCGACTTCAGCGAGTCGACCTTCCCGCAGGGCGCCGAGATGAGGCCGGATCTCTGGCGCAACCTCGTCGCCGTGATGCTCACGGCTTTCGGCCACTGACATTTCAGAAAACCCTCCCCGCGAGCAGCGGAGAGGGTTTTTTTATTAAAAAATGGTATGATGTATGGCATATGGCTTCGGCCAATCCTTTTCATCCAGACCCATCAACCCAAGCCGGACTTGAGCAGATCGCGAACAGCATACGCCAAGATATCATCGCCGCCTTGGTTGAAGCCAAGTCCGGACATAGTGCCGGTCCGCTTGGAATGGCCGATATTTTTACCGCGCTTTATTTTCGTGTTCTCCGTATTGATCCGAATCGGCCTGATTGGTCAGAACGCGACCGAGTCGTGCTCTCCAATGCGCATATTTGTCCCGTGCTATACGCAACACTTGCCCAGCGCGGCTTTTGTTCGCGCGAGGAGTTTTTAACCCGGCTCCGCAAGATCGGCTCGCCTTTTCAAGGACACTCCAATAACCATTTCGGTATCGGGATAGAGACATGCGGCGGGCCGCTTGGACAAGGTCTTTCGCAAGCGGTTGGCATGGCGCTTGCGGCGCGCATGGACCAAGCACGTTGGAAAACCGTCTGCTTGATGAGCGATGGAGAATTGGATGAAGGCCAGAGCTGGGAGGCGTTCATGCTTGCAGGCAAAGAACGTTTGCATAATCTGACGGCCGTTATAGATCGCAATAATATCCAAATCGACGGATACACCGAGGACATCATGCCGCTCGAGCCGCTGGCAGATAAATTCCGTGCATTTAACTGGCATGTGATCGAGATTGACGGACATAATATGGAAGAGATTCTCGATGCCTTCTCGTTTGCCGATACGATCTATGAAAAACCGACCGTTATCATCGCCCATACCATTCCCGGAAAAGGGGTCAGTTTCATGGAGCGTAAATTCGAGTGGCATGGAAAACCGCCAAATCCAGATGAAGCTAGGCTGGCCTTGAAAGAACTTCGGACCCTTGGAGGTAAAATACAAAGCGAACACGAATAATCAAATAAATACATCACAATCATATGCCTACCCAAAAACCTTCGATGAAAGCTGCCGGTATCGCTCTGGTCATCCTTTCCGTTCTGCTAATAGCCGCAACGCTTTCCATGATTTGGAGGTCAACGAAAGAACTGGCGAATCTCGGGCCATCGCCTGCCATGCGGGTTTTTTATGGTGAAAGCGGAGGAGCATTCGTTGCCGGATCGCCGGGAATTGCCACTTCCATGCCGATGAAGGACGGAGCGGACTTCTTGGTTGCAAGAGAAGAGATGATGATTGCTCCCCCGTACATGCCCGAGTCGGGAGCATCGCCGGAAGACCGCGACCGCGTCGGACAAAAAATTATTCGGACGGGAAGCTTGATCCTGCGCGTAGATGATGCCGCGAAGCAAATGGAAGCATTAAAACAACTCGCCGAACGCATGGGCGGCTTCATCTCTCAAGCGAATCTGTCCGATAACGGCGGCGTCAAGACGGCTTATGCCACGCTCCGCGTACCGACGGATAAATACCGTGAAACCGTTGATGAAACCAAAAAACTCGCAACCCTTGTCCTTTCTGAACAGGAAAGCGGCGATGATGTTACGGACCAATTTGTCGATCTGGAAGCCAGACTCAAGGCTGCCCGCGCCGAAGAAGCCCAGTATCTCGAAATCCTCAAAACAGCACGCACCATTGAAGACACGCTGGCCGTGACGGAGCGCTTGGCGAATGTTCGGGCGCGCATCGAGCAGATGGACGGCCAAATGCGCCATCTTGATGACCGAACGTCATACGCGACATTGAGCGTAACCATGACCGAGGACACGAGGATCGAAGCCCCGACAAAAACATGGGATCCAGGAGAAACCGTGCGCATGGCCACGCGTGCATTGATTGAAACTCTGCAGGGACTGATTGATGCCCTGATTGCCTTCGGTGTCTTCTTCATCGGTCTTGTTTTGCCGGTCTTGCTCGTGCTCGCGTTTGGAGCATGGATTCTGATCATGGCATGGAAGCGCTTCATAAAATAAGGTATGACGAAACCGATCTTGAATCCCAAGCTATTCGACAAGGACGTCGAACAAATCCCCACCCGTAACGGGTATGGGGATGGCTTGGTCGAGATCGGCAAACAAGATGAGCGCATTGTCGTTTTGACCGGCGACCTGGCCGAGTCGACGCGAGCCCATCTTTTTCAAAAAGAGTTTCCAAACCGCTTTGTCGAATGCGGCGTTGCGGAGCAAAACATGATGGGAGTTGCTGCTGGCCTGGCGTTTTCCGGAAAAATTCCGTTTGTCAGCTCTTATGCCGTTTTCGTTCCGGGGCGCAATTGGGACCAGCTGCGCGTTTCGGTTTGTTATGGGAATGCCAATGTAAAAGTCGCTGGTGCACATGCAGGTATAAGCGTCGGACCTGACGGCGCAACCCATCAAGCATTGGAAGATATTGCCATCACCCGAGTGCTGCCGAATCTGACCGTGATTGTGCCGTGCGATTATTATGAAACAAAGAAAGCAACCATCGCCTTGGCAAAAATGAAAGGCCCCGCGTACTTCCGTTTTGCACGCGAAAAGACGCCCGTGATTACAACGGACAAAACACCGTTCAAAATCGGGGAAGCCATAGTCATGCGCGAAGGGAAAGACGTGACAATTGCCGCGTGCGGACCGCTTGTATACGAGGCGCTCGTCGCCGCTGAAGAACTCTCAAAGTCCGGAGTCTCGTGCGAAGTCCTTAACTGTCATACGCTCAAACCGTTCGATGAAGACACCCTGATCAAGAGCGTAAAAAAGACAGGCTGTGTCGTCACAGTTGAAGAGCATCAAATCACCGGAGGGTTAGGCGGGGCCGTTGCCGAGACCTTGGGGAGAAATCTCCCAGCTCCGATCGAGATGGTCGGCATGCCCAACAGTTTTGGCGAGTCCGGAGAACCGAGTGAGCTGCTCAAGAAATATGGGATGACTTCCAAAGATATCGTAAAAGCTGTCAAAAAAGTAACAAAAAGAGCTTGACAAAAATAACAAAATATGATAATGTTAATCTAAGTTGCACAAAAATCAGATATTAAAAAAACCGCTCTACCGAGCGGTTTTTTTGTTTTCGATACTACATCGATAATCTTTCGGGTCAAAAATGGTTGGCTTCACTTTCTTGCCTGACAAGAATTGGGAGATGCGTTTTCCGCCATAAATGGAAGGCAATATTCCGATGCCATTACACCCAAGATTGTACAAAAGATGCGGATTGCATGGCTCGGGCCCGATTAAACGGATGCCATTGGCCGTGTACCCCATGAGACCATGCCATGTATACGCAGGCTCGATCGGCGAAGCGGGAGCATGTTCGTATGTGCGTTCTACGAAGGCGTTAATCTCCTTTTTTACCTCATCTGGAAAGGCTTGATTTTTATTATACGTAATACGTTCAGGCAGACGTTCCTCCGGGCCTCCGATACAGACGATGTTGTGACGAATATGTTTTTCCTTGTCGTGGGGGCGTCGTGTCAAGTAATAATATATTTCCCCTTGGGCCGATACCTTGGTATCCGCCGGAAAATAACTGATCGCCGTCGGAGATCGGTCAATCGGATCGAGATACGCCTGCATATAACCTATGGTTCCGTGTACTTGCTCGTGAAAATTCACGTCAATATCAGCCCCTCCCCTATTAAGGATGGTGATCTGCTCAAATCCATTGGTGCAGAGCACGGTTTTTTTTGATCGTACCTCGACCCCATTTGCATGTATCACCGAGCCTGTTCCATTCAATTCCAGGATATTTGCAGTCGCATATTCATAAATCGCGAAACGATCGGGATACTGTGCGAGCAAATATCCTGCGAGTTCCTCGGTGAATGAGGCACTATTCATGCAGCCCTTTGGGGAAAATCCCGCAGCTACGTATTGCGGATCGTCGGTTTCCAAAAGAGACTGGATTTCGTGATGCGTGATGAGCGAGACGAGATCGGCGCGGTCGGATGCGACGCCTTCAAGCCATTTAGCATGATCCTTGGCAAGAAAAATACTCCGCTCGATCGGGATACCGGCACGTTTTTTCCAGTATGCATCCTCAAGATACCTGATCATTTGGGAACGGCTTGAAAAACCGACATAACCTGTACACCGATGAAGCGGCGTTTGAAGATTCGCATCATGGATAATGGTTTCAAGATCTACCCATGCGGAGTCAATCGCATCCTGTGCTTGCGCTGCCAAATCCAAACCGAATTCTGCAACGATATTTGAAAATGGACGCTCAAAATAACTTACAACCTGTCCCGCATTGTGTCCCGTAGCTCCATGCGCGACCAAGTTTGCCTCGATGATGGCCACGGATTTATCGGTTTTTTTCAATGTGAAATATGCCGTGGATAGGCCGGCGATTCCCCCGCCAATAACTGCGACATCAACCTTGGTGTCGGCAGAGAGACGGGTCTCTTTGCGCGTGCGTTTGAGCTGGTCTATCCACGGAGAAAGGTTCATGTACCCATTTTGACTGCAGAACGACCTCCTGCCAAGCTCGGAAACGGCTCTTTCCCAATGGAGTATCCATGTCTGCTGAAATCGAGCGACGGTTTGTGATCGAATCCATCGATCCCGACTTCCACCGGAGAGCGTTCAAGCGCATCCGTATCGAGCAGGGCTACTACAGCACCATGCCCGGGACCAGCCTGCGCATCCGCATCAAGGACGGCATGTCGGCCGTTATCACGCACAAGCGGGGCAATGGCCTCGTGCGCGAAGAAATCGAAGGCACTCTCCCGTTCGAGACGGCACGCGCCCAGCTTGAGCACGCCTGCGACTATCGTATTTTCAAGACGAGGCATCTCGTCGACCGATGGGAGATCGACGAGTTCCACGGTCCCCTTTCCGGGCTTTGGATTGCCGAGATCGAGCTCCGTTCGCATGACGAGCCGCTCCCGGAGTTTCCGCGCTGGATCACGTCGGTAAAGGAGGTTACGGACTCGGTGAATAATCTCGCCTTGGCCGAGCTCGCCTCCTTCATCGAGGGACGCGAGCTGGACCGGCCGGTACGCGAGTACCTCCGTTCGCCGGTGCCGATCGCGGTCCTGACCGGAGGTCCAGGATCCGGCAAGAGCACGGCAATGGAGGCTCTCAAGCAGGAATTCGGCGACCGGATCGTCTTTTTGCCCGAGATGGCGACTCTGGTAATGCAGCAGGTCGGCTTCAAGCCGCCCCCGGCTGATGACATTGTCGGCCAGGCGCATTTCCAGCGCATGATTTTCGGCGCGCAGCGCGTTTTCGAGCACGGCGCACAGAGCGAGGCCCTGCTCCAAGGCAAGAAGCTCGTCCTCGCCGACCGCGGCACGCTCGACAATGCCGCTTACCTACCGGACGGGCTCAAGGATCTCGCGCGCATCTGCGGGATTGTGCCTGACGAAGAAGTCCGCCGCTACAGGCAGATCATCTGGCTCGACTCGCCTCCCAAAGAGGTCTACGAGCAGATCAAGGGCAATAACCCGGTACGCCGCGAAACCTATGAAGAGGCTGACGCGCTCGGCACCCGCATCCTGCACTGTTGGCGCAGCCCTCTTCTCGTCGAAGTTTTCGGCCAGAGTTGGGATGGCAAGCTTGCGCACGTACGGAAGCTTGTGAGCGATCTACTGCGTGACTAGTTGCATTTTAAAACCCCTCCGGCTGACTGCGGAGGGGTTTTACTGATCAGGATCGCCATATACTGGCTGGAGCATGTGCTTGAGCCCTTTCCAGGCCTTTGCAACTTGGCCCACATTCCAACCGACAGCGCGTGCTACGGCCCGTGGATCGGTGCGTACCAGCGCGCAAAAAAGCTCGATGTCCTTGATTCGGCGGACTTCGCAAATCGGCTCAAAATCGTACGGCAATAGCAGCCGGTCGATCAGGAGAATGGCTCCGAAATCTTCGTCGGAAAGCGGCAGCTCGCGTCTGAACTCGAGACTGAAACTCCTTGGCATGAAAATGACCTAGGCCGACCTTGGCAGGTTTCTTGTATTATTTCAAGCCTCAGGCGGCGGTGATTTTTCCGGCATCAGGATCGATGATCCAACCAGCGGCAATGTCGGTACTTGGCAGGTCTTCAAGACCCAGCTTCTTTGACCACTTTGAGATGAACTTGGTGATGATTGGCAGGTGGGATACGAAGATTACCCCATGCGCTTCTGTTGGAGGCAGGAGATCGGAAAGATCCCCGTCCATGCCGATCCGGTCGTCCTCTACATGTGGGATTTTGAGCCGCTCGGCGATAAGCTCGCCTGTTTCGCGGGTGCGGGGCGTGGGCGATACGCGCACCTCTTTCCAGCCTGGAACACCCAAAAGACGCTGGGCAATTTGCCCCGCGGCTGCCCTCCCCTCTGGGGTTAATGAGCCGGAGGAGAAGGCGTATCCCGCATGACGGATAATGGCGAACATACGACTTGCCAAGCGAGGCTGTCTTTGGTAGGGTAATGCCCGCCGAGCAAAGAAATCAAGGGTCCGTGGTGTAGCCCGGTTAACACGTCTCCCTGTCACGGAGAAGACCGAGGGTTCGAATCCCTTCGGACCCGCCATACATAAGCCCGCCAAAAGCGGGTATTGTGTTACTATTTTGAATATCAAATTGAACCCTTCTATGGATAAGAACTATTTTCTTGAACTTGAACTGTCTATTTTATCGCCAGAAGTCCGGCGATCCCGTGAAAAACTTGATGCGCTCCTGGCCGATGATTTTATGGAAATCGGGAGCTCGGGAGCTATGTACAAAAAACATGACACGCTTACACATTTGCCAAACTCTACCGATAAGACAGAGTATGAGCTTTTTGATTTTGACGCACGCTCATTGTCCGAGGAACTCGTACAAACATTTTTTAAAACCAAACGCACGATAAACGACTCTGATGTAACAATCTCGAATCGTACTTCGCTATGGAAAAAGCATGGCGATAGCTGGCAAATGGTCTATCACCAAGGAACGCCATCAAAGCAAGTTTAACCGTATGGCCCTGCACACCCGTCTCTCTCCTCTTTTCTCCTATCTCCTGATAGGGATTGCCGTCCTCATTATTGGAGGGATGGCGTGGCAGTGGATTCAACCGCCGCCAAAGACTGGAGATTGGCAAAGCCAGCTTGCCGTTTTGTCTACGGCCGAGTTTAACGGAGATTCGGTTACCATTAAAAATGTCAGGAATTTCCGGTATGAAGGCAGCGAGTCGGAGCAGGATATGCGTCCCGCCTATTACGACCGGAAATATGATCTGACAAAGCTGGTAAAGGTCTGGTATGTCAGCGAACCGTTTAAAGAGCTGAGTGCGGCTGCGCACACGTTTTTATCATTCGAATTTTCCGACGGAAATTTTTTGAGCATCACCATCGAGGCAAGAAAATTAAAAGGGCAAGATTACAAACTGGAGAAAGGACTGCTCCACACCTATCCCCTCATGTACATTGCGGCCGACGAACGTGATTCAATTTTTGTGCGCGCAAATATCCGCAAATCGGATATCTATCTCTATCCAGTGAGGACAACGCCGGAGAAAGGACGCCAGCTATTGGTGGATATGCTCGAAGAAATGAATCAGCTTGCCGTTGAACCGGAATGGTACAATACCATGCTCGATAATTGCACCTCGCGCATCGCCTATCATGTAAATCGGATCACGCCAGGACGCCTCCCTGCCTTGCCTTGGGAGTCGTATGTGACGGGTTTTGCCGACAAATTTGCCCTGGAGCACAATTTGTTGGATACGGAACTGCCGCTGGAAGAGGCGCGAAAAAAATACTATATCACTCCTGTCTCGCAGAGCATCGAACCAGACGAAAATTATTCTGAAAAAATCCGTTCTGGCTGGACGGATTAGGATTTGGCAAGCTCGACCACTTCTTCTGAATCCTTGGTCACGATGTAGAAGAATGCCGGCGGAATATTGAATGGAGTGAAATCGATTCGCAGATTTGGAAATCGCTCTTCCATCTCTTTCTTGGTAAGAAGCGAGAGCTGGATTTGGATAAACACGCCGCTCGGTTTAACTACGCGCATCACCGCATCCATGATGCTGTTGCGCATTTTCTCATCGAACATTACGAGTGGCAGGGTCGAGATAACTGCATCCACCTGCTCGACGCCGGCCTCTTTCAAATATTTTTCAAGATGTTCGGCCGAGTCATTGATTACCACCATGCGGTCGTCATTCAATTTGCGGAGGCTCTCTGCATAGGCAGGATTAAGCTCAAAGACCATGAGCCGAGTTTCTGGACGCATTTGCTGGAGAATCTCCTTGGTGATTGCGCCGTTGCCGCCGCCTAATTCGACGAGAAACTTTGCTTCATCGAAGCGGACGGGCTTGGTCATTTTTCGAGCCGCTTGCGGCGAGCACGGAAAAACCGTGCCGACGGTTTTCATGTTCTTAAAGGCATTGATGATGAAGTCGAAATTATTCACAGGTTTTTCTGGTTAAACGGTTAAACCTTCCTTAATTCCACGAGATTTATATGGCCGGATTCGCCAAGCGGCTCGCCGGCAACAATAATTACCTCGTCTCCTGACGAGATATTCTTCTCTTTTTTAAGAGATGACAAGGCCTGCTCGACAAGCTCGGGTACCGAGGCGGCTTTGCCTACCGATAATCCGCGTACTCCCCAGCTCAAATTGAGCTGGCGCAATACGCGCGCATCTGGCGTTGCTGCGTATATCGGGAGCTCCGGACGGTAGCGGCTGACCAATCGGGCTGAGCGGCCTGACAATGAACAAACGACTATGGCTTTTGCATTACTCGCACGACCAAGAATGCTCGCGATATTGGTCATCGCCTCTTCGGAAGATTTTCCGAGCCGGACCTTTACCGGTACATCGTCGTAACTGCTTTTTTCGGTTTCTACGATGGTAGCCGCCATGGTAGTCACGGCTTCCACCGGATGAGAGCCGCTTGCAGACTCGCCAGAAAGCATCACCGCGTCCGTGTGGTCGATAACCGCATTGGCTATATCGGAAATCTCCGCACGAGTCGCGCGCGGATTACGAATCATGGAATCGAGCATTTGGGTTGCTACAATGACAGGCTTGCCGGCTTCCAAGCACTTCTCGATCAGCTGTTTTTGGATGACGGGTACGCGCTCGGCAGGCAACTCGATTCCAAGATCGCCGCGTGCAACCATAATGCCGTCCACCTCGGCGATGATTTCATCCATTTTTTCCACGGCTTGCGGTTTCTCGATTTTGGCGATGACGCGAATTTCTTTTTCTCCGATTAACTCGCGCAGCTGTTTGATGTCTTCGGCGGATCGGACAAAAGAAAGCGCGATCCAGTCGACGCCCTGCTCGACACCAAACTTGATATCCTCCTTATCCTTGTCCGTGATGGCGGAAATTTTTGTTTCGGTTTCTGGAAGATTGAGGCCTTTATGCGAAGTAAGCTTGCCACCCGTTACCACGGTGCACGTTACATCTTTGTCTTTGACCGATTTGACCGTGACCTCGAGCAGGCCATCGTCTAATAAAAGCCGCTGGCCGGTTTTTACATCCTCGTGGAGGTTGGGGTATGTAACCGGGATTTTTTTTGGGATATCCCCTTCTCCAGAGGTAAAGACGATTGTCTTCCCAGCTACGAGCTGCACCCCTTCTTCTGGCAAATCGCCGACACGGATTTTTGGACCCTGTAAATCTTGAAGGATAGCGAGCGGCTCGCCAGTTGTTTCGGAGACTTTGCGAATGCGCGCGATGAGCTCGGCGTGATTTTCGTGCGTTCCGTGAGAAAAGTTCAGCCGGCAGACATTCATTCCAGCCTCGACGAGCTTGGTGAGCATTTCGACTTCCTGAGAAGCCGGCCCGATGGTACAGACGATTTTGGTCCGTTTTTTCATAATTATAGTTCTTTACGTTCTTCGAGTATGAGTTCGATCTCGAACACCTCTTCTCCGCGGCGGATGCGCAAACGGATCGACTCCCCGGGAGCAAAACGTCCAAGACGCGTGCCGAGCGGGTGTTTTTCATCGACCGGCAGCCCGTTCAATGCGAGGATCACGTCATTTTCTTGCAAGCCAGCTTTGTCAGCCGGCGAATCTTTTATGACGGCCTCCTCCCCCTCTTCAGAACCTCGGAGAATAAGGGCGCCTTGGGTTTCTTTCACGTCATTTGCTTTGGCGAATTCCTCATCGAGCATGACGTATCGCACACCGATCCACGGACGAACAATACGGCCGTGCTTGCGTACGCTTTCGACTGCGCGTGCGACCGCATTTGATGGAAGTGCAAATCCGAGCGACTGCGCTCCATCGGTTACTGCCGTATTGATCCCGATAACCTCGCCAGAGAGGTTGAGCAAAGGTCCGCCAGAATTTCCAGGGTTGATTGCGGCATCGGTTTGGATCGCCTCCTCGAGAATCTCTGCATCGTTAAAGTCGCCTGCGATGAGGCGGCGGTTCAGTCCGGAGATAATGCCTTTGGTAACGGAGTTTTCAAATTCAGCCAAGGCATACCCGATCGCGATAACGGTTTGGCCTGTTTTCAGCTTGTCGCTGTCTCCGAGCTTGAGTGCAGGGAAACCGCTTCCCTCGACTTTTAAAATCCCGAGATCGAGTACGGTATCTACCGCAATGACCTTGGCTGGGAGGATTTGTCCGTCATGCGCCATCACGGAATATTCGGCTTCTTTGTCGGCAATCACGTGACGGTTAGTAACGATCAGCCCGTCATCGGAAATAAAAAATCCGGAACCGCCTCCGACGCGGAATCCATCCTCGTTAAACGGAACGAATTCTTCGCCTTGGAAGGGATCGTCGATGTCCGAAGTGCGGTCAACGGATTTTTTGGCGATTAATACCGAGACTACCGAGGGCGAGACCCGCTCTACGGCTCGAACGATGCTCTCTTCCGAATCGAGCTCGGCGAGCCGTATCCCTTGCTGCTCCGGGACGCTCGTAACGCGCAGCGCAAAGGGAGCTACCGAACCTGCTATCCCTCCGGAGATAGCGCCGCTTAAAAATGAGACAAGAACAACGATACCTGCTGGCCGTTTCATGTCCGTATCTTACCAGATTTTCGGATTTTTTTCTTGCGTGAGGATTGACGGGTCAGCCGAGCCAGCTCCTCTTGAAAGGTTTTGACGTCTTCGAATTGGCGGTAGACGGACGCAAAGCGTATGTAGGCGATTTTATCAAAAGACTTGAGCCGCTCCATTACGATTGCGCCAATATCCGAACTGCGAAGCTCGGTTTCGTTCAGACGCTGGATATCGCGCTCGATTCCGTGGACGAGCGAACGGAAATCCGCGTCGGTATGGGGACGTTTTTCGAGCGCCTTTTTTAGGCCCCGCTCCATTTTTTCGCGCGAATAAACCTCGTGGGATCCATCGCGCTTGATGATCACGATATTGAGCAGTTCGATTTCTTCGAGCGTGGAAAAACGATAGCCGCAGGCATCGCATTGGCGACGTCTGCGGATGGATGTCCCGTCCGGGGACAGACGCGTATCCACGACGCGCGTGTCCGGCGAATTACAGACGGGGCAATGCATATTACATCATTTTCTTGCGGATAAAGGTCGGGATATCGAACTCGTCTTCTTCTGAGGCTGGTTTTTTGGCGATGGAAGGCGGCGGGGTTTGCGGCTTGGCCGGTTCTTGATTGATTGGCGCATACACCGGCTTTGTGACATGCGGCTGGGTTGGTGCCGGTGCGGGCGGCGGCGTTTGCGCCTGCTCGGTTTGCTGACCGCTCCCCATGGAATGCATGATGTTTGAGAAGAAGCCGCCTGTCTGCTGCTGTGTTGGTTGAGGCTGGGCTTTTGGCTCGTTGACCGGCATGCGATCAAGCGGTGCCGGAGCGGGCTGAGGCTTTGACGGCGATGAAGCCGGAATGGAAACGGATGGCGATGGGGCGAATACGGTTTTGGAAGATGATTTTGTTCCAAGACCTTTGTCAAAACCGGTCGCGATGACCGTAATACGAATTTCGTCCTTCATGGTTTCATCGATGGTTGTTCCGAAAATGACGCGCGCTTGAGGATCAGCTGACTGAGTGATGATCTTGGCCGCTTCGGAAACCTCATACATGCCGAGACTGGCTCCGCCGGTAATAACGAAGAGGATGGCCTTGGCTCCGTCGATGGAAACTTCGAGAAGCGGAGAAGCGATGGCTGCTTTGGCGGCATCGGCTGCGCGATTGTCGCCATGACCACGGCCAATACCCATAAGGGCTGATCCGCGGTTGGCCATGGTGGCGCGCACGTCTGCGAAGTCTACGTTGATCAATCCCGGAACCGTAATGAGCTCCGAGATTCCCTGAACACCCTGACGCAAGACATCGTCAACGGTCTCAAATGCTTCAAGCAATGAAGTTTTCCGGTCGATGATCTGCAAAATACGATCGTTAGGAATGGTGATGATGGTGTCGACATTGCTTGCGAGCTTGTCGAACCCTTGGTCGGCAATTGCTTTGCGCTGCGCTCCTTCAAATGCGAATGGCTTGGTAACAACTCCTACGGTGAGCGCACCGAGCTCTTTTGCAATCGATGCAATGTAAGGACCTGCTCCCGTACCCGTGCCGCCACCGAGTCCGCAGGTCACAAAGACCATGTCCGTGCCCTTGAGCATTTCACGGATTTCGTTTTGGCTTTCTTCTGCGGCGCGTTGACCAACTTCTGGATCCATACCGGCACCCAAGCCGCGGGTGACGGTTTTTCCGATATGCAGCTTGTGCTGCGCCTGCGAATGATGCAGGGCCTGCACGTCGGTATTCATGGCCACAAATTCCACACCGCGGATCTTGGAAGCGATCATGCGGTTAATGGAAGAATTGCCAGATCCGCCAACACCAACAACCTTGATCTTGGCAAATGTTTCTATTTCAGGTTTGACTTCGGCCATATGATGAGTACATCAGAGGTTCAGATTTCCTCTTGAATAACACAAAAATTGAACATCCTTCCTTTCGACATTACGCCGAGCGTATATGTGGGTCAAACCAAAGGTGTCAAGAGCCGCCTCTCACCTGTTACGAGCTACGGTATGAACGATTTGAAAATCTTTTTAATCGGGCTTCCTACTTTTTTAAAGAATCCGCTGCTGCCTGACATATTGCTTGTGCGGGCACTTGTCGCGTTCCGTTCATCCTCAAATCCCCAGACCATCAAACCGAGCACGGTTGCATAAGCCGGATCGCGTGCAATCTCTAAAAGAGGAGTTTGTACTTGTATCCCTGGCGACATCGAGGCTGGCAAGCGCAGAACGCGTTTTGCGATCTCGACAATGCCGTTTAACTTTGCTCCCCCGCCCGCAAGCACGACCCCGGCCGGCAATAAACCGCTACGGTTTATTTTGCGGAGTTCTTCTTCGACTTTTTCAAATATTTCTTCGACGCGAGCCGATGATATTTCGGAAATGAAACGCGGGCTTACATGCTCAGATTCTGGAGCGCCTAATTCGCGCAAGTCGATCATGTCGTACTGGCTCACTGCCTCTGGTGTTGCGCTGGCGAAATGCCGTTTGCATTGCTCGGCAACTTCTAGCGAGGTACGCAAACCGATGGCGATATCGCTCGTGATATGGTCGGAACCGATTGGGATGACGGCGGCATGCAAAAGCTCCCCGTCTTCAAAAACGGCGACTGAGGTGGTAGAGGCTCCGATATTTACCAAGGCTGCTCCAAGCTCGCGCTGACGCAAGGTCAAAACGGATTCTGCCGAAGCGAGCGGAGCAAAGACCAAGCCGGTTACGTCTACATTGGTGCGAAGAACGGCTTGAGTAAGATTGCGGACATGCGAAGCCATGGCTTGGATTACGCATACCTCCGCTTCGAGACGAACGCCTTGCATACCGACAGGATCCTTTACTCCCGGCTGATCGTCGACGGTAAAGCGCTGAGGCAATCGATGCAGAACTTCGAAGTTAGCGGGATTGGAAACCGTAGATGCATTTTCTAAAACGCGTCGATAGTCTTCCTCGTGGATTTCTCCGTCCGGACGCGAAACGCCAATGACGCCTTTGGAAGGACGTATCTGGCAATGCAGTCCACCAATACCGACATAAACATCGGAAACCGGTGCTCCGACGGCACGCTCTACACGATCCAATACGGATGAAACAGCGCTGGTTGCATCATCGAGCGAACGTATAGACCCTTTGGAAATGCCGGCGGAAGGTACCTCTTCGGCGCCGATTAAGGCGATTATCTCGCGTTTGTCCGGGCCGCTTGAAATCTGACCAACCGCGAGGCGGATGGCCGAGCTTCCCAAGTCGATAGCAGCGAGATAGCGGTCTTTCATAGTCTGTCCAACATGATCAAAAGATGCGGACCGATAATCACGATACCCAGAACCGCCGCAAACACAGCCGCAATCAATACACTCCCAGCCATCAAATCCTTAATATCACCGGCGAGGGCGTGCAGACGGGGTTTGGACAGGTCAACGAGACGTTCCAGACTACTGTTGAGCAATTCTAGCACCAGCACAAACATCGTAACAAGGAGCAAAATAGAGCGCTCCCAAAGGTCGAGCGGAAGGACAAGAATCAGGACAATTACGACTGCAGCAGCCAGCGACTGGATACGGAAACTCCGTTCGCTTTTGAAGGCGAGCATCAGGCCGCGCAAGGCATGGCGGAAGCTGCGTATCAAGCCATTCATAGTTCCATCATGTCGTTCACGAGGCGCTCCTGCAAGGAGAACATTTCCGCCTCTTCTTTGTCCGTACAATGGTCGTATCCGGAGAGGTGCAGAACGCCGTGTATCGCAAGACGAATCAGCTCTTCGCGTGTAGATAACGCCCTCCGTTTAGCCTCGCGCTTGGCGTACGCTTCGCAAATAATGATGTCGGACGGCTCAAAGGATAGAACATCGGTGGGTTTATTGATTCCACGATAATCCTTGTTCAGCTTGGTGATGGCTTTCTCGGTGACAAATGCAATACAAATTTCGCGCTTTGATTTTTGACGAAGCGCCTTCCCTATCTTGCGCCCCAGCTGATCAAGATCACGTTTTGTGATCGATGCCGGAAGCTTGGTTGCGATATCGAACACGATCATGGTTCAGTGCTGGTAACAGTGGAGCTCGCAGCCATCGTCTCCAAAAAATCTCCCGGGCCATTTAATGCTTCGCTTGCTTTGGTCTCGTCCAAGACCGGCGCTCCAGAAAGCCGGAGCGAATTGAGGATCATTTCATATGTCGTGCGGAAATTGATGAACGGCTTGGTTCCGATGTCATAGGACAGCGAGAAGATTTTTCCATCCCATGCAAAGTACGCGTCCAAACGCTCGGCACCGAGCAAGCCTTCGAGCCCGCCTCGTGTCGTGATCAGCCGGACTGCGGTAGACGGCGTATTGGCGTTTTTTGCGAGATACCATTCGGTGACAGATTGGCCCAATGGATTATCCTCGATCCTGATCTTGAATGATTCGCCTTGATTCGTGCGTACGGTTGCGATTGAACCATCAGCCGTATCAAGCGAAGATGTCCACCCTTTGGGGATGAGAATCGACCAACCAGCAGGCGCGACAAATGGCGTTACCAGACCTGAATCAGCTAGCCGGACCGGTGCTATAGCCGAAGGATTATAGAGATGGAAGACCTCATTCCCGTCGAGGAATCCGTCTTTGTCGGAATCCTGAATACTGGCATCGGATCCATAAAGAGGCTCCTCGACATCGCTCAACCCATCAGAGTCTGAGTCGAGACCTCCAGGCGGCAAGGTTGGAGCAGACGGCACGACAGTAGAAGGCGCAACATCAACCGTTGCGGTATTTGAAGGGCCGGATTCTGCGTTTTGACCGACGGCGATGACACGGTACGTATATGTACGTCCGTTTTGAACGCTGATATCAAGAAAGTTGGAGCTATTCGTAGGAAGGTTAGTGACCGGAATAAAGGTCGCACTCCCTTCACGGCGCTCGATACGGAATCCGGTCTCGTTGGCGGATGTATCTACCCATGCCAAGGCTACGGCTTGAGTACCGCTGGCAACCGATGCTGTCAGATTGGCGGGAGCCGTAGGTGCTGGAATCTGGGTTACAGGAGGCTCGGGCACGACCGGCGCCGGCTTGGGGAATAGAATATCGCGATTAAACCAAATGAATCCTCCGGCCACCGCCAGCAGAAGAATGATAATAAGTATGACAAATGGCCAAATCGGACGACGCTGAATCGGGGGCGGAACGAGCGGCTTGGGAGCAGCTGGTTTCGGCGGTGGCGGCAATGGAGCCTGCATCTCGGCGGCGGTTTTTCCATCCATTTTTAATGCCATGCCGAAATATTTTTCCGGCATTACGACAATCTCGGGTTCGCGACGACCGCCTGGTACCGCAGAACCGGCGCCGGTCGGGGCGCTTGGAGGTGGTGGTGGCGGCAGAGTTGGCATAAAGATGTTAGGAGGCTACACAATCTGGCGTGGCACATTTACCGGCGCCTCGCGGGCTATATCCATTTCGGACTTCGCTACCGTCTTCGAATCCATCCTTATCTGTATCACGATTGAGCGGGTTGGTCCCGTATTTCACAACTTCATCGCCATCCGTAAGTGTATCACCGTCAGAATCCGGATTTGCCGGATCGAGTCCAAGTTCGCTTTCCCTACGGTCGGAAAGACCGTCAGCATCCGAGTCGATTTCTGGTTCGGTGGTTGTTGCGGCCGGTGCTGCGGGAGGAGTAGGCGGCGGTTCATCCGTCACATTTGTAGGCGCCGGGATATTCACACCTGGCGGCGGCTGGGTAACAGGTACAGGAAGTACGGATTCGGACGGATCCGGTTCCGATGTATCCGTTGCAGAAACTGGCGGAGGAACCGTGACTCCTCCGTTTCCAGTAGATCCGTTTTGAGGCACGGGTTGGGACGATGGGACCGAGGGAACCGAAGGGATCGGCGCTTGCGTAACAGGCGGCATCCGGATCACGAAATACCAGAAGGCAAATCCCCCGCCTCCAAGTACCAATAAAACAACAAGTGCCACGACAGCAAACCCACCGACAGAAACTCCAGAGTGCGGCTCGGGCATAGGCGCCGACATACGCGGACGCATCGGAGTCGAAGGCTTTTCCGGCATATCGGAAAAAATATCCTCCGGTTCTTTTACCGAGTCTGGAGCTTTTGGTGCGCTGCTTTGAACAGGAGCCGGAGCCGGCGCTTGCGGCGGAAGCGGCCGCGGAGGCGGCTGATTGGCCGGAGGCGGAGGCGGCAACGGTTCAAATGGAAGGTTTGGTGGGGGTATCGCCATATTTATGGAATGCACGTTTCACGGACACAGGGACCGGGACCTAATGGATTATACTTTGCTTTTACTTCTTGACCATCATTGAATCCGTCATTATCCGTATCAGCTTTTAGAGGATCGCTGCGATACGTGACGATTTCTTCAAGGTCGTTTAGTCCGTCGGCATCGGTATCGAATCGATCTGGATTGGTGCCGCGTGTCGCCTCCTGTTCGTCCGTGAGACCATCGCGGTCGCGGTCGGAAGGCGTAGGGGCTGTCGGCGTTTCCGTTGATGACGAAGCTTCAGGTCCAGCTTCTGACTCAGCTTGTGAAGCCTTCATGCGTTCATCATAGATTTTTTCTTGATTAGTATTAGGAACATACTCCCTATCAGGACTGCTGCCATAGTTTTCAACATAATCTGATACTGGCGTTACTTCACTACCGTTTTTAGCATCTGCTGACACAGGCTCCCTTGCAATATCAATTGGTCTGCCGCGCAGCCAGAAAAATCCTCCGACAAAACTTCCAACAAGAAGAAGAGCGGATACACCTATTATTAGCAAACGAGCAGAGCTATTCATAATTAGTTCGACGTGCCTTTGAGTGGCGTTGGGAGAATAGCTGGAGGAGATGTGCCTGAAACATCACCATTGCATTTTAACTGATTCAGAATCGTAATTCTCCCCGTAAGCGAGTCTTGATCGAAGACATGCCAATACTTACCTTGCCCACCTGAAGCCCCGCTGCGAGGAGTGCACGGAGCCGATGTATGCCGAGGAGCATCCAAATTGAATATACGATCGAATGTAATCACTCGAACTGAGCTTGAAGTGGTTAAGTCGAAGTACCTATATGACGGTCGAGAAGCTGACGGAGTATAGTCCACTAAGAAATACGAGTATTTACCCTCAGTAGACCATGGCCCTCTTTTGTATTTCATTGTTTGTGGAGCGGTACTGAATGAATTACAAGAAAGATTTAACTCTCCGTCTGGCAATAAAGTGAAACAATACAAGTTTGCGTGGGGAGATTCGTCCATATTGGGACGACCTTGGGGATCCCAGTAGATATCTCTTGTGCTCGTGTTGTACCACATACCATTTATAGGGCGTCCTGGTGGGTTCGGAAGGTAATTGTTGAAGAAATATGGGGGTGGGCTGAATGGACTTCCTGGCGGTCCATAATCTTCGCTCGGATTCAACATCTCAATACCAGTCGTGGATGCGGTTTGGGACTCTGGCAGGATTAAATGTGCATCTATATATCCTGAAAGCGCTCCGTTCCATGTATGAACAACCAGTGTTTCATCCTCACTCACACGAGGTGCCAAGAAGATTTTGCCAAGGCTGTTTTCGATTCCGACCGAGCGGAAATTCGTCTGCGAGAATGAATTTGATTCGTACGGCCAGTATCCGCCATTGATTGACTCGTTTGGATTATCCGGGAGATTCCAGCGTGTTCCACCGCAGAAAATCGGATCGGTCGTGCCCTCGGCACCGCTGCGGTTTCCTTCACCGGTACAGACGTTGTCCTGATAGTAGTCGACGATAATGCGGTATTGGCCGCAAACCGGATTACGGTTGAGGTTTGAGAAGCGGAAGTAACCGGTCAAACTCGTATACGTTTCAGAAACGCGGATACCACGGCTGTAAAGGGTGACGCGCGCATTCGGAACCGGAAGGAATGAGTACACGGCGTCATATACCGTTGCTTCGATGACTCCATCGCCTGTTACCTCGGTACAACGCAGACAGCCTGTGAATCCGCATGAAGAGTTACAAGATATCGCTTCTTGAGGAGTCGAACCTGGACGGCGTGCGGAAATATGACGCGTATCTATCGTGATTGGAGTAGTACTTCCTTCATAGTACGTTCCACCCGATGCTCCTAATTCGCAAAGAGTTCGGTTGCCCAGTGTACAGGTCGGAGGCAAACCGGTACACACAGAGTCGGCAGACCCGCTCGTATAATACGTTATCAACTCTCCCGTTGGACTGACACATCTTGGGTATGCCGCACAAGTGACATTGGCAGCGTAATCGTAACCAAGTGCACGACATGAGGGCACCGATGCTCCAAGATCAGATGCATCGCATTGTTCCGGTCCTTCTTTAACACCGTTTCCGCAGAATCCGCCTGAGGTTGAAACTTGGCGACATGTTGCGGAACATGCAAGACATGATGCGCCGTAATCTGCCGGACATGAGGCGGTGCCGTTCAATGCACCAAGATCGCATTCTTCCGGACCTGGATTCACGAAGCCGTCTCCACAAATGTTCGTACGACAAAGATTCGTACACGCATCGGTATTGTTGGAATTGCCGTCATCACACTCTTCTCCGGCATCGGTGCGTCCGTCTCCGCAAGAACCAACGGCCTCGCAAGCGGACCAAGTATTCCAGGTGCAGTACTGTGCGGGCGATGTGACATCGGCAGGCGCCATACGGCAGGCGCGCGTACGCTCGGCGGGATAGGCAATACAGCGGCCCGTTGCTCCGCAGGTCACGGCATCTGCCGGACCAGAGCAGGCGCGGGTGCGATCATTTGAGCAGCGATTTACCGTTGCGGGACAGGCGTCGTAATTCACACCTGACAGGAGTCCTCCGCAAACACCTCCTGCGCCACAATCAGCGGCTGTTGCACATGGGATACCGACCGTACCTGCAGTACAAATCGCTTGAGCAGAGCGCTCGACATTGTTATCGCATTGTTCGCGCGGGGTATCCACGCGGTTGTCGCCGCAATACGGCGCAACGCCGCGGCAATCCGTGGAACAGGTGAGCGAAGCATCGCACGATCCGCGCTCGCAGTACGTACCGTTGGAAGCGCCTTGATCGCAGCGTTCACCCGGAGACAAAAGGGCGTCTCCGCAATACGCGCCATATCCCTGACAGTTGCGCGCGCAGCGTCCATAGGATCCATTCTGTGCACCGTCATCACAGACTTCCGGCGAGGCATAGGTTTGGCAGGTCATGACCGTGCCTGCAGCATCGCGAGAATCATTACACTCGCTGTCGACCGTACATGCTTGGCCATAACGGACACCGGCCCCAACACAGCGAGCGCGGTCGATGCGACCGTTTCCGCAGAGCAGGTCGGCAACACAAATTGTGGACGCCGTGTCGCGATATGCCGTACAAGCATCACATGACTGGATTTTTGTTCCGGCCTCTCCGCCCGCTGTTGTACAGGAAGCGCCGCGCGTTTGGCCTATTTCACAAATTTCACCTGGGCCGATGACCCCGTTTCCACAGATATTATCCTCACCGAATACGGCCCCGCGGCAGATTCCGTTATAGATATACGAGCCTCCGACACGTTCACAGCGTCCGGTTGAAATTGGCGGCGCTCCCGGAGCAGCGGCCGGAACGGTACAATCGTCAGCCGTGACACACGCCGTGTCGATATTGGAGCAGCGGAATGACAACGTCGGGAGATTCGGGCGATAGCGCGTATACTCGGCAGCTTCAAGCTCGGTTCCAAGCTCATACGTTTCTCCGCTATTTACCGCACGATACTGATACACGCGCGAGACGCTTTCATCGACAAGCGGATTCAATTGAGGGCAGATAAATTGGCGTGTCGAGGGCGTCCAACACGTAGACGGCTCGACTCCTGGGCGGTCGGCCACGGCCTGACAGGTCGCGCCAGCAGAACAGTCCGCGTCGGTCACACATGCAGACGCACTTGCATCGGAACATCGACCGCAAGACAAGAAGCGGTTTACCGGATCAACCGGGAGACTGCCGGCATTGCTTGCCAATGCCCCGGTCCAGCTCGGCCAGCGTGAATTGGAAAGCGTTGCAAGGAAGGAGCCTGATGACAATGCCGGATAGCTGCCGGATGTTTCTTTGGAGGCTTCGAGCGTATCGGAAATACGCTGGAAATCGGCGATACGTTTTACATCGCGCTGAAGCTTGGATTTGAAGGCTGCACAGCGGAGGTTGCGATTTTTCGCAAGACATTCCCAGTCAGCCGTACATTTTACGGTGCGGCCGCCCTCGAGATACGTTTCGCCAGGGACATGCGCTCCGTCTGTCGTGTCATACACGCACGAATTGGAGGATTCGGTTTGGATATTCACATTTAGCGCCATGTTTTGGACAAGCTGGTCAAAAATGGCGATTGTTTCGGGCTTGGCATCCGGATTTCGCGAAAGAATGTAGATATTCGGATAGATGTCGGCGACGGTGAGATCGTCGGTATTGGGTGCGGCAATATACACGGTCGTGCCATCCTTCACCGCTTCGTATCCATCAACCGTGGTGGATTGCGGGGTACCAGAGAATCCTTTGGAGACATACCACTCGGCCGGAGACAGGTGCAAAGGGTTCGTGACAACGCGAATACCTACGCCATCACCTGCCAGAGCCGGATAACGCGTATTGTCGTATGTGAAGAGGTATTGGCGGAGGATGCCGAGACCAGAGTCGAGCGGCGTGAGTGCCACCGGCGTGACATTCATATCAGGCAAATCGTCGCTGGCAAGGTCTGGATCTTCTTGATCGCGACAATACATGGTCGAGAAGTTGAAGTACGGACCCGAAGCGAATGTCGGCGCGTAGTGCTCAAAGGATAGTGCATTCCGCAAATCAGCAAACGGACCAAGAGTGCGGACCGGCCACGGATTTTCACATAACAAGACCGTGGACGGGAGCGAGCCGGAAATAAAGCTATTTGTCGTGGACGGGACATTGACCTCGTCACGAACAATCTGGATTTTTCCGAAGACGAGAACGGTTCCGTTTTTTTCGCGGGCTGTCACGTTGGCTTGCGTGGCATCTGCCGGAGTTGCGGCCGCTTGGATAATGGTTTCGTCGGAAGAATCCCATGGAGCCCATGTCCATTGGTATTCGGCGATTGGCGAAAGCGGAACACTCGTCCCTGCCTGCACGGACACGACATCGGCGTTGTAGATATGCGATTCATTTGCCGTGGAGAAGTATCCTGGGCTTGAAGTATTGGTATCGCGGACACGAACCGAGCTCACCGTACAAACACCCGCACCTGTGGTGAATACCCATTCAGCATTTCCGTCGAGGACGGTGCCGCGGCGGCTTTGTGCTCCGCGTTTGCCAGCGGGGTTATCCGCAAGATCAAGATCACCTGCTACTCGGACGCGGTATTCCGTATTTGGTTGAAGTGCATTCTGGATATTGAGAATGGCACGCGTAGACGTGGTGCCGCTTGTTACTACCGGAGCAAAGGTTACCGAACCACGGACCGTACCGGCACAGTAAAGCTGGGCACCGACTGGCTGGGCTCCGAAGAATGCAAGGATATTGTTCCAGACTCCGATAAACCAACCGCGAATACCGCCGATCGGAGCTGCGTCAATGGTGAGCGGCGTGCTGCCGCCCGGACATGTGGCACCGCTGGCGCGCTCGGCAAGAATAAAGTTGGTTTGGACGGAACCGGGTTCCATTTCTACGTTAAATGTCGCGCTGATTTGGACATTTCGGCAGACCCCCGAGGACCCGCCTACCGGATAGGAAGTGACAACGCGCGGACGAGGAGCGCAGCAACCAAAATTATCGAGACCTGTACCTGCCGGACAGGACGATTCCTGTGTGAATCCGCACTGCAACCCATAATCAGCCTGTCCTGTGCGGCTATCGTATGTTGCACGGACGAGCGACATCATACGGCCGTCCGAATCGGGTGTTGCATCACCAACGATTCTGGCGATCTGCACAGCCTCGAGTCGGCCATCGCCCGTAACCGAAGCCTCACACATCGGGATCTCGCCAAGACCAGCTGTTCCATCGGCACAGAATGAAGGAAGCGCGTATGCCGAAGATGAACCTTCAAAGAGACAGCGGTTGGAACAGCCGTCGCCGTTGGAGATATTGCCGTCATCACAATCTTCGCCAGGATTCACTGCGGCGTTTCCACACGTTGGCGCGTCCGTACCGAGATTGAGACACGTAAGCGGATCGCATGTTGCCGCCGAACCAGGACCAACTTCACACGATTCCCCCGCTTCAATGAGTCCATTTCCACACAGAGCGCGCACAATACGCGAGCCTTCATTCAGACAATTCGAAGAACATCCGTCTCCATTGCGCGTATTGCCGTCATCGCAGGCTTCTCCGGCGGCAATATCGTTATTTCCACACGTCGATCCGCCGCTACGCGAACCTAGCAATTGGCAGTCATTGGTACAGCCAGGGTTGGTTGTGGACGCAGAACCCGGATCACATTGCTCGCCGCGATCGAGAACGTCATTTCCACACAATGCGCTACCAACTCTCGGTTTGAACAAGCACGAGGCAGAACAGGTGCTCGTTTCACTCCCCTCATCGCACTCTTCCCCGCCGGTCGAGTTTGGCGGAAGCAGTCGGCATGAATCGCCAAAAATAGTGACACAGCCTGATGCACCGACCGTACATGGTCCTGTACGTGCCGCATTGCGGCAGAAGTTTGCATTAGATGTTTCTACCGTGCGGTTTCCGCAAGCAGCCGTGCGTCCATCGACGCCATCTGCACCGCGCAAAAGACAGTTATTGGTGCAGCCCGGAGCCGGAGATGCTGCAGTGTCCACCAAACCAGTACCTGCAGCATTTACGAAGTCGGCGACATTGCCAGTTTCTTGGATATCCCATGCATACGTGCGGTCCGAGATCAGCGGCTGACCTAGCTCGTTACAGGTATCAGGTGCAGCCATCGGATTGGCCGCGAATGATTGGCGGGAATCTACAAGAGTTTCGATTTTTCGTGCCGGAGCAACAACAACACGCTCGACGGTACAACGCGCATTTTCATCGTCTTTCACGCGGAAGGTCCAAGTAAATCCTCCATCGGTGTTCAGTCCGGAAAGAGGGAGACCCGAGATGGAAACCGGACCGGTCAAATCCCCACCGCGGATGGTCACACGGTAGAATCGGCCGCGCTCAAGCAGAGTCTCAACCATTCCGCCGACCGTTCGGGTCGGATCAAGGCGCAGATAACGCAAACCGGTTTCAGTCGTACCAGGAACGGCAGACAGTACCGGCGACGTGTCAAAGGCAAGTGTCAAATCGTACGAAACACAATTTTCATTGGTACAGCGACGAATCTCTATATCATCCGAACCGATGCTCGCCGCCTCCATCGGAACATTGAAACGAGCCCAGATTGCAGCGTTAACACATGCTTCGTCGCAGCCCGGACCATATGCCTCTATGCGCGGCGGAATCAAGCGGATAAAGAGGTCGCCTGTTCCGGTAATGGTGCGGCCTCCATCAGTTATTTCTGCATTTACACGAACAGGTGCAATTGCAGCCTCGCCGAGCGCAGTAACGGTTTGATTATCAAGTCCAAGACCGCCGGAACGATTGGTTGTTACGGACGCACGGCCATCCGATGTCGACCAGTTCCAATCGTATGAATCTCCTCGAAGCACCAAACATGCGTCCCCTGCGGCGCGCGGAACCGCGCGGTACAGCTCGGTTTCGCCGACATTTTCCATTTCGTGAGGCGATGGAACGACATTGATAGAGCCGACGGTACATAACTCGGTTGTTGGACGTGTCGTAAAGGTGAAGCAGTATGCGTTTCCGTCGCCACACTCGGCACGTGGAAGCATCGGGACATCGGTGGTCGAGCGGATAGCCGTCGTCAAAATAACTTGGTAGGTCGTTCCTGGTTCAAGGTTGCTGGTGGTGCGGTATTGAATATAGCCTTCGCCGGCATTCTCACCGATTGCCGGGAATCCGCCTGCTGGCGATACAGGAACAGCAGACGCACAAGGGTCTTCGGCCGGCCCCGTACAGCGGCGTACAAGCAAGGAGCTTGCATTTACCGTAGCCGGATCGATTGGCGTATTAAAACGCAGATAGATATCGGCATTTACACATACTGCATTTCCACCGCTTCTTGTTCCCCATGGAGATGGCGAAGGCGGTTTTGACGATGCGGCCGTGGAGCACTCTTCGATAACGCGCGGATTAACCGGAATAACACCCGTGGAGATATTCCACGCAAACATGGCTTCTGGCGAAGCAGCTTCACATGTGCCGCCAACCGAACATGCACCGGATCGGCAGCAGACCTCACCGGCAGCAGAACAGATTGATGCGTCCTCATTACAGTTTCGAACGGCAAAATTTACGCCGTTGGAATCGAGCGTACCAACGGTTGCTTGAACGCTGCCGGTTATCGCACCAGTCGGGACGGATGACATGATCCGCGAAGCCGTCCAATCGCCTGCACGAACAAGGGAAGAGACGCGTCCGGAAGGACCCGTGAATGAAAGCGTTCCGTCGGTACCAAGACGTTCGCCAATTACTTCTACTTCGGTTCCGATCGGACCTGCTACCGGACGAATGGCACACAAGCCTGGTCGTGCAGGATTTGTATTTACGGAAAAATTGACACGGTTGCTGACCACGGTGTCTTGCCGTTCAACTTCAATTTGATAGGAGCCGGGAGTAAGCGCTTCATCGCCAAGACCGGCGCGAATCACGCGAGGAACTTTGACTGTGATAGAAGTATCCGTCCAAAACGCCGCCGAGCATCCTTCCGGGAAGCTGGTGTCAGCCAGCGCAACTCCATCCGTACGGCGGAAATTGACCCTGCCGATACGAGAACCGAAATTGCGTCCTTGTACCGTGATATATTCACCTATTGGTCCATTGTCTGGCGATACGGAGTCGATAATTGGGCCAGCCGTGGCCGTGCGCTCATTGATACGGTAACTCACGCTATTCGACTCGACGCCGCCTGAACGCGCACGAACCGCGTATGTTGCCGGCGAGATTACCGGCGCATTCATGGCGATCATGCTATCGCTCCATGAGAGGAAGGCGCTTTGCTCGCGATCATTAAAGAATACACGGTCCGATGTACCGCCAAGTCCTGCGCCAAGGAGCTCAATTCTCTCGCCAGGCAGCCCGCTGTTTGGCTGGGCTGCACAAAGTCCGGGACGCGCAATGTCGTTTACATCAAAATTGTCGATTGCGGGACCGCGAGTGTCATTTGAAGCATCTGACAAACCCGTGGATGCATTCGTCAAAGAGACCGGGCCATCAACTGAACCATCTGGGAGCGAGACTATGACTTGACCGGGTGCCCATGTACCGATTCCGGCGGAAACACAAGCAGCTGGAGGATTCGCAATGCGCCCATCGGCAAACACAACTTGTCCCGTGGATGTGCCAAAATTTGCACCGGAAATGGTGACCATGGTCCCTGGACGACCATCGCGCGGGGAAATATTTGTGATGATTGGCTGATCCACGCAGACTCCGGCAGAACAAACACCGGACGAGCAATCTGCACCAGTGGTGCATGACCCGCCCGAGCAGGCTCCGCAGTCCGCTCCTCCGCAATCAAGACCGGTTTCATCAGAATCTTGCGATCCGTTAAAACAATGCTGCGGGCGGACCGTAACCGAGATAGTTGCGCTATCGGCCGTATTTGAGTCGAGATCGTTGGCACTTGATTGGATGGAATGACGACCGAGCGGAATACCGGTTGTGTCCCATGGAACTTCGAATGTCTGATCGCCGCCGGATCCTGCAACCGAGGTACCGATGCCGACGGATGATCCGTCGACAAATGATTCGGCAAAAGAAACACCGGCATCATCCGTCACATGGGTTCGGATGTTAACTAGATCGTCTACGGGAACGCTCTGCCCATCAAATGGAGACTCGATAGTCACTACCGGCTCGGCCGTATCAACAAGATCGCCGGATGTGAATCGACCTTCGCAAACAGGCGCAAACCCTCCGCAGACAATGGACTGACCGCCCGTGGAGCGGAGACCGGAGGCAACGCGGACGATGTATTCCGTGTTGGAATCAAAACATCGGCGTGACTCGTTTGGTGCGGGACATGGCGTCTCTGGGGTAAAGGTTGCGAGCGAACCGGAGATCTCCAAGCCTCCGGCAACAGGAGAGCTGTCGCTGGCACGCAGAACCTGAAGATTTGCTGCCGTGGTGGCAGGATCTATTGAGCGCGAGAAAATGAAACGGACCTGAATATTGCGGATGGATACGGTTCCGGAAGGCGTGAGAGAACGGACTTGGAAAGCCGAGGTGCCGCCGGACGGACCGACTCCTCCCCCGCCGGGACCGCCTCCGCCAGGACCTCCAGCTCCGCCTCCTCCGCCGGTTGCATTAATAAGCGCATTAATGACAAAGGTTGTAATTCCCCACGCAGAAAGAATGATAACCAAACCGATTATGGAATTTTGCAGGATCTTTTTTGCCTGACCGACTTTTTCTGCGTCACCGCCGGATGTCATCCACAAAAAACCGGCGTATATAATAAGACAAAGGACAACGATGCCAAGAAGCCCGAGCGTTACATTGATAATACGAGCTGCAATGGTGCGCGGATCCTCCGAGCCGAGTTTTATGGTGCTGCCTACCTCGTTCAAGCCGGTTTCGACTTGGGCGTACGCTGGTGCGGCCTGAAAAGCCCAAAGCCCGGTCGTGAGAGACAGGGCGGAGAGCGCAATGAGCGCGGACAATCTAAGGAGCTTCATGGTGAGGCGGGTGTGGGAGCGGTGCAGGCGGCGGATCTTGGATCGCCGTCACAGCAATTTGGATTGGTGCTATTCGCGTCACAAATGTCGGATCCGGAAGGATTGAAACAGTTCTGCAATACATTTTGGACACCGGACAGGAATACCGGCTGGTAAATAGGGGCGATCGCCGTCGGATCGGTAGAAGTCGCAGCCGAGAAAATACGGTGATCGATTGTAACGCGTGCTTGGCTTGCGATATCGCCAGATCCGGCTGGCGTACCGGCGGCGGTGAGATTCTCCTGCGAAAGAGTCCACCAGAAAGTATCGGCCATCGCGACAGGTTCATTGGTACGGATGCCGATTGTTTCCGAGTTCACCGTGGACGACTGAAGTACCGAGTCGAATACCGCTTCGGGATTGAGATCGAGCGCGATATTGCTGCGGGATGCAATGTCTCTCTCGTTGGGCGTGGTGCTCAAAATACTTGGAGCCGTGAGCACCGGAGGGCCATTGGTGCCAAATGCCCATACGTAGTTATCATTCCCATCGACTCCATCGTCTGGCGAGCCTTGTGTTATGCCGTCGCCATTTCCGTCCAATGCATTTCCGACCATATCGACTATGCCGTTGTAGCCAAAGCCGGAGAGGAAGGCCAATGGTGGCGTATCGGACATTGTCGGCGCCTGAACCGTGACTTCGATGGATGTGTCGGTTGGGAGACAGTACACCGTGCGTCCGCATGAATTTGTCCCGCAGGCCAAATCCGTGGTGAACTCAACCGTCCTATATTGGTTGCTGATTCGGAATTCGCCGTTGGGGAAAGTTGTTGCACCCCCAGCCGGAGTGGAAGCGACCCGGATATTGGTAAAACCTGAACCCGCCGTCACCATGCCAGCGGCCGAGGTAGGATCGACGGCTTCGTTAAAGTTTACTTGCACGACAATATTTGGCGCATAGGAGCCGCCAGCGGACGGAATCACCGAGCGAACCTGGGGCGGCGTCGTGTCTACAACGGTTGAAACTTGGAAGTTCCAAATATATCCAGAAGAGAAGGCGCCGGAGAATGCGGGCGAACCATCCTCGCGACGGATCCCTGATCCGCCAGACAAAAGCTCGGCCGTGTAATCGGTATCCGTCGTTGGGCTGCCAAGATATGCGACCGGCATAATGACAAAGGTTTGACGGTCGGGTGTGAAGCGGACTCTCGCCTCGGCTGATGTAAGTGCTCGGTCGCGCTGACCATTCACATAAATTTTTACAGCATCGCTATTTAATCCAACCGTTGTACTGGTCGCGATATCGTCAGAAAGATCGGCAGGCGTGCCATTGTCGTTATATCCGGCAATGAATGAGCTGATACGGATCGGTTCTTTGAATGTGATGACGATACGCGTATTGCGCGGTACGCCGGTAGCGTCGCGGGACGGTAGATGGGTCTCGATAATGCCGCCGCCGAGCGAACCGGACGAGCTCGGGAAACCGGAGCTTCCGCCAAACCGTCCGCCGCCTATCCCTCCCCCGCCGCTTGTCGCGCCAGCGAGCGCATCCATGACAAAGCGGGTAATCGCAAAAGCGGAAAGGATGATGACAAGACCGATAACACCATTACGGATCCATGTTTTTGCCTCGTCGACTTGCTTTGCATCGCCTTTGGCCGTCATCCAGCGCCATCCTGCATACAAAAGTATCCCCAGCAAAACGATGCCGAGGAGACTCAAGAAGACATAAATGATGTTTCCGACAATAACCGGAAGGTCAGCGCTCCCCAAACCTGCCTGCGTTCCGACCGCTTCAAGACCCTCCCCAACCGGACCTGCGGTTTGGGCTGATACGGCTAACGGTGCCGCGAGAAGAAAAAAGAGGGATAAAGAACCTTTCTTGAGCATGGGGAAAGATTGGTCCGACAACGCTGTTATTCTACTAAGAAAGAATCCGTTGGACAATGGCACGAACTTCGTTGCCGTCAGCACGGCCAGCAACTGCTTTCATTGCAGCGCCCATGGCCTTGCCCATATCGGTAGCTCCGGAAGCCGCTACGGCCTCTTTGACAATTTTTTCAAGCTCCTCGGGTGCCATTGCGGGAGGTAGATAGGTACTGATCAGATCGATCTCCTTTTGCTGCCGCTCGACCAGATCCTGTCGACCAGCAGATTGAAAATCCGAGACGGCATCCTGATACTGCTTGATCATTGTTTTCAGCACGGCATGAGCGTCTTCATCTTTCAGTTCGCGCATCAACTCGATCTGTTTATTTTTCAAAGCCGTGCGCACCAAACGGAGGACGGAGAGAGCGAGTTCATCTTTGGATTTCATCGCCTGTTTGAAGTCGGTATCGACTCGTTCGAGAACAGTCATAAAAAACAGAAGTCAGTAATCAGTTTTCCGCAATTAGAATAACAGAAAAACGGGCATTTGTAATGCCCGTTTTTCTTAACGACGTCCGTAGCGCTTTTTTGGATCTTCTTTTAACTGGCCGGTCTTGGACAAGTAGGCGTATTTCTCGCCCATGGTCACACGACGCAAGGCACCTTCATGGCGCTGCGTATTGTTCAGACCGCCATCGTGGAAACGACGGCTCTTGGTTTCGATTTGTTTTCCGCTGGACTGGAAGCGGCGCTGAAAGCGGCGCAGCAGGGCGTCAAACGTTTCGTTCTTTTTGCGTTTTACTTCTACCATATGGGACGCTCCTTTCTTGGTTAGGTTGAGCGGATCCTACGCGGAAGCTGGCGGATTGTCAAGGCGCTGGGCCAGCTTCTTTTTGATTTCATGGACGGCCTTTTTAACATCGACGATTTCCTGCGATCCGGCGTCCATATCGCGTAATTGGACGGTCCCATCCAGCACTTCTTTTTGGCCGATGACAATTGCCCATTTGGCTCCGCGTCGATTAGCCATTTCCATCTGCGCTTTGATATTTGCCTTAGAAAAGGCTTCTCCTACCGCGATGCCTGCCTCTCGGAACTCCTCGAAAAGCGCGAGCGCTTTTTTGCGGCCCATATCACCCAATTGAGCAATGAAAACCAGCACCGGCTCAGGCTTGTACTCCAGCGGAGCCTCGCCTGCCTGCTTTTGCTGCTTTTCTTTCATGCGGGATACGATGCGATCGAGACCAAGACTAAACCCGGCCGCAGGAGTCGGACGACCGCCAAGACTCTCTACCAAGCCATCGTATCGTCCGCCTCCACCGAGGGCGGTTTGAGCCAGCTCCATATCATCGCTCGCGGCATACCATTCAAAAACCGTCTTGGTGTAATAATCCAAGCCTCGTACAAGATACGGATCTAGCTGGTAAGGAACTCCGAGCTCATCGAGAAATTCGATAACGCGGAAGAAGTGGGATTTGGATTCTTCATCCAGCCAGTCGACGATTTGCGGAGCCTCGGCTTTAAGCTCTTGGATTGCAGGGTCTTTGGAGTCGAGTAAACGCAATGGGTTTTTGAGCAAACGTTTTTTGTCATCATCGGAGAGCTTGGCTTTTTTGGAACGGAAGTACGCAACGAGAGCGTTCTTATAATTAGCGCGCGACTCCGGGCTGCCTAGCGAGTTGATACGCACCGTGGCATCAATGCCCAGACCCTTCAGCATATTCCAGCCGAGTACCATGAGCTGGGCGTCGATAATCGGATCGGCATCTCCGAGCACTTCGTAACCAACTTGATAGAATTGGCGGAAGCGGCCGGACTGCGGACGATCGTAGCGGAACATCGGACCGTAGTACCAAAGACGAACCGGCTGCGGCATATTAAGCATGCCATGCTGGATATATGCGCGAACCACGGGAGCCGTCCCCTCCGGACGCAAGGATATGTTTTCGCCGCCTTGGGTTTCCCAAGAGTATAATTCTTTTTCGACGACATCCGTCGAGCGGCCTACTCCGCGGATAAAAAGGGATGTTTCCTCGACCATTGGAGTGTCGATACGGTCAAAACTGTAGGCTTTGGCCAGAGATTCGGAAATTTTACGCGTCTCGTCCCAGAGCGACTGGTCGATCGGCAAAAGATCGCGCATACCGCGCAAAACCTGGATCGGTTGAGGAGCTTTTTTATTTACTGGCGCGGGTGCTGCATCAGCAGCTTGAACCGGTTTTTTTGCAGGGGCTTTTTTTGGTGACATAAAATTAAATACCGTATTCGAATGATTCAAAGTGTTTCCAGCGATCTATCGGAAATCCGCGTACCCAAACTCGGCCAACAATATGGAGACTTTTGACCGGTCCGAAGAAACGGGAGTCGAGCGATGAAGAGCGATTATCGCCGAGCAGGAAATACTCACCTGCTTTCATCGTGACGGTCTGAGAGGCTGCGGTGAAATCTTGGTCGAGATAGCTGCTTTCATCGAGTACAACGCCATTTGGATTTTTATCGTTGTATATTTTTACCTTGCCGTCGGCGATTTCGACGGTTTCACCCGGCAAACCGATCACGCGTTTGATAAAAAACTGCTTTGGATCGTTCGGGTAATGGAAGACGACAACGTCTCCTCGCGAAGGCTCGCGCAAGCGATACGAGAGCTCATCGATGATGAGGTATTCGTGATCGAAAAAATTTGGCTCCATGCTGGCACCTTGGACATAGAACGGCTGAACCAAGAACCAGCGGACCGGAATGATGATAGCCATGGAAATGGCCAGAACCTGCAGCATCTCCAAGACCAGACTTACGGCACGAGCCTTGGTGGATCTTGGCGCCGCATCGCCCGAACCTCCAAACGGCTTTAAAAATAGTGGCATAAAGGCCATATTATCGGGTTTTTTACCTTTTGTCGAGTACCTATGATGTCTTGGTGTATTTCAGAATTGCTTCCCATTGCGCCGATGTGACTGGGGACACTGACAGACGGGGCTGTTCAACCAAGGGCATAATTGAAAGTCCTGGAGTATTGCGGATTTCATCGAGGGTTAAGGTGCGTCCTACGGGCTTGACCGCTTTGATACGGACGGAGACCCAATTCCCCTCTTCGGCAGTCGCGTCGGGCTTGGCCGGTTCAATTACCTCGGCAATCCCTACAATTTCCTTGTCATTTTCAGTGTGGTAAAACAGGATCGGATCACCGGGCTGCATTTCGTTTAAAAACTTGCGAGCCTGAAAATTCCGGACTCCGGTCCAGTCCGCCTCCTTGTCACGGACAAGCTGATCCCATGCGTATTCGGAGGGATCGGATTTTATCAACCAGTAGGCCATATGAATTACTGTAAATCGCCATGGATAACATGTAAACAAATCTTATGAGCCGATTTGAATGGGTTACGCTTGCCTTGCAGGTTTTTACGCTAGGATTCGCTTCTTATTTCGCTTTTATCCAAAACACGGTTAATGAGCGGCTGGCTCGGCTTGAAGACTATGTCTCGATAACCGCAGTACCTGATGGAGCCGGAGTAAAATTTATCAATACCGGCGGTTCGAATGTTTATATTCACGAAATCGATGTTGATGGAGCGAACACGTCCTACGAGAAACCTCGCCAGATAGCCGCCAAAGCCGGCGATGCTTCAAGCTACTTTTTACCCATCACACTGGAAACGGCTAACAAAGAATCGTTTTCCATACGACTAAAACTTACCGATGAATTTGGCGAGCGCTGGGTATCCGAGCATGGCGGCGGAGCAGTCGACCAAAACCCATCCGAAGGCGCATTCACGGTTTGGACATACAAAACATTCAAACCTTGACCCGGTTTCCCGTGACTGGTAATCCGTGACATGCACATTCACACGGAGGCTGCATGCGGTATTCGCGCGTTCTGCTGAAACTGTCCGGAGAGGCGCTTTCCGGCGACGAGGAGAAGCCCATCTTCCCCTACGATCCCGAGACCTTGCTCCGGATCGCCAAGGAGATCACCCAGGTCTCCAACCTGGGCGTCGAGATCGCCATCGTGATGGGCGGAGGAAACATCTTCCGCGGCGCCAATGGTGCAAGCAAGGGCATGGACCGCGTCGCCGCCGACCAGTTCGGCATGCTCGCAACCATCCAGAACGGCATCGTTCTGCACGATCTGCTGACCCGCGTGTGCGGACGCAAGGAGGCGCGACTCATGTCTGCGCTCCAGGCCCGCCCGGTCGCAGAGCCCTACCTCCCCAAGAAGGCCAGGCATCACCTCGACCTCAAGAGGGTCATCATCCTGGCGGGAGGCACGGGGAATCCGTACTGCACGACGGATTATGCCGCGGCCCTGCGCGCCTGCGAGATCAAGGCCGACATCGTGGCCAAGGCCACGAATACGGACGGGCTCTACGACAAGGATCCGCGACACGACAAGAGCGCGGTCTTTCTCCAGCACGCCACCTACAAGCGCTGCCTCGACGAGGAGCTCAAGGTGATGGACACGGAGGCCTTTGCCTTGTGCCGGAACGAGAAGATGCCGATTCTCGTATTCTCCGTGAAAGAGCCCGGCAACATCGTCAAGGCGCTCACCGGCGACGAGATCGGCTCGGTCGTCTCGGACCAGCGCTGAACCTAAGGCCTGACATTAGATGTCAGGCCTTTTTCTTTAGCCATTTTTTAACCAGTTGCTCGGCTTCGTCTTCGTCTTTTACCCAGTGGATACGCTTGTCGCGCTTGAACCAGGTAAGCTGACGTTTGGCGTACTGCCATGTGGCATCTTTGGTTTTTTTAATTGCTTCATCGAGCGTACACTCGCCGCGGATATATGTGCCAAGTTCGCGGTACCCGAGCGAGGTCATGGCAGGCGCATCCCAATCAACGCCGGATTCACGAATTGACCGGATCTCATCGAGCCATCCGGCTTCTATGTATGCTTCGACGGCCAAGTTGATGCGCTCGCGCAGCTCGTCCCGCTCGCGTTTGATCGCGATCATGAATGGCTCGATGATGGGTTTAGCCTGGGATTTTTGTGCCGTGAATGGTTTGCCGGTAAAGGTCGAGACCTCCAATGCGCGCATCACACGACGCGGATTTTTTAAGTCTACAAGCGTTTTCGCTTCTGGATCTAACCGAAGCAAAAGCTTCACTAATTCATCTAACGTTTTTTCGGACATGGCGTTCCGAAATGCCTCTTGTGGCGGAACTTCTGGAAAATGGTAATTATCGACCAAGGCTTGGATATAAAGCCCCGTTCCGCCAACCACGATCGGCAGCTTGCGTCGTTTTCGGATACCCAAAGCAGCCGTGTATGCAGTCGCCTTCCACTCGGCCACGGAAAGCGCTTTGACTGGGGGCAAAAAATCCATCAGATAGTGCGGAATATCCTCAAATAAATACATGCCGATTTTCCCTCGTTTGATCCGTTTACCGCCCATGGGTTTACCCGTCCCGATGTTAAATACTTGATAGACTTGACGCGCATCCGCGTTGATAATTTCGCCATTGAACGTTTTGGCCAGCCGAAGTCCGAGCAAGGTTTTTCCGCTAGAAGTAGGCCCTACAATACACAAAACGCGCGGAAGAGCGCGTTTCGTACCTGCTCCCGCCTTTTTCGGGAGGTTCTTGTTCTTGGGTTTACGTTGTACCGGACCCATTTGATTTGTAGCCTATCAGGGTCAGACTAAGCCGGCAAGAAGGCTATTTGGCGCGATAATCTTGTATGGCCTTTACGACCTTGGAATCCGATTTTAGATCCTCAATAAACAAAATATGCTCGCGGTTAATTTCCATCTTGTCCGTTGGTGCGTGAAACTCGTTTCCGAGCTTGATCAGAGTCATGTCTCCAGATGCGATAGCGGCTAAATCCTGCGACTGACCTCCATCTTTATTCTGAAGATGGTATATGTCTTTTAAGCGGACATATTTAGACCATGGAGAGGACGAGATTTTTCCGAAATACACTTGGCCATTGGATAGGAACACTGCCTGATACGTACTCGGATCAATCGTATTATTTTTGCACCAGAAGTAGATCCCCGTTCCAATTGCGAACAATACGATCAAAAGAGCTATTACTGATAGCACTCTCTTACCGTTCGAAGAGAGTGTGATGGTGAATCCACCAGGTTGTCTTGGCATAGTTTTAACAATTATACACTAGGTTCAGGTTCTGGAGTCGGTTCAGGCTCTGGGGCTGGCTCGGGAATCGGTTCCGGTACAGGCTCTGGTGTTGGCGCTGGCTCTGGCTCAGGTACTGGAGCAGGCTCG
>JADZFU010000002.1 GCA_020854265.1 Candidatus Uhrbacteria bacterium
CAGCCGAGCTCTTCTTCATATCACCTCACCGAGCCCCGTAATCCGCAAGGATTTTATGGGGCTGTTTTTATTCGTGATTTCGTTGACAAAAACTAAATAATTATTTACTATATTTCGAGGCAGCTACGTGGTCTAGCGTGATATGTCGTTACGAGATCTGACCAATCTTGATCTACAGAGCCCTCCGACCTCACATCGGAGGGCTGTTTTATTGACAAATTTACTTTATTTTGTTACTTACTTTTTAGGTGCATTGTGATCTTTCGTTTCGCGGCCCGCTCCGGTCCTACCCGGCCAACACTGCAGAGCCTTCCGATATTTAGTCGGAAGGCTGTTTTTATCTTGACAAAATCCATATTTTATTGTTATCTAGCGGGTCCGCTTACTACCGGGCGGGCAGGTACATTCGAAAGGTAAGACATGGAACAGCAGAGGTTGGAGGCCAGTTTTCCTCATGACGAGATCAGGTCCGAACAGGCCACGGCCCTGAAGTTCATCGCTGCGCATCCGGAAGGGTGCATCATCGAAGCGACGACGGGCTCCGGCAAGACAGCCATCGGATGGGCCGCCCTCAAGGCGGCCGAGAAGATGGGCCAGAAGGGCCTCGTCTACGTCACGCCGACCAAGACGCAGGCCGAGCAAGTCCTGAAGGGCTATGCCAAGAGCGGCAACAACAAGGTTGCGCTCACGGTGCTCGGCCGAGCGGAGTACGAGTGCCTCTACTACCAAGGCATCTCGGAAACGCCGGTCAATGCAGAACAGTCGCCCTGCTACATGCTCGACTGCGGACACCGCGTCGATCAGGAGACGGGGGAAACGGAAGACGAGGGCGAGGAGCCCTGTCCGTATTACCAGGCCAAGTTCGAGGCCAAACAGTCGCTCATGAGCGGGGGAATCGTGGTTACGACTACGGCCTTCTACCTCATGAACCGCTTGATGGTCAGCGGCTGGCGCGAAGCGGAGGTCGCACAGACCGTCGTCGACGAAGCGCATACCTTGCCCAATGTCGCGCGCCACATCTTTGACCAGACGGTCACGGACTGGCATCTCAAGCGCGTAGCCGACATGATCGAGACGATCAACGAAGCGGAGGCGGGCAAGCTCCGCACCTTCTACCAGGCCTTCATGGCCATGGTGATGAAGAAGGCCTCTCAAGAAGCCACCTTGCTCACGGACGAGCAGATCGAGAAGCTCGTCGACCTCCTCAAGGAGATCGACGTCGCCGCAAACGAGAAGAGCGTACGTGCTGCAATCCGTAACGGCACCATCGATCCGGTGGAGGATAGAGAGACGCTGCGCGTGCTCACCAACTTCATTCCCGGTGTGCGGCGTATGATCCGTTCGCTCCAGTACTCAATGGAGAAGAGCACGCGCAGGCCGCTCAACTACGTGGTCGCCTTCCACTACAAGAAGGATGATCCCGCGTTCAGCGAGACCAAGAAGAAGGCGCGCTACTTCCTGACGGTAAAGAGCTACTACGTTGCTCCGATCATCCGCAAGGTGTTCTCGGGGCCGACCATCCTGCTCTCGGCCACGATCGGCAATCCTGCCATCTTCGGTTTCGAGAGCGGAATGAAGCAGCCCTTCATCGCCCTCGAGTCGACCTTCTCCGCAAAAAAGACGCGCCTCTTCCAGCCGCGCGACATGCCCAACTTGAGCTACAACAAGCGCGAAGAGAAGGACATGAAGCATGCGCTGCGCGACATCGTGCGTGCAGCAAAGCGTTTTGCCGACGCCGGCCATCGATCGCTGATAGTGGTCGTGTCCGAGGCCGAGCGCAAACGCGTGCTTGCCCGCGCTGCGGACAACCAGCTCGACATGATCTCCTACGACAAGGAGCAGGGCGTGTCGGCGAGGGATGCTGCGCGGCGCTTCAAGGCGGGAGAGGGGAGCTGCCTCGTAGGAACGGCGGCGCAGTACGGGGAGGGGATCGACCTCCCGAACGGGATTTGTCCCGTAATCTTCTTCCTGAGGCCGAGCTTTCCGAGTCCCAAGGATCCCGTTGCACAGTTCGAAGAGCGGAGGTTTGGGGAGCAGAGGTGGGCCATCTGGCGCTACCGAGCCGTCCTGCAGGCCCTGCAGGTACGCGGTCGCAACATCCGCAGCGCTGGCGACATGGGCGTGTGCTTCTTCATCTCGTCGCAGTTCCGCGACTTCGTTGCCGGTGCACTTCCGCACTGGCTTCGTCCGGCCTATCGGACGAAGGAGACCTTCGACCAGAACATCCAGGAGGCTCTCAAGCTCCTGGCGTGAGTGACGTCGCCGCGCGCGCATATGTCTCGCGCCGCGCCCTAGGTCGCTCATTCGTGTCTTTCACTGCCTAGCCCCGTCATTCCGAAAGGAGTGGCGGGGCTGTTTTTATCTAAAAATACAAAGCCGCGTTTAGGGATTGACATAAATATCAAATTATGGCTAACTATCGAGTCCCTGTGAAAGGGATCCGTTAGGAATACTCCTGGCGGCGTTCGTTCTACTACAGAGGTCCGACATGACCGATCCCGCCCTCGAGACCCACGGCTCCAACGGCAACGGCATCCACACGCTCGACAACCCCGGCCCCGCCGCCAAGAAGGGGCGCGCCAAGAAGGACGAGTCCGCCGCGCCCAAGCGCACGGCCGACGTCGTCGGCTACGAGGTGCTCTGCGAGAGCCTCTCGCCGCTCCTCATGGATCGCTTCGACCCGCAGGTGATGGTCGACACCCTCATCTTCGGCAAGCGGACGCCGGCCGACCGCGAGACTCCGCTCGAGACGCGCTGCATCCCCAAGATGTACCGCGACGACGAGGGCCGCGTGATCCTGCTCGACAAGCACCTCTACGCGTGCCTCAACGCCGCCGGCCGCTCCATCAAGATCGGCAAGGAGGGCAAGCTCGCGAACGCGACGGACACCAAGCTCTTCGCGGTGCTCGAGATCAAGGAGATGGAGATCCCGCTGATCTTCACCCCGGGCCGCAACCCGAAGGTGCCCGGCGAGGTCGGCAAGAACCCGACGAGCGAGAAGCCGTGGAAGGGCTTCAGCCGCGTGAAGGTGCACGACCAGCAGGTCGGCGAGGCGGTCGACGAGGACAAGGCGGCGCTCGCCGAAGCCACCAAGAACCTCGGTGACGAGGTCTTCGGCCCCGAGCTCGACCCCGAGAGCCCGTGGCGCGTCGACGTCCAGCGCGGCGTCGGCAACACCGGCATCGCCAACGCGATCGTCCGGCCGTGCTTCGAGGAGTGGGGCTTCAAGGTCACCATCGAGGTCGACTACACCGGCCTCGAGGGATTGACCTCGGAGCACATCCAGCAGCTCTTCGAGCGCGCGGGCAAGCGCGTCGGACTGCTCTCGTACCGGCCCGCCTGCAAGGGGCCGTACGGCCGCTTCAAGGTCGCGTCGTTCAAGGAGATCAGCGCGCGCTGATCTCCGCAGGCGTCTGACCCTGGCCCTCCATCGAATCACATCGGTGGAGGGTCTTCTAAAAACCACCATAGTCCGCCGTTGCAAAGCGGCGCTCGGCTGAGTCAGGTACTCCGGACTGTTCTATCGAGCCCCTCGTAAAATCCATGCGGATCACGAGGGGCTATTTTTTATATCAAAATATTTACAAACGATTCAAAAACATATATGAATAGCTTGATTGTGTTGTTTCTCGCTCCATTGCAGCCTAGCGAATCCTGCCTTACTCCAAACCTCCGAGCCCCGACATCTTCCAAGATCGTCGGGGCTGTTTTATTGACAATAATAATCAATTCACGTAAGAGATGAGCGACCGTATTCACGCGTAGCCCGTCCTATTCCGTCGCGCTCTTCGCCAGCCCACCTTTTCTCTACCGAGCCCTCCGACCAAAGATCGGAGGGCTGTTTTATTGACAATTTTGTTATTTTATGCAGAAAATATCTTCAGCTGCATCCCCGCGCGCAGCAGTGCTCAGATCTTTACGCTGCGCTAACCTAACCCGTACTCCCGAGCCCTCCGATCACAAATCGGAGGGCTGTTTTTATATTTGAATATTGACTTTATTTAGAATCTTTGATAACTACTGAGGACTGCAACCAACTCCGGCGCAGCGCGTATCTCATCATACTCCACTTCGCTACCGAGCCCTCCGACCAAAGATCGGAGGGCTGTTTTTATATTTGAATATTGACATTTCAATAATATTGGGCATTATTGAGGCGCCTGTATTGCTCTCCGCAGCCGGGTGATGTCCCTTGCCGCAAACAACCCTAGAGCCGCCTAGTGTTTTATACTCTGTCTTGCTTCACTCTAGACCAGCCTTCCGAGCCCTCCGACTTCAAATCGGAGGGCTGTTTTTTTTGATCAATGCAGTTATGTTGACCACGATTGACAATGATCGCTTTATTTGCTTAAATTATTTTACTGTTGTGGCGCCATCATACGCGCACTCCGGCAATCTCAAGTAGCACGTTCTCCAGTCGATTCATCTACCGAGCCCTCCGACTTCAAATCGGAGGGCTGTTTTTATTTGTGTGCTATACTATGGTAGTTACTAGTTTTCAGTGTCATTCACTGAAAACTAAATACTACAAACTAAAAACTGACCTATGTTCCTCTCAAATTCACAAGACCTCATAAACTTGGTCGGAGCGATCTGTCTTCTTTGGGTATCCGGCTTTTTATGCTGGGCTTTGTACGAGATTGCCCGCCTTACGCACCAAGCGAATGATCTCGTTACCGATACACGCGAAAAGGTGACCATGCTGGAAGAATTCGTCAGCACGCTTGGTGAAAAAATGACTGCACTTTCAACGTATGCAGGGCTGATAACCGCTGGAAGTAAAACGTTCATGAACATGATGGAAGCTAGAGGAGGGGATTCGGCAAAAAAGAAGAAAGGGAAAAAGGGCATGCCCAGCTTGGATGAATTAGATGATGAATAATGTAAAAACCCCGACCAGTTGGTCGGGGTTTTTCTTAGTGAAGGACCATGTTGCGCGAGAGCCAGAAGCCGTGGATGGCATCGTCGAGAAGTCCGATGCGCGCTTCGCGCTCCTCCTCGGACCGGTCGGGCCGTTCACGGCTTGCGACAACTTTCCGCAGAAAGTCCGAGAGCTCGTCCCCGAAGGAATCGAGATTCGAACCGTGTGATGGCAGGATCTTGTGACCGTAGGCCGTGATAGCGCCTTTGTAGCGGCTATCGAGCAGACGGTAGACCAACCGCTGTGCCATTCGCATGGCATGCTTCTTGGTGCGGCGCGAATCTAGTCCGCTGTCATGCAGCTCCTGACCGATCAGGTTGGCAGTGAAGAACTTGAGGGCCGCGAGACCGAGCCAGTACCGCTCGCACGGAACGTCGGTGATGACGACGCCGTCCACGGTATGACACTCGTCGCTGTCGAAGAACTCCAGACTCTGATACCCGATTATCTGTTTCGAGATCCGATTGTCCTCGCACACCAGGATCCGCACGGGAAAACCGGTCCTGCGGCGTGCGCGGTGCAGATGCTTGATCGGAGCAGGAGACCCGACGCGTACTTCGATCATATCCACATTATCGCGGACGAATACCGCGACTTCGAGCGCAAACGGGTCGTTTTTTGCCGCGCTTTGCAACGCATTCCAAAATTGTCGAAAGGTGCGGATACTCATCCGAATTTCCCCCGAACCGATAGCATAGTCCATGATTTTGACCTGTCAATGTCGGCCGTTTAGGATAGGGCTATCCCGAGGCGTGCAGGCTTTATGCCGACAGCAACCTCACCCCATATGCCAGACCCGACACCGGCACCAGAAGTGCCCAAATCACCGTTCGTCCACCTGCATGTCCAGTCGATGTACTCGCTTTATGACGGCATGGGCGATCCGTCGGATATCGTCGCAAAAGCGAAGGAGCTCGGATACGACGCGATCGCATTGACCGACCGCTCGGCGTTTTATGGAACGATCGAATTCTACGAAGCGGCGCACAAGGCGGGCATCAAGCCCATAATAGGCGTCCTGATGAATGTTGCGGTAGACAATCATACGGATCGTCGTGCGGGTATTGACCAGCATTCATCAAGCATTACTTTGATCGCGGAAACAAATGAGGGCTATCAAAATCTTTTGCGGCTGATTTCGGTTTCCTATCTTGACGGCTTCTATTACAAACCGCGCATCGACAAAGATCTGATGCGAAAGCATCACCGCGGCCTGATTGCATTATCCGGAGATCTGAAAGGGGAGATCGCCAAAGCACTGACGAGCCATGACGAAGACCGCGCAATCAAACTAGCCAATGAATATCGGGATATTTTCGGTCCGGAACATTTTTACCTGGAACTCATCCACCATCCGGAGTCGCCTACGCAGAACGATGTGAATGAACGTCTCATCGAGATTTCAAAAAAGACGGGCATTCCGGCTGTCGTAACCAAAGAAGCGCAGTACCTGCATCAGGATGACGCAGAAGCCCTTGATGTGCTGATCTGCATCCATGACGGAAAAATTCTCGATGACCCGAACCGCCAATCATTCTCGAATATCGACCTTTCCCTATGCGATTCGAAATCCATTGTCGAAGCGTATGCGCACTTTCCGTCGGCGGTCGAGAATACGCGCAAGATCGCGGACCGGTGCAATGTCCATTTTGAACTTGGAAAAAACCATCTTCCAAAATTCGATGTTCCCGACGGAGAAACCGACATGACCTATCTCCGCACATTGTGCGAAGAAGGCCTCAAGGAGCGCTATACGGACGAATCCAAGCTCCCCGAAGCAAAAACTCGACTGGATTTTGAACTGGCAACCATCGAGCGCATGGGATTTGCCGCGTATTTCTTGATTGTTTCGGATTACATTAACTGGGCAAAGGATCACGGAGTGATTGTCGGACCGGGACGCGGTAGCGCTGCCGGATCCATTGTGGCGTATGCGCTCAAAATCACGGATCTTGACCCATTGCGTTACGGATTGCTGTTTGAGCGTTTCCTGAATCCTGACCGCATATCTATGCCGGATATCGATACGGATTTTGATGATGTCAAACGCAAAGACGTTATCGAATACGTTTCAAAAAAATACGGCGTCGACCGCGTGGCTGGCATTATCACGTTCGGTACCATGGCAGCACGCGCCGCGGTGCGCGATGTCGGACGCGTGCTTGGCATGACATTCCAAGAAGTAGACCGTGTGGCAAAAGTCATTCCGCCGCCGGTACAGGGAAAACATATCCCGCTCGAAAAATCTAAAGATGAAGCACCCGAGCTGCGCGCACTGTACGACACGGATCCAAAAGTCCGGCGTTTAATTGATCTTGCAATCAAGCTTGAAGGCACTACGCGCCACGCTTCACAACATGCATGCGGCATTGTTATTGCTCCGTCCGCGCTGGTCGAATACTCGCCGCTCCAAAAAGCACAAGGCGGCGATGTGGAGCAAGTCGTACAGTACTCGCTCCATTCGGCCGAAGTCATGGGTCTCTTGAAAATGGATTTCCTTGGCTTGTCCAACTTGTCCGTCATCCGCGACTGTCTGGATATTGTCGAGGCCGTATATGACGACAAGATCGACATCCACACCATACCGCTCGATGATCCAAAAACATACGAATTACTCGGCCGCGGAGAAACGACCGGCGTATTCCAGTTGGAAAGCGACGGAATGAAAAAATATATCCGCGAACTGAAACCGACGGTCATTGAAGACATTATTGCCATGGTGGCGCTCTACCGCCCGGGACCGATGCAATTTATCGAGTCGTTTATCGCGCGCAAACACGGCAAGGAGCGAATCACCTTCATGCATCCGCTGACGGAAAACGCCCTGCGTAATACGTATGGCATTCCCGTGTATCAGGAACAGGTCATGCAAGTTGCCAAGGATATGGCCCTGTTTACGCCGGGTGAAGCAGATACGCTGCGTAAAGCCATGGGAAAGAAGATCGCAAAACTCATGGCCGAACTGAAACAAAAGTTTATCGACGGTTCAATCAAAAATGGCGTTGAAAAATCTACCGCCGAGGCGATTTTTACGCAGTTCGAAGAATTTGCGGCATATGGTTTCAATAAATCGCATGCAGCCTGCTATGCATTGATTGCGTATCAAACCGCGTATCTGAAATCACGCTATCCGGATGCGTTTATGGCTGCGCTCATGAACTCTGACATCTCCAACCTTGACCGCATCACGATCGAGGTCGAGGAGTGCCGCCGTATGGGTCTGAATGTGCTCCCGCCGGATGTGAATGAGTCCTTCCGTGGATTTGCGGTGGTGAAGGGGACGAGCACCATCCGTTTCGGACTTTTGGCGATTAAAGGAATAGGCGAGGATGTCGTCGAGGCAATTTACCGAGAGCGCAAGGCGAATGGCCCGTATAAAGATATCGAGGATTTTGTAAAACGCGTAACCGGAAAGCATATCAACCGCCGCTCGCTTGAATCGCTGGTAAAATCCGGAGCTTTGGACCGCTTTTCAGACCGGAATCAGCTGTACTTCAATATCGACACCATTTTGGATTTTCAAAAACGGAATACCATGGAATCTTCGAGCGGCCAGGTCAATTTGTTTGCAAGCTCGCCCTCGGCTCTTACGCCCATGTCGCTCAAGCTCAAACCGGCTCCGCCGGCAGCAACGCGCGAAATTTTGAGCTGGGAAAAAGAGCTGCTCGGTCTGTATGTTTCTGCCCATCCGTTTAAAGAGTATTCGGACCAGCTATCCGGTTTTTTGACGCCGATCAAGGAGCTTATCCAAAAAACAAAAGAGAAGACGGTCCGGACTGGCGGCGTATTCACGCAAGCAAAAAAAATTCTTACGAAAAACGGAGAGCCGATGGTCTTTACCAAGCTCGAGGATATGACAGGGGATATCGAAGCCGTGATCTTTCCGCGTATCTATAAAGACAAGCCGGAGCTCTGGGAGGCTGACAAAGCTGTCGTGCTCTCCGGACGCGTCCAAATGAAAGACAATGAACCAAAATTTCTTGTCGAGAACGGGTACGAGATAACTCCGGATAATATTGAAGCAATTATCCAGCAGTTCACATCACATTCAATACACCTCGTCTCAAACGAAGCCGAGGGAGCTCAGGAGGCATCCAAGCAGACACGAAAAGAAGAAAATGCCGTGACCATACATCTGCGCGCCCATCTCCCCGAAACCATCCTGCATAAGCTACGTCATGTCTTTGACCAGCACCCCGGAAGGTTCCGCGTTTACTTTGCTGTGGATAATGCCGGAGGCCAGCAAAAGATCCTTTCATCATACAGAATCAAGTTTGACGAGCTCGTCGCCAAGGAGCTTGAGCAAATTCTCGGACCGGATACGGTGAAAGTCGAGGCTTGATGTGGTATACTTGGCGAGTATGGTTCGAAAAACAAAATCCAAACGCCCTTTCGTATCCAAGTTCGCAAATTTTTGGGCATTCTTTACGGTATCGGCATTTCCGCTAGGCATGCTTTGCGCGATGTCGATCGGTGCATCAACCCCGACGGTTTTTGGCTGGGGTATTTTAGCGACTCTGGCCGTGCTTACGGCGAATGCACTTTCAGAAGGACAACTATGGATGTTTTCTCCGGAATGGAGCGAGCGCTTTGAACATCCGGATTTTTCTTTCCGTCTCGCTGTCGTCTCCGGCGCTATTTTGCTCATGATGCAGACCACGGTTTTGGTCATGTTGTTTATGGACGGCGGTTTTGACCGCGGGATGCTTCGCCTTGTGTTTGAACGTCAATGCTCGCATCCGAAATACGGTTTCAGCGAGTTTTGCGATGCACTTGATAAAAGCGTAACGCGTCTTCCATAATGGATTCATGCAGGAGAAACTCACGGACGCGATCTGGATTGCAGGACAGCGGGTATTCGTGCCGGTGATACGGTATGGATCCATTTTTTTGCTTTGCGTAACCATCATTCTCTGCACGATTTTAGCTGGGAATATGGCTGCGGATGACTCGGCACGGGGCGTCCAAGGCACGGTTAGCGGGATTGCGTATAAAGCCATCAAATCCGGTTTGCCTATATTCGGTATCGGCGGGGGATTTATCGGGCTTTTAATCCTTCCGATTGCCGAGAAAATCTTCATCCTCCTCCTGATGGTGATCGTTGCCTTGATGACGAGGGTTATCGCGTAATTTATACTATTGAAATGAAGATCACGTTTTTGGGATCGGCGCGCGAGGTTACCGGGTCCTGCTATCTTGTCGAATCCAAACAAGCAAAAATCCTTGTGGACTGCGGCATGTTCCAAGGGAGCCACTTGACCAGCTCAAAAAATTTCGAGGACTTGAGATTCCAGCCGGCAGATATTGATGCGGTTTTTTTGACACATGCCCATTTGGACCATAGCGGACGGATTCCGCTTTTGGTCAAACACGGATTCCGCGGTCAGGTGTATGCCACGCCGCCAACCACAAAACTTGCTTCGCTCGTTCTGGAAGACGCGTTCAAAATCATGCGTGAAGATTTTGAACGGGAAGCGCGGCCCATGCTGTACGGAGAAGCGGATATAGAATCGGCGCTCAAACTATTCCGCGGCGTAGATTATAGCCGCGATGTAACGATAAAAGATCTGACCATTCGGCCTCGCGATGCTGGACATATTTTTGGAAGTGCATTTTACGAAATCCGCGAACAAAATGGCGGAAGTGCTGCATTCTCGGGCGATTTGGGAAATCCAAACTCCTATATCTTAAAACCCACAGCCCAGCTTGGTGCGGTTGATGCATTGATTATCGAGTCTACCTACGGCAACCGCATCCACGAAGACGAAAAGACCAGAGAATCAAAACTCAAACTCGCCATCGAACGGGTTATAAAGAAAAAAGGCGTCCTGCTTATTCCGGCTTTTGCGATCGAGCGCACCCAGCAGCTTTTGTACGAGTTGAACCATCTCGTCGAAAACAGGCTTGTCCCTCCGGTCGATATCTATCTTGATAGCCCGCTTGCTATCAAAGCAACAAAGGTCATGCGCGAGTATCCGCAATACTATGACGCCGATGCCCTAAAGCTCGTTTCTATGGGCGATGACATGTTTGATTTTCCCGGGCTGAAACAAACGTTGACCAAGGACGAATCAAAAACCATCAATGAAGCTCCGAGACCGAAGGTCATTATTGCCGGGGCCGGCATGATGAATGGCGGACGTATTCTGCACCATCTTGTGCGCTACCTCGGCGACCCTTCTACAACCTTGCTGATTATCGGATATCAAGCCGAGGGAACACTTGGCAGACAGCTCTACAACCGCCAGCCTTCGGTGATGGTTTTACAAGAACGGATCACGGTCAAAGCCACGGTCGAGGGTATCGGCGCATATAGCGCACATGCCGACCAGAATAAACTTCTTGATTGGATTTCCTCGGCAGCCTCTCTGCCAAAACGCGTTTTCTGTACGCATGGAGACGAAGGGGCAGCTGTGGCGCTTGCGACACGTATCAAGCAAGATCTCTCAATTAATGCGGATGCTCCCCATTTTGGAGAATCATTCGAAGTATGAGTCCATGGATCGTCGTCGCTCTTGCCGGACACCTGCTCAACGGGTTTGCATTTTTGATTGATAAAATCCTGTTATCAACTGCATTTAAAAAAAGCGGTACCTATGCCGCTTTGATCGGCGGACTTTCGTGCTTGGCTTTGCCTCTCTTGCCATGGATCAAGCTCCCGACCGGCATTGATTGGCTCTGGACCGCGCTCTTTGGTTCGCTCTTTGTGATTGCCGTATGGTTTTTCTTCCTAGCACTCCAACGAGGCGAGGCGAGCCGCGTTGTCCCGATTATCGGGGTCCTGATACCGATATTTACTTTGGTAGATACATCCATCCTGATTGGCGAACAATTAACAGGCGGCACGGTGATGGGTTTTGGTATTTTGATTTTGGCGACACTCGTTTTGACTTCGAGCGGCTCCAAAGGCCTGCTTGACCGACATACCGTCATGATCTGTGTCGCGAGCGCGGCCTTATTTGCCGCCTCGAGCGCCTCCGGTAAAGCTGCGTACCTTCATGGAGAGTTTATCGATGTATTTGTTTCATCGAGGATTTTTGCCGCGATGGCGGCCATCGCTATTGCGATTTTTGCCAAAGGCGTCAAAGAAGAGATGCAGCTGCTTATCCCCGGAAAGAATCAGGCGAGAAACAAAGCCGAGGCAAAATCGATTGCGCTTATGATGCTGGGGCAGGGGAGCGGCGCCGTCGGCTTTGTACTTGTCCAATATGCCACTTCGCTCGGGAGCGCCGCTTTAGTCAATTCTCTCCAGGCCGTCCAGTATGCATTTTTAGTGCTGGCGGCATGGGTAGGCGGAAAAAAACTTGCTGCGGTTTTGCATGAGGACCGACGCCCTCGGACCATCATCATCAAATCTGCCGCCATTGTCTTGGTCGGATTCGGCTTGTATCTTTTGACCGTATGAAGCGATGGTACATCCTCGGATTTGTTGGCGCCGTTTTTATCGGGATTCTTCTGCATCAATATTTCTGGGTGTATCCGACAAATAAGGTTGGCCAATTTGGCATTACCTGGGCGCAGCCATATGCAGAATCTCTCGGCTTGAATTCACAAGAGGGTCTTATTGCTGCTTTGGATGATTTAGGCGTGAGACATTTTCGTATCCCTGCGTACTGGACAACCATCGAGGCCGAACGCGGCAAGTACCAGTTCAGGCTCATAGAAGAACAGTTGGATGAAATTGCAAAACGAAACGGCAGGGTATTGCTGGTTATTGGCGCTCGCCAGCCGCGCTGGCCGGAGTGCTGGGTACCTGATTGGGCAAAAACAATATCCGAGCAAGAGCGGGCCGAGGCCCAACTTGCCTATGTCCGAGCAACCTTTGAACAGTTCACTGATCATCCTGCCGTCTCTGCCTGGCAAATCGAAAACGAACCGACATTAACGTGGTTTATGGAGTGCCCCGGACTAAGCCGAGAGCTCGTCCGCTCGGAGCTCAACCTAGTGAGGAGACTCGAGCTTGAGGATCGTCCGCAAAACCGACGACCTATTATCATGACCTATTCCGGCGAGCTCTCCCCCTGGACCACGTTCGCTGGCGCTTCGGATCAAGTCGGAATCAGCATCTACCGCGTGGTCCGCAATCCGTGGCTCGGCATAATCCGCTACTGGTATTTCCCGGCAAATTTTTATAATTACCGATACAGAATCGCCAAACACAAAACAAGCGAGGTAATCGTAACCGAGTTCCAGATGGAGCCGTGGACACTTGGTCCGCTTCCGAATACGCCGCTTGATGAACAGCTTGAAACATTCGACCTTGAGCACATGAAATCGAATCTGGAATTCACGGAACGGCTGGATTTCAATTTAATCTATTTTTGGGGAGTTGAATGGTGGTATTGGATGAAGGAGAAGCAGGGGAAACCCGAATTTTGGAATTTGGCAAAAACCATCCCGTGGAAGTAAGATCCGGTCGGTTCTTTTTAGCGGAGGGTGGATGAAGGACAAGAAGCGCCCCGCCGGCGAGACCTACAATCTCACCAAACTCAAACTCCTGTCAGACGATGCACAGACGACGCGCCGCAAGCAGACGCGCGAACTCGAGCCGCATGAAGACTGGAAGCCTGAAAAGGCAAAACGCTTCAGGCAAGCCGAGCAAGAACGGATCAAGGAGATCCGTATCCGCTTCATCATCGATCAGATCTGGGACCGAATGAAGCTCGAAGCAGGCTTCGGACGGAAACATGCCATCGTCTACAGCTTTGGCCGGGACGAGTTCGAGCCTAACCACAAAATGCCACACGGACATATGTTCGAGATCTGCTCGGATGCGTGGCTGAAAGGCACGGCCAAGCGTGTGTACCTGCACTGCTCCGACAAGAATCTGAAGCCGACCATCGAACGCTGGTCGTCCGGTCCTGAAGCTCCTGGGACCTATGGATTCAATATCGTCGTCCATTGGACGTGAAGCTGCCCCTCCCTGTCTAGGGAGGGGTTTCTGTTTCTAGATAGTATTTTACTATTTTTTTGCTTTATATAAGCTAAATATTATCTATATCTATATTTTGTATAGCTTATACTTGACAAATAATTTGATTCATGATAGCTTATCCATCGTTACCGCATAGCTTGTCGCGAACGTCCCATGCTCGAGACAAGTCCCGTGAAAACGGGATTGTGCGGAAACATCCATGAATGCGGGGTTCCGCATTTCCTCGGATGCCGAATTAATGCGGCTTCCAAGGGAATGCGGGACAAAAAAACCACCCCCTGCATCCAAGGAGTTGCCATGTCGAATTCGAAGATGACGGTCGGCCAGGGTCTGCGTCGGATCAAGAAGCTCAAGGGTCTCTTGAGCGAGGCGCAGCAGCGCGCGAGCTCGTCCACTACGTGGGCGGACGACAAGAAGCCGGTGTTCGATTTCGCGGAGCAGCGCAAGCTGCGGGCGGATCACCAGGCCGAGATCGTCCGTATCGAGACGGCGATCGCACGGGCGAATGCGTCGACGCAGATCGACGTCGGGGAGCGCAAGCTTTACCTGGCGCATGCGATCCGCGAGATGCAGGAGCTCAAGGGCGACCTGGCATGGATCGCCAGCCTCAACCTCCGCCAGGGGGTCGAGACCACGACGGAATACGTGTACGACGAGGTCAAGGAGCGCAATCTCCCCCAGACCAAGTCGGTCACGCACACGGCCGTGATGAGCGAGCCCGAGCGCGTCAAGGAGGTGCAGAACCTCCGCGACAAGCTCGAGGCCCTCAACGATGCGGTGGAAACGGCCAACCACCGCACGCTGATCGAGGTCGAGCAGCCGCCCCAGGCGGATGCTCCCGAGGCAGCGGCCTAGCGGCCACAGTGTCCGCTCCCCGAAACTCGCTTCGGCGAATGTAGGGGAGCTGGCCGCGGGAAGGAGTTGTGGTCGGGTGGATAGGTTGATTGTCTGATGCCTTCGGGCTGGAAGACATGAAACCGAATCCGCAACCTCTTTTCGCTCGCAAGAGCGACAAGGAGTTGAAAGCCTAAAAGGCTTCAACATGCTGCCAACGTTAACGGCATCGGCACGGTTCGAGCGGTCAGGATTCAGCGGTAAGACGTTGAGCCTTGAGCACCGAGCATGGAGCTATGATCCGTAAGCCATGAGCGCTTGTTGTCCCGACCCTCTCCAACCCTGCGTTTTTTCTCCGGCTGACAAAGCCTTTTGTCAGCCTTCCCTCCGGATGATCGAAGCGTCGGCTCGATCTTCCAGAGGGGAGACTTCCCCAAGGATCATAAGACGGGCGCCGTGCGGTGCACCCGTGGTACCTCAAGAGAGGAGCCCGCGGGGTGCAAGACCCCCGGCAGACGATGTACGACCTTCAGATCGAAGGCGTCGGCATCGAAAAGGAGAGGGTGAGCGGGTGTCGCTCCAACCAACGCAATGGTCGGCTAAGACCCGATCGCGTCTGGAGGACAAAAACACACCTGCCTGCCTCTACCAACCGCACACTACCTACACCGACAACCAAGGAGGTTCCATGGACAATTCGAAGACCGCCCGTTTGGGCGGCAAGGCGCGGCGCGACATCATCCAGGCGGCCCTGGCGGATGCGCGCAAGCTCCAGGCCGAGGGTTTCTCGGTCCGGCTCCCGCTCTTGCGGAATTTGCCGGACGAGGAGCTGCGAGGCATCCGCGCGCTGATCGCCCGAAAGGGCGCCGAGGCGCGCAAGGCCAAGGCCGAGTACGAGCTGGGTATCAGGAAGGGCAACCGACCTGTGCGCAGCACGTCCGGCACGGAGCGCCACTACGATCCGGTCGTAGAGCGCATCCGCGAGGTCCGACGCGAGCATCAGGCAAAGATCAGGGAGGCGCTAAGCGCTCTCTCGGGTCTGAACCTGTGTGCCGCCGAGGTCCCCGAGGCTGCGGAGTAGCGCCCGCCACGTGTCCGCCTCATCCACGCTCTGATGAGGCCTCCCTCCGGGCGATCGAAACTATATCGATCTTCCAGAGGGGAGATCTCCATCGCCCCAGCTTTTCGGTATGAAGGAACCGAACGTTGTCAGACGGAATAACTGAACGCGCTCCAAGCCATTCTCGCGCGATATAAAAGTGACTGGCTGAGACGAGAGCCTGAGGAGTCCATTCAATAGCTGATGACGGTCCAAGACCAGGCGTTCGCCTTCGTCGGACTCGAGGCATTTCTCTCCGAAGTTCTCGTCAATATCTTCACCCGTCATCTCGCAAGAGCTCTGACGGGTTTTCTTTATCCAAAAAAACCGACCTTGAATTCTCCCCACAAATAGGGGAGATTTCTGTATGAGGTGGTCATGGAACGTTTTTCCGTCCTTTTGAGCCTCGGAATTGCCGTCTCTGCATGCGGCCATGCTGACGGACTTCGCGTCGAGTGGAGCGAGCCGCCGCGCGCAGCCGCCGCGGAACCCTCCCCAGAGGTCGTCGAACCGGAACAGCCGGACGTGTACACGATCGAAGTCGAGCCGAGCACCGAGCTCTTCTCGCGCGCGATCTTCTATGATCCCTCGGAGGGAGAATACGTGCTACGTGCGCTCGACTGCTCTTGGCAGAGCCACCGCTGCATCGGAGTCTTGCCGTACGATGCACGATTCAGCCACTACTTCACTCTCAGCCGCGAGCTACGGCGCTGTCCGCGCGTGCGCCTTTTCCGCAACGGAGATGAGCTCGATACATCTCTTTTGCGGAATGTCCGATGCGCCTACCTCTTTGAGGCGGATCCGGATTGAACTGAAAAGCCCCGAACCAGATCTGGGTCGGGGCTTTATCGTCAGATGAAATCGGCGTCTGCCGGATGAACGTTCTCCCCGCCGCGGTGCAGGAAGTCGAAGAAAACGATGTCTTCGCGCAGACTGACGTTTCCGTGGAGCTCGCCGACGCTTGGTCCCGGCGCCAAGTTGTAGAGCATGAGCACCCTGTTGTGCGGATCCGCTTCGTGGAAACGGAATCTGGTCGAGCAGGAGACGAGCCGTGTGACCGGTGCGAGCGGCTCGCTGTCCATGACCTTGAAACCACGCGCGTGCTTGTTCAGGTCGAAGAGCTCGAGCTCGGCTCCATTGACATAGCCGCGAGGCGCCGTACCGGACCAGCCGACGATGCCCGGGAAAGGGATGTTGAAGCGCTGGTCGTAATCGCTGCTGTACCTTGGCGGATTGCGCTCCAACTCGGTGAGAATGTCGTAGCAGACCGCGTGAAAAATCTCGCTGAAACTTCGGTCCCGCAAGACCTGGTTCGGCGATTCCCAACGTGAGAAATTTCCGGCGAGGCGGGTACCGCGTCCGCGGAAATGCCGTTCCATCATGGTTCGGCTGCAGTGGTTCGGGATTACCACACGCATGTTCGGAAGTCCTTCGGTTCTCAAGATCCAGACCATTCCGAGAATCCTTTGGTGTGACGCCGTATGGCGACCTTCCTTATCTATATCAAAATATCGCTTTTGTCAAGCCTTATTTTGGCCAATATTGGCCCAGATCTTGACAAAAAGATCAAAATCTGGTACTTTATTCATGCTCAGGTAAGTACCTGTGTGACTCGAACGGCAACCCCGCACCGACCCACTGGAGACCAACATGAGACGACGCACCCTCCTCAGCTGACCTTTCCTCGGCGTCGACGACCTGCCGAACGTTCCAGATCCCAGAAGATCCCCTGACAACACCTACCGACCCCGTCCCGCCATCGCGCCGGACGGGGTCTTCTAATTATTGACAGAGGGCAAAATCTGGCCTAGAATTCGCGCACTTATGGATATCCGCAATATCGCGATCATCGCCCACGTCGACCACGGCAAGACCACGCTGGCCGATTCGCTTTTGAAACAGAGCGATTCCTTCCGCGAGAAAGGATTGGAAGGCGACACCATTCTCGACATGAATCCGCTCGAACGCGAGCGCGGTATTACGATTCTCGCAAAGAATGTTGCCGTCGCGTATAACGGCGTGAAGATCAATATTGTCGATACGCCGGGCCATGCTGACTTTGGCGGTGAAGTAGAACGCGTCATGAACCTTGTCGATGGAGCCTTGCTGCTTGTCGACGCAAAAGAAGGTCCGATGCCGCAAACGCGTTTTGTTTTGAAGAAGGCGATCCAAGCCGGACATCGTATTATCGTCGTGATCAATAAGATCGACAAACCGGATGCACGTCCGGACTGGGTCGTCGACCAAGTATTCGATTTATTCGTGACGCTTGGCGCGTCGGATGCTCAGACGGATTTTCCGATCTTGTTTGCTTCTGCAAAACAGGGGAAGGCAGGCTTGGAAGCAAATTTAGAAACCATGACGGATATCAAGCCGCTGTTTGAAACGATTTTGAAAGAAATTCCCCAGCCAAAAAACGATCCGAATGGACCGCTCCAAGTTTCAGTCGCAAATATTTCGTATGACAATTACAAAGGCAAAACCGGTCTCGGACGCGTCGTACGCGGAACCTTCCGCCCTGGTCCGGTGACGTGGATCAACCGCGATGGCGTTGCTGCTCCCGCAAAAATCACCACGCTGTTCTCGTTTGTCGGACTCGGAAAAGTCGAGGTCCAGGAAGCGCAGGCCGGAGACATTGTCGCATTTGCCGGTATCGAGAACCTGAATATCGGAGAAACCATTGCCGATGTAAACTCGCCGGAAGCGCTGCCGGTTATCAAGATCGAAGAACCGACGGTCAAAATGACGTTTGCGGTAAACACCTCTCCGTTTGCCGGACAAGAGGGCCAGTTCACGACTTCGCGCAATATCAAGGAGCGCTTGGATCGCGAATTGCAAAATGACGTTGCGCTGCGCGTTGATCCGGGATCGGGCGACGGTTCTTTCATTGTGAGCGGACGCGGAGAGCTGCATTTGTCGATTTTGATCGAGCGCATGCGCCGCGAAGGTTTTGAGCTTCAAGTGTCTCGCCCGCAGGTAATTTTCAAGGAAGAAGGCGGCAAGAAGCTGGAACCGTTTGAAGAAGTGTCGCTCGAATGTCCGGAGAATATGAGCGGTTCTGCCATTGAAAAAATGGGACGCCGCAAAGGAGACATGAAAGATATGCGCGTGGAAAACGGAACGGCATATCTTCAATTCGAGATTCCGACGCGCGGTCTTATCGGCTACCGCACGGAGTTCATGATGGACACGCGCGGACAGGGGATTATCAATTCGCTTTTCCTTGGATACCGCGACTATGTCGGCTCCATCGACGGCACGCCGCATGGCTCGCTCATCTCGCATGAAACCGGCGAATCAAACAGCTACGGACTTTTGGCCGCACAGGAACGCGGCGTCATGTTTATCGGTCCGGGCGTCAAAGTATATGAGGGAATGGTGGTCGGACAAAACGCCAAAGCCGAAGACTTGATCGTCAACGTGTGCCGCGAAAAGAAATTGTCGAATATGCGCTCCAAGGGCGACGGCGTTTCCGAAGGCCTCACCACGCCGCGCTCCATGTCGCTTGAAGAATGCCTGGAATATCTTGGAGACGACGAGCTGCTTGAGGTCACGCCTACCAGCCTGCGCATCCGCAAAGTCTTCTTGAAAGAATTCGAACGTAAGCGCGCCGATCAGGCCAAAAACGCGTAATGTAAAAGCCCTCGCAGGATCGCGGGGGCTTTTCTGTAAGAGATGCTCAGCGAACGTAGCGGAGCTCGTCGATGTTGATGTGGGGGATGGGGAGCTGACGCAGCTCGCGCGCCTTGCTCCAGATGACGCTCAGGACCTCGATCTCGCGGCCTTCGGCTGGAAGGTTCTTGGCCGGCTTGCTGAGCAGGTAGGCCTTGAAATCGGGGTTGAACTGGTGATCGATGACCGGATCGGTCACGAGAAAGAAGAAACGGGAGAGCGGCTCCCCGCATGCGACGCAGCAGTTCCCGCTCGTCATCCAGCACTCCGCGATGTGGCGCTTGTAGACGCCCATGAAGCCGAGATGAGTCTGCGTCGTCTCTTCCACCTTGATCAGGTAACGTAGATGGAGGCCGTGAGCCTCGATTTCTTTCCAATTCACGCTTTCCTCCTTATAAAGTGCTAGGAGCGGATCTCAGTTGATTATCGTCATTTTGTCAATGTTTACATAGGTTGAAACTTGACGAATGAGCGCAAAAAAGGCGAAATGGATGAATCGTACTTTTCAGGAGGACCGCATGTTCGGCATGTCACCAGGTCCCTACCGCGACGAAGTGGATGCGCAATGGCATCGGCTCGAATCCGTGAACCAAGAGCTCGGCGAAACCCAGGAGAGCCTCGCGCTCGAACGGGCCGAGAACAAGCTCTTGCGCGCCGAGAACCATCGATTGCGCGGACGTTACGGCGTCTCGCGGATCGGGCTGCTCTTGGTTGCATGCCTGCGTTGGGGAGCACGACCCGTGATCTCCGCGCTGGCGGGCATGGCCTTCATGGCCATGATGCTGGTTCCGAACAGTCGGCCGGAGGCACGCGGCTACTCGCCTCATCGCCGAGCGCCGAGAACGCCTCCTCCAACCATGATCGTTCCCGCATTCATGCGCGAACCACCGACGACGCGTCCGTGCTACATCCAGCAGATGTGCCACGAATCCTGCCCCCAGACTCCGGTCTGGACCTGGGGAGGAGAGTCCTACGAGGTCGAAATCGAACTCGTGATCATCATCACTACCAACTACTGAACAGAAGAACCCCGACTCGCAGGCTGCGGTCGGGGTTCTGTGCTATTTGGGCTTTTGCGCCCGCTGGATCACATCCGTGGGGATTTCCATGGTGATGGCGCTCGGATCGCTCTGACGGCCGTCCTGCTCCGGCGGAAGCGCCCGCATGAGCTGGGAAGGACGATCCGGGGTCGGGTACTGGATGGTCTGGTCGTCGCGCTCCTTGCGGGGCGACGGAGGCGGAGGCGGAGGCGGTTCGGTCTCGCGCTCCTGGCGGTTGGCCAAGTATTCGCGAAGTCCATCGAAGTCGCCGCTGTCGTATGCGCTTCTCGCCTGAAGAGCGAAGAGCGCCGGACCCGTGACTCCACTCTGGCGCTGATGATCGAGGATGAAAGAACGGCTTTCGGGCGAGCGCCTCGCCAAGGCGGAGACGCTCTGCCACTCGTATGGTCCGTAGACGAGGACCTTGGTGCATGGAATGTACGCGTGCGTGAGCTCAAGGCTGATGACCTTGCGCTGGAGCTGGATGGCGCCGGCACCCGGCTTCGAGAACAGCACGAAGGAGATCGACTGCGGATCATTGCCGGCAAGCGCCTGCAAGGAACCGAGCTCGCGAAGCAGCTCGTCGACGTCTTCGAACCAGTGCAGCTTGATGCCGCCCTTGGTGACCGCCCCATCCGTTGCGAGATCGAACAGGATGAAGAAGGCCTCCTGGAAACTGCGGACCTCCGGATTCTCGGAAGGCTTTGCGCTGAACGGGGCACCAGCCAGCACGATGTGCCGGGGGAACCGGAACTCTGACATGATATCCTCCGCAAGTTTCATAACAAAATAGTCAAAAATCGTCAATAAAATCGAGGAAAACCCGCTGTTTGTGCGCAGTATGGCTGATGTGTTATTCTCAGGCAGATTTATGCGCCGCGAAGTCGTTCTCGATATCGAAACCCAAAATACTTTCCAGGATGTCGGGGCATATAACCCGAGTCTGCTCAATGTTTCCCTTGTCGGCTGTTATTTTTTTGAAACTGATACATTTGAAGCGTTTTTCGAAGCCGATCTCCCCAAACTGTGGCCTCGTCTTGAGCGGGCTGAACGCATCATCGGATATAATCTTGTCGGGTTTGATTACCCGTGCTTGCAAAGGTACTACTCGGGAGACATTATGCGTTTACCAACCGTCGACCTGCTTGTGGAGATCGAGAAACGTCTCGGCTTCCGCATCAAGCTGGACGACGTGGCCCAAGCCACGCTCGGCGTCGGTAAATCCGGACACGGATTGCAGGCAGTCGAGTTCTGGAAAAAGGGGGAGTTAGAAAAGCTGAAGGAATATTGTCTGCAGGATGTGCGCGTCACCCGCGACGTGTACGAGTTTGCCCTGCAAAACAGCTTTGTCCGTTTCCATAATAGACAAGGCCAGCTGCAGGACATCCCGCTTCCGCTTGAACCGCCGGAAGCCGAGACAAGACCAGCAATCAACCTCTCGCTCGGACTGTAAAGTTATCCACCGTACACTATATCTTGTGGTATAATCTGATTTAGACCACTAGATCTAGTGGTCGGGCCACCTGAATACCGATTCCACGCGAATGTCTGACGATGCATGCGTCGGGCAGGGTCGGATGAAGGGACCCCGATATCACAAACGATTCTGATTGAACAGCCCGGAACATCGGCCGGGCAGTGGCTTCTTGTTTTCTTTTTTCGTTTTTTTACACCGCTTGAATATGAACCCGATGTCCGCTGCTGGAGATGCATACGTACCGCGCCGCCGCCGCTTAGCCGACGAGCGGAAAGCCATTACCCATAAATTTCAAATCGCCCAAACCGAGGGTTATGTTACGGTCGGCTTATATGAGGACGGCCAGCCGGGCGAAGTCTTTATCAGCCTTTCCAAAGAGGGCAGCTCGCTTGCAGGGCTCATGGACTCGTTTGCTACGGCAATTTCGATCGGTCTTCAGTATGGAGTACCACTCAAAGTTTTGGTAAACAAATTTGTGCATGCGCGCTATGAACCGTCGGGACCCACGCAAAATCCGAATATCCCGCAGGCAAAATCGATTGTCGATTATATTTTTCGCTGGCTTGCGCTCAAGTTTTTGACGCCAGAAGACCGCCAAAGCGTCGGTTTATATAACGAGGCGGGACAAAGCGCAGCCATGCCGCCAGCGGGTGCGCCTAGCTATGTAAACCAATCCTTCCTGAACCGGATTGATGGGCAAATCTGATTCCGATGCTATGAGTCTGCTCTTTGGCGCAAGCCCCATTCTCACGCATCGGCCATTCTACCGGCCGTTTGAGTATCCGACGTTTTTCGAATACTTCCAGAAACAAAACCAAGCGCATTGGCTGCCAATCGAGGTACCGATGGAGTCGGATATCTCGGATTTCCGATTTAAACTCTCCCCGGAAGAAAAAAATCTCGTAATCCAAATCTTGCGCTTTTTTACGCAAGGAGACATTGAAGTCAATAATAACTACAACCAGCGTTTGATTCCGGCGTTTCCGAAGCCGGAAATCAAAATGATGCTCTCGGCATTTGCCGCCATGGAGAGCACCCATGTATGGGCCTACTCGTATTTAAACGATTCGCTCGGGCTTCCGGAAAAAGAATACAGTGCGTTTTTGGAATTCGAGTCCATGCGCAATAAATACCAATACATCCAAACCTTTGATGTACGCGATGTACGAGAACTCGCAATCAACCTGGCAGTGTTTGGAGGATTCATGGAGGGCGTTAGCCTGTTCTCAAGCTTTGCGATTTTGATGAATTTTCCTCGCCTCGGAAAAATGAAAGGCGTCGGACAAATTGTCACGTGGAGCATCCGCGATGAGACCTTGCACAGCCAAGGGGTCTGCCACCTCTTCCGCGAACTCCTCAAAGAAAATAAACATATTTGGACGCAGGAGCTGAAAAGCTTACTCCACCAAGCATGCGACGACATGGTGAAGCTCGAAGATCATTTCATAGACACGTGCTTTTCCATGGGGGCCGTCCCCGGACTCAAGCCAGAGGATGTTAAACAGTACATCCGCTACACGGCGGACAAAAAGCTGAACGATCTCGGATTAGAGAAACTGTATAACTCCCCAAACCCGCTGGCATGGCTCGACGTCATGGTCAATGCAAAAGAACATACGAACTTCTTTGAAAACAGGGCAACGGAATACGCAAAAGGAGGCGTGGTCGCGGACTGGTAAAAAATCTACTCTATAAAACGAACCTTTATGGGAACCTATTCAAACGTCATAGACGCATTGTCGAATAATGATCTCGGAGCCGCCCGCGATCTTCTGATGGCCGAAATCGACCAGCAAACTGCCGGCAAAGGCAGCTGGGATAGCGAGTACTACACCACAAATAAAGACGTGCAGCAGTCGATCCAGACCACGCGCGAGCATGAGCATCTCATGACCTACTTTGGTCTTGAGAACCTGCGTGACCGCTACTTCCTGCGAGATCAAGCAGGGAATCTCGTAGAGAATCTCCAGATGTTTTACGCGCGCGTCGCCACCGGACTTGCGCGAGGAGACAAGGGACTGGCTCAACGCCTGTATAGCTACATGGCAAAAGCCTGGTATATCCCTGCCACGCCAACCATGATGAATATCGGAACCAAAAAAGGCCTGCCGATTTCCTGCTTTTTGAACACCGTTCCAGATACGCTGGAAGGCATATTCGATATTTACCGTGAAAATGCTTTTCTATCGAAATATGGCGGAGGGATAGGCACGGACTGGTCACAGCTGCGCGGACAGAATGCGCCCCTCAAGGCAAGCGGACTTAAGTCATCCGGTATTATTCCGTTCCTGAAAATCATGGATTCGGAGACAATTGCCATTTCGCGCAATTCAACGCGTCGCGGAGCTGCCGCCGCCTACCTGCGCATCGACCATCCGGATATCGAAGATTTTTTGGAGATGCGCAAGCCGACTGGCGGAGACCTCGACCGTAAGTGCCTTAATCTGAACAATGGCATCGTCGTCACCGACGAATTCATGAAAGCGGTAGAAGAAAACCGGGAGTACGACCTGGTTGATCCGCATTATAAAACCGTCACAAAAAAACTGAATGCATTGGAGATTTGGAGAAAAATCCTGATGATGCGAGCCGAGACAGGGGAGCCGTACCTGCTGTTTATCGATACGGTGAACCGTGCTGTTCCGCAGCACCACCAAGAGAAGGGGCTCTGGGTGCGTCAAAGCAACTTGTGCACGGAAATCGTTTTACCGACGAACGAGGAGCGTACGGCGGTTTGCTGTCTCGGGAATCTCAATGTCGAAAAATGGGATGACTGGAAAAGCCAGATCGAACAAATCACCATTGACTGCGTGACCGCGCTTGATAATAACCTTGAAACATTCTGCGAAATGGCGGATCCGGTCGAATTTAAGAAGGCGGTCAACTCCGTACGTCACGAGCGCTCGATCGGGTTAGGCGTAATGGGATATCACGGCTATCTCATGAGCAAACTCGTGCCGTTTGAGAGTCTGCTTGCGCGCCAAATCAACAAGGATATTTTCTCGCAGATCCAGAAATACGCCCATGCCGCATCCGAAAAACTCGGAAAGGAACGGGGACTGCCCCTGGACGGAGGTACGCGCCGAAACACGTATGTTACAAGCATCCAACCGACAGCCTCGACCAGCTTCATCTGCAATGAGGCCAGCCCGTCCATCGAACCGATTTCCGGCAATGCCTTCCTTCAAAAAACGCTTTCGGGAAGCTTCCTATACAAAAACAAACACCTCGAACGCCTACTCGAATCAAAAGGACAAAATACCACTGAAGTTTGGAAGAGAGTGATCGCGGACAAGGGGAGCGTAATCAATCTTGATATTCTCACGGCGGATGAGAAGGCGGTATTCCGTACTCCGTACGAGATGAATATGCGCGAGCTCGTCCAGCAGGCCGCTGACCGCCAGCCGTATATCGACCAGGCGCAATCGCTGAACCTGTTTTTCCCGACGCCCATATCCGGCAAATACCTGAACGAAGTGCATATGCTGGCGTGGAAAGCCGGCGTGAAATCGCTGTACTATGTCCGCTCGGCGGCGCCGATCAATGCCGAAACGATTGATGCACAGTCGGTAAAACGCGATGTCGCTACCGAAGAGTGCGCGGTGTGCCAGTAAAGTGCTATCATAAAGCCTGATATGAAAGACTTTGCGCAGATCCTGAAATCGCTCGGGCTAAACGATAGCGAGCTCAAAACATATTTGGCCGCACTCAAACACGGCGCAGGTACGGTCGTCGAGCTTACCAAGCATACGCATCTCTCGCGACAAGCGATTTATCTGGCTATTGAGAGCATGACGGAACGCGGACTCATGTCGAGCGTCCTGCACGGAAAAAAGCGCCTCTTTGTTGCCGAACCGCCATCCAAGCTTTTGGCGTATGCAAAACGCAAAGAAGCTGAGATGAAAGAGCAGATCCACGACTTGGAACACTCCCTGCCTGAGCTCGAGCTCCAAATCGGGGGAGAGCGGCCGACCGTACGCATGTACGAGGGCAAAGAAGCGATCCGCGCATATCTGGCCGATGTACAAAAAGACAAACCAAAAGAAGTACATGAGATTGCCGATCTCGATGCACTTGATCTTGTCTTGTCCAAAGAAGACCTGGAACCGGTCCGTACGGAGATCAAAAAAGCGAATGCCAAGGTTGTGGCTTTTTATGCACGCAAGGACGGATACCAGAGCCCGTCACCCAGCATCCGCGGACTCGATGCAAAACATACCGGCTTCAAATCAAATATCACGATTTACGGAAACAAAATCGCCCTCGTAACGCTTTCAGGAAAAGTGTTTAGCGTTATCATCGAGGACAAGCATATCGCGGACGCTTTGCGCGCACTGTTTGCAGTTGCGGAAAAATAAAGCCACCCGGAGCGAATCTTTCGACTCAAACTCCGGGTGGGCGCTAGGACTAACCACCACCGATCATGTGGCCTCCTTAGGTTGTCACTTCCCGTGCTGAGAAGTTTGCGCGACTTTCGCGTTTTTCAGCTCCGGGATCTTCTTTCGTGCTGCGAGTCCGACCACCTAGTGGTAGGCGAAAGACACGCAGACGATGACGAGTGACAGTACCTGTAGGCGGCGACGTGAGCGCCACGAGGCGTTCACGCTTTGCAGAACTCCTGCTGGTTGAAGGGGCTCATCTTGCAGACGAGCTTGTTCATCCGTGACTCATGTTGTTCGAACCTCCTGCTAGCGTACCGGGGTTGTACCCGGCAAGCAGGGGGTCGGCATGAGCCATGGACTGACCGATGTGGTTCGAGAAGGTACGTGGCCCATAACAACTCCTTTCATTCCGGGCGGATATAGTAAACCACAAAATGTACTTTTTGTCAATTTGTATTGATCAATTTTATACTAAAAATAGCTTAATTTAGCTAAAATAGTGGATAGATTAAAAATGCATATTCTAGTATTGACAAAATATTAAAATTATGATTTACTTGTCATTGTCACAAGCCGTGACAGTGAGAGGAGTCGTGCCATGTTCGACGGTTGGCATTAAAGAAAGGGTCCGCATAAGCGGACTGGTGTACCGCGGTACCAATTTTCTCCGCGGCGGTGCTTTGGCCGAGCCTACGGGCTAAAGCACTGGGGAAACAGAGGCGGACGTTTGACGGCGCGATGGCGTCAAACGTTTACCAGGCATCCCGTTTAGGGGTGTCTGGGCAGGTGATCGTCCTCCAACAGGAGTACGGCACCTGTAGATTCACCAGACGCAAAAACGGGGTGCTGGCTGACGAAGCCAACCCTCGTTCCGGAAGTCATGCACCGGAAAAAGAAGGAAGGTTCTCCGTCGTGGACGGATTGAACCGACCTGAAATCTCCACCACATCACCGTGGGGAGGACTACCGATGCGAATCGGAAGAAACGCTTTTCCACCACGTCCAACCGCATTACCTTGCATGTCCGTGCGAATCGCGGATCATAGGTAAGAGGCCGGGGGCCCAAACCCCCTCGACCGACCAACGGTTTCATGGACAACATGCGGTACCCAATCCGCAGAGCTGCGCAAGCAGCCGGTGGGAGCGTAGGAGACCCTAACTGGGCCCCGAGCCGTAACTACGGCTCGGGCATCCCTCCTAGCGTCCGACCTGATCGGACTCCGCGAGGGGGTGTAACGGTTTTACATCTTTCCATAACCCGAACCCGAAGAAAGGAGGTCGCCATGAAGACTTGCGTAGGCTGAAAGGACCTACTCTTCATGTCCACCAAGCGAATCGAGCGCACCGTCATCGAGGGCGGGCGCTATCTCTTCAACAAGCTGGACCGCTACTGGAGCACCCGCAAGGAGCGCCACAGCGTCCGGATGATGCTGCACGAGGCCATCGTCAACGACGAGATCCTCGAGCGGCGCACGCTCCCCAAGCGCCGCAAGGTGCGCAAGGAGTTCAAGGACCGCCTCACGCCGGCGTTCCGCTGGATCGCCAAGCACTGCCGGGGCATGCACCCCGAGCAGATGAAGGGCTTCCTGCGGGCGCACTTCGACACGCGTACCATCCCGGGTCAGCACATCGTGTTCGACCACCTCGAGCCGTACCACGACTCCTACGACGCGATGTGGCGCGCGCCGTACTCCGGTATCGTCAGCCTTACCTTCCACGAGAAGCTCGGCCTGATCACGAACCGCGAGAACGCCGTCGCTCTTTACGAAGAGCTCGGCGAGACGGGCTACTTGGGGTGGGTCTACGAGGGACAGCCCGGCGATCGGGTCAAGCGCAAGAAGGCGCGTATCCAGATGCGTCAGGTCGAGGCGCGCAAGAAGCGCCTCGAGGCCGAGGCCATCGCGCTCATGCAGCGCGAGACCGCCCGCGAGAAGGATGAAGCGCAGGAGGCGAAGAACGCCGCCAAGCAGAAGCTCCGCGAGGAGCAGTGGCACGCCTTCGTCATCGCGACGGGCGCGATCCGCGCCGGCTACTACCGCTGGCTCATCCCGACCACGGACGGCTACCGTCCGCTTACCATGCACGAGCTCGTCCTCGTGCCGCACTACGAGCGTTGACTCGCTTTCGAAGCCCTCTGACTACTCGTCAGAGGGCTTTTTGATTGATTGACATTCCAAATATTTTATGATTATTTGCCGCATGGAGGCCGTGCGTGTCACGAAAAAAATCGAACCGGATGCTCTGGTACGAACGCCTGCTCCTGAATGCCGTTCTTTTCCTCTGGATGATGACTTGGCCAGTTCGCGTCATGCTCATCAGGCTAAACCGATTATTCGGACTCGAGTTTGTCCGGCGGACCGAGGACCGTCTACAGACGCCCATCGACTACTATCAGCGCGAATCCGACGGACGGAAAATCGTAGTCGTAGGCACGATGCACGTGGGCTTGGCGAGTTACTACGAAACGCTGACGAAGATCATCAACGAGCTTGAAGCCGATCACATCATCCTCTACGAGCTGGTAAAAGCCCCTTCGAAAGAAGAGATGAAGTCGGTCTCGCATGACGAGCAGCGCAGCAACAAGAAAGTGCGCAAAGCCATGGCTTCATTCAGGCGTTTCATCTGCCGCCTGGGGCTCGAAGACCAGAAAGAGTCGCTCGAGTATAAAGCGAGCTGGATCAATACCGATATCTCGTGGAAAGAGCTGTCGGATCTGACGGAGAAATCGTCGGACTTGATCTTGGCCTTGGCCAAGTTCGAAGCTTCGATAAAAACACGGGCCGAACGAAAGATCGGGCTTGCGCTCATCGCGCTGATCATCGGGCAAATGCCCCTGTTTGACACTCTTTCGCCCTTGTTGCGACTCGTGTCGAAAAAGGCGGCCAAACAGCATGCCGTAATCGTCGAGCATCGCAATGACGTGGCCATGGAAGCCATGCTGCGGCATGCCGAGACTTCTCACGTGGCAACGATCTGGGGTGCAGGACATTTGCCAGGCCTCGGTACGCGGCTACGCAAAGCCGGGTTCCGAAATATTTCCAGGCAATGGCATACAGCCTTTATCGTTCCGAAAGTAGAGATCCTCTGAATTTCAAAGCCCTCTGACTACTCGTCGGAGGGCTTTTTGATATCTGGACAAGATGATTATATTTTGATAAGCAAAGACCGTTCTTTACAGGAGAAAAGACATGGGCGGAGAGTCCAAGTTCAGCACCTACACGCACAGCGAAGGGCGCACGGCGCTCGGAACCGCGGTCGAATTCACTTGCCGCCCCGAAGACAAGGAGGCGGTGAGCAAGTTCCTCGAGACCAAGGTGCGCAGCATCGGGCTGCCACTGACACGGACCCTGGTCTCGCATGGCAGTTACGGCCAGCCTTCGCGCTACAACATCAAGCAGCACAAGTACGGCGCGGGTCAGAGCGAAGACTCCGACGCGTACCGCTACGTCGAGGTGCTCGAGATCATGCAGCCGCCGGACGAACGCTGGCCGATCGTGATCAACGATCGGTCCAACAATGGCGGCTTCTTCAGCGAGTGGGAGACGCTCGAGCAGGCCCGCAAGGCCTACGACAAGGTCTGGAAGTGCCACGAAGAACGTTCCTACTTCGGTCCGATCAAGGACCGTTGGGAGAGGATCAGGAGCTTGCCGGGCTTCAAGCGCATCGTCGAGTGCGGAGCCATGGAGCCGTGGTTCTATGCCGTCGGCGAAGAAGTACTGGTAGGCGACTACGCGTTCCCGCACGGCCTGCAGGACGATCCGGTCTTCCGCTTCGGCGCGAAGTTCGCCGTTCGCACCCGCACCGAAGGGTGGCGCATCAAGACCTGCATGGGCGCGCGCTACTTCGAGAAGGAGAGCGACTATCATCCCTACAAGAAGGAGCGCAAGCGCTTCGTCTACTGGGACGACGGGACGCGTTGGGAGGAGGGCGACGGCAGTCCGACGCCGCGTCCGGCCGAGGAAGGGGAACTGTGGATCGCCGAGGCGATGGAGCAGTTCCGCCGACTGCTCTCCGGACCCCAGACCCACTTCGAGATCGCCTTCGCGAACGGGATGACGTTCAAGGGCCAGCTCGTCGACGGCGAGAAGGGAAATCTCGGCTCACCGGAAGGGAAGTACGAGATCACGGTCTTCCGCAAGGACAAGGAGCCAGTGCGCACCGAGGGCACGTTCAAGTCCACGGAGAACTGCCCGATGGTGCACGACTGGGTCAAGAAGGAGCTCGTGAGACAGGAGTTCGACTACACCTCGTTCGAGGTGAAGCTGATCAAGGCCGAGGAGCACGGCCAGCACTGGAGCGGCGTCTTCCTCGACCCGCCCATGAACAAGAAGCTCTGAACTGAAAACGGTCCGACGAGATGTCGGACCGTTTTTCTTATTCCTCTACGTCTTCAAGCGTTGGCGCGTCTTCCTTGCGGAATTCTTTTTCGAGACGGTCGAGCTCTTCAAGCTCGTCTACCTCTTCCAATTCTTTCTCTTTTTCATCAGGTTCGGCTTTTTCGACTTCGGTTTTGTCTACTTCTTTTTCTACGCCTTCTTCCTCTTCTTCTTCCTCGTCTTTGCCGCCGGTTACATGCATGCCGAGCGCGGCGAGGTTTTCTGATTCCTCGACATCAAAATCCGGCATGTCGCGGTCAAAGGAGGAACGTCCAACATTGAGATTGAGTGCAGTCATACGTTTTGGTTATCGTTGATTCGGTATATACCTAATAGGCGTCAAGTTTGCAAGACGAGACATTCGGGATAGACTGTCAGCCTGTATATGTCCGATACTTTTTTGCTTATTTTTGGGGGGATTCTCCTCATCGGTTTTGGCATTTTGGCCTATTTGATCGTGCGCGGAAAATCGGGGTCCGGACAAGAAGGAGAGATGCTCCGCCTCGTCAATGACCGCATCGACCGCATGGCCGAGGAAATGCGCCAGAGCATGCAGGAGAATGTGCGCCACCAACAAACAACCGGACACCAAATGACCGGCGTGGTTCGCGATGTTACCGAACGGCTTGTAAAAATAGAGGAAACCAACAAACAGGTCCTGAATTTTTCTGGCCAGCTCGAGAATCTCCAGCGTATCCTCACGAATCCAAAACAGCGCGGTATTTTGGGCGAGTATTATCTGGAAACAATATTGAAAACGGTTTTTGCTCCTGACCAGTATCAAATGCAGTATGCATTCAAAGACGGGGAGATCGTCGATGCCGCGATTTTTATCCAAGACAAAATCGTCCCGGTTGATTCAAAGTTCTCGCTTGAAAACTATAACCGCCTCGTCGAGGCGCAGGATCCGTCCGAACGCGCCAATTACGAGAAGGTTTTCATAAACGATTTGAAAAATCGCATCAAAGAAACGTCCAAGTATATCCGTCCGGAGGAGGGGACTATGGAGTTTGCCTTCATGTTCATCCCTCATGAAGCAATCTATTACGATTTGCTCGTCAACAAAATCGGCGAAATAGGGGAGGATACGGAGAGCCTGCTCCAGCGTGCATCGACAAAATATCATGTTATTATCGTCTCCCCGACGAGCTTTACGGCATATCTCCAAACCGTGCTCCAAGGGCTCCGCGCGCTCAAAATCGAAGAACAAGCCAAAGAGATACGCGCGCGTGTTGGCGATTTGGGACGCCACCTTGCCCAGTACGATGAATCCTTCACGGCTATCGGCAAGCACCTCGGAACCGTAGTCAATAAATACAATGACGCGGATAAGGCGCTTAAGCTCATCGACAAAGATGTGTTAAAGATTTCCGGATCGGGAACGGGCCACATCCCTTCGCCCGTCGATAAACCGCTTATCGAATGAACAAGACACGCATCCTCCGCTGGTTCATAGGCAGCGGCCTGCTTGCGGTGACCTTTGTCTCCGGAGTTATTTTGTATGTCCAGACCAAGGAGATCGGCTTTATCAAACCCGATGCTGTTTCCATCGAAGAGGCTCCGTATGCCATTGTCCTCGGCGCAAGCGTTACCGAGAGCGGAAATGCATCCGACGCGCTCATGGACCGTATCTTGACCGGAGTTGAGCTGTATCGCGCAGGCAAAGTCGACAAAATCCTGATGACAGGCGATGATGGCGCCTTCCACATTGATGAAGTACGCGTCATGGCACGCATTGCAACCGAGCTAGGCGTGCCGGCTACGGATCTGGTGGTTGACGGACATGGCTACCGCACCTATGAAAGCTGTAAACGCGCCAAAGAGGTTTTTCAGATAGACCGCGCCGTCATAGTGACTCAGCGGTTCCATCTAGCCAGAGCGCTCTATTTATGCCGTTCATTCGGGATCGAGATCCAAGGCTTGGCCGCGGATCGGCAAACCTATCAAAAAATTATCCAATTCACGACACGAGACCTCCTTTCAAGTTTTAAAGCCTGGTTCGATATAAATATTTACTCGCCCAAACCACCCGTATGAACGCCGTCCACTTAACGGATTTGGAAAAAACCTATGCAAATGGCGTGCATGCCCTGCACCGCGTCAATTTAGAAATTGAATCCGGCGATTTTTTTGCTCTCCTCGGTGCAAATGGAGCAGGGAAAACTACCATCATCGGAATTTTGACCGGCTTGGTAAACAAGACGGGAGGAAAGGCTATTGTCCACCAGGTTGATCTTGATGAAGATATCGATGGAGTGAAGTCACAAATCGGCGTTGTGCCGCAGGAGTTTAATTTCAATATTTTCGAGAAGGTGGAGTCAATCATTCTCGATCAAGCCGGTTTTTACGGTGTTCCTCGCGATAAAGCAAAACCGCGTGCCGAGGAGCTCTTGAAAGCGCTAGGTTTGTGGGAAAAGAAAGATATGCAAGCCATGACCTTGTCGGGTGGCATGAAACGCCGATTGATGGTGGCTCGGGCACTAATGCATAAACCAAAAGTCCTTCTTTTGGATGAACCGACTGCCGGCGTGGATGTCGAATTGCGCCGCGGCATGTGGGAGTATCTGAAAGAACTCAATAAACAGGGAACCACCATAGTGCTTACTACGCATTACATGGAAGAGGCTGAGCAGCTTTCCCGTACGGTTGCCATTCTTAAAAAAGGGGAGATTGTAAAACTTGCTCCGACAGCCGAATTGGTAAAAGAACATGGTTCGATTGAAAAAGCGTATCTCGCATTCACACACGAAACGATATGAAGAATCCCATCCAGTGGGTTGCCATGAAGACAATCCTGAACCGCGAGATTGTCCGCTTATTCCGGATCTGGCCGCAGACATTTTTGCCGCCCGTGATCACTCAGGGTTTATACTTTTTGATTTTCGGTACCTTCATCGGTTCCCAAATCGCACCGATTCAAGGCATTAGCTACATGAGCTATATCGTGCCGGGTATCGTGATGATGTCGGTGATAACGGCTGCGTATACCAATGTTGTCTTTTCGTTTTTCGGTTCAAAGTTTCAGCGCAGCATTGAAGAGCTGCTCGTTGCGCCGGTTTCAAATGCGACCATCTTATCAGGCTATGTTGCCGGAGGGATTTTCCGAGCGTTTTCTACCGGCATTCTGGTATTTTGTGTTTCGATCTTCTTTACGCGTCCGTCCATCAAAAATATTTTTATCATCGTGATCTTTGCTTTGCTTACCTCAATTGTGTTTGCACTTGGAGGATTCTTGAACTCGCTCTATGCGAAAAAATTCGATGACGTGAATATTTTTACGACCTTCGTCCTGACACCGCTCACGTACCTTGGCGGCGTGTTTTATTCGCTGGATATGCTTCCGCCATTCTTCAAGACTATTTCTTACGCGAATCCCATAGTGTACATGGTGGATGGCTTCCGTTACGGGTTTTACGGGATCGCGGATACGAATCCGCTTATCGGGTTTTTCTTTTTACTCGTGGTAGCAACTATTCTGACCATCATCAACCTGCGTCTTTTAAAACAGGGAAGGGGACTCCGTACGTAAATAAGGCTATATAGAGCCAAGTTTTGTTAAGTAAAAACTTGACAAAAGTAATAAAATATGCTATCATGAACACATCGTAGCTCACGTATTTTTTTGTCCTTCAAAACGATTTGCCGAGCCTTTCTCGGCTGATCAAGAAGAGGGTAAAGATGCGATACAGCTGCGGGTTCTTTTTCATTCCGATGTTCCTGCTTTCCGGTTGCTACATCAACCACGGGCTTACGTCCGCCACGGACAGCGGCGGCCCTACGGCCACCGACTCCGGCTCCTACGTGTGGCCTGATGCGGGTGCGCCGACTATGGGCCACGCCGAGATCATCATCGATCGCAACAACCACACGGTTTCGACGACGATCGATTCGACGTCCTTCCCCGTCACCACGGGCCTCATGGACCTGTACGCCATGAATAGTGGCGACCTCAACGGCACGATCGAGCGCATCACGCTCGAGACACGTACCATCCACATCGACGAACGGAACGTGTCATCGCCGTCCAGCATCCGCCAAGTCGTTGACCGATGCTGGATGTACCTCTTCGGCGCGGCATACGAGTCGCGGGTCGAGGCACGCTTCGAAGGCGATACCCTTGTCTTCGAGGATCTCGGCATCCCCGTGACGACCGAAGACCGGGGAACCAGCTTCAGCGATTTCGCACACATCGTGCTGCTCTGCGAAGTGAATCCGGATGAAGCAGCGCTTGGTCCGGATGAGCTGTTCCGCGTGTGGTTCTCGATGGACTGGGAGACGGGTGCGTCACTGGTCGAAGGACCGCCCTCTACCGTCCAAGGGACGCTCACCCTGGACCAGAACACGGATCCGAGGGTAGAAGGTACTTCCCTGTACACCGACATCGTCCGACGCTGACGATCACGAGACCCGCTCCGATTCACTTCGGGGCGGGTCTTTCAATTTTCTACATTTGGTTGCGTAGCTGAAAAAAGAAGATGACTGACAGGGCGGCCAATGTGAGAACGAATACCAGGGCAATAGTACGGATGGTGTCACGGTTTCCTTTTTTGCGAAGCGCATCGCGTTCTGCCATTGATTGGACGGATGTCGGAGGCTGGCGGTTACCTACAATTATTTCGAGAGGTTCGGTCATTTGCGGGTAGAACCAGATCCAGCTTATAGGCGCTAGAATAATCGAAAACACAAGCGATGCCTTGTTCACCTGTTTTGTTTTTTGTTTCAGCTCATGACATTTCCAGACAAACAATCCTAGAAGACAGACATATCCAATTAGCAGAAAGACCGCAAAGTCACGATTGATTTGATACAGCAAGACATACAAGTAGTCCGAAGCGAATATGGCGATGAGAACGACCACGAACATGGAACGAAGAATATTCAAATCGTGTCGGGCCTGTTCTATCGAGGTATAGGCTGTCAGGCGCATGTATTCTTCTTTGGTCATATATGGAGAAAAGATAGCACAAACCCCGCTTTAGCGGGGTTTTAGGTCAGGAGGGCGGCGGTTTGACCGCATAGTAGATCTCGTAGATGCGATCGTATACGAGCCGCACTCGATCCACGATCTTTTTGAGACCGTATTTGATTTTCTTCCGCATCAGCTCATGCCTCCGAAGGGGATGGAGCCTTGGCGAAGGGGAGAGCGGCGATTTCCATGAGGAATTCCGCCAGCTGGTAAATGCCGAGCATGATCACGAGAAAGAACTCGATGATCGGAGCGAAGGAATGAACGGTGTCCGGATCATCGGATGCATCCGGGTGAGGAAGATCCGAATCGGCGTAGGCGGACATAAAAACCTCCACAAAAATCCTAAAGGAGACGAAATGAAGGGTCAAATCAACAGGTGAGAAAAATTCATTTTTGAAGGCAGGGTAGGGCAGTAAAGACTGGATTTCAGGATATGCATGCGTCGCACAATATATGTTATACGTCGCATAGTGGAGCTTTTTTCTAATCTTGGCCTTTTAGCGATTCCACTTTGCGTACGTATAACATTCGCGATATTTCTAAACGCCCGCACGCGTCGTCTAGAAATATCGCGTTCAAAAAATATTTCTCAATTATTTCTCCTTCAGCGTAACGCGTCCTGGAACTCTAACGTCCAGGTACTCCACAGCCTTGATTTTTGTCCCAGACGATTTAAACGCGTTGTAGGTATTCACCTGTAGGTCTATAGGTGTCGTGATATCCATGATCACGTCATATCCATCGCGGCTAAGCACGCTAAAGCGTGTACTCGTAGCTTTTGGAGGCTCAACTTCACGATATGACATGCCGTCGCGTGTTAATTGATCCGCTAGATCAAGCCATTCACGGACTTCGCGCGTATCTGCAATGGTAAAACCAACTCCAATTGGATCATCAAAATTACGTTTAATGATTGGAGCTTCGTCAGGACGAGATAAACGCTGACCGAGTAGACGAGCTTGGGCTTCACGTTTTTCTTCTGCAGATAATTCATCCGTGACCACGCCTTGAAGATCTACCCAGAGATATTGCTGTTTTGAATGGAAAATCAGCCTTTTAGACCTCTCCTCTACCGAGAGTCGTAAAATACTGGTAAATGACTTATCCACATCCACTTTTGCTGTAAATAGACGCTCTTTTAGCTGATTTTCAAGCTCCGACTCATTAATGAACCACATATGGCGCTTTAGCCATTCTGGCCCCCCTTCCCTACTATCGAGGGTCCGGAAGACTTCGCGTGTAACATCCATAGGATCCAAGGTCTTTAGTCCCCTCGCCTCGACTTCGGTCACCATAAAAAGCGGACTCATGAATAGAACATAGAGCCATCCAATCACCGCGCTTATCCCAAGCATGCTAAAAGCCGCATTACGCTTGCTCCAGCGCTCGGCACGGACTGCTTGGCTCCAATCGCCGCTCGAATACGCGGCTGCGCGTTTCGACTTCATAATGAATTATTACCGGCTAATCGGATCATGTGATCGAGCAGTTTTGGATACGTAATACCGGCCGTGCGTGCTGCCAATGGTAAAAGCGATGTCTCGGTCATTCCTGGAAGTGTGTTCGTTTCTAGGACTTCGATACCCTTTTTCCCCCAAATCATATCGGTGCGCGAATATCCCCTGCAACCAAGTATTTTGTGTGCTTTTAAAGCCAGCGCCTGTGCTTCAAGAGTGATCTTTTTTGGAATTGGAGCCGGACAAATTTCTTCACACATTCCGGCTATGTATTTTGCTTCAAAGTCAAAAAAAGCTGTTTTCGGACGAATTTCTATGACTGGTAGGGCTTGCGAACCGAGAATTCCGACCGTGAGCTCTCGTCCGGCACGGAATGACTCTAAGAGGCAGGAGCCTTCGGCTTTTATGCGGGATTCGATCAGCTTTTTCCATTGCGAATATGGCGGGTTCACCGAGACGCCTACGCTCGAACCATCCATATTGGGTTTAATTACGATTTGCTTTCCAAGTTTAGATTTAATCCGTTTTAGATCGACTGATTCGACGATGATTGATGGCGGCGTCGGGATCCCGTTTTGACGATACATGGCCTTGGTTTTTTCTTTATCCATAGTCAAGGCAGAAGCAAGTACTCCGGAACCCGTGTATGGGATATTCAGCCAATCCAAAACCCCTTGGATAGACCCGTCCTCGCCGCCTTTTCCGTGTAATGCATTGAAAACGATATCAATACGGCCTGATTTTGCATCTTTAATAAAGCGCATGAGTTGGGTTTTTGGATCATACGCGCGGATTTGGTACTTTTTACGATCGAGATGCTTGATGATTTGCTTACCGGATTTTAAAGAGATCTCCCGTTCATTGGAGATTCCGCCCAATAGGACTCCCAGCCGTTTCATGGTGCTATTTTACCAAGATTTTAGGTATTTGCGGATTCAATCTGGCAACCACCTCGTAGTTGATGGTTCCGGCGAGTTTTGCCATGTCTTCTGCCGTGATCTGCTGTTTACCGGATTTGCCAATTAGCACCACCTCATCCTCGATGCGAACACCCGGCACATCCGTCACATCAACCATGCACATATTCATGCAGACTCGGCCAATTACCTTGCATCGCCGGCCACGAATAAGAACATGCGCACGCTTTGACATGCCGGATCGGTCAAACCCGTCATAATATCCAATTGGCAATACAGCAATTTTAGAATCTCGTTTGACTCGTTCGGTCAATCCGTAGCTTACGGCAGATCCTTTTGGGACCGATTTTACTTGGGCAATCATGGTCTTCCATTCGAGGACGGGTTTCAAAACAATGTCATGTTTTTTGTGTTTTGACGTACGCGTCTCTTTCGATGGCCAAAGTCCGTATAACCCAATCCCCGCTCTCAAAAGATTGAAATGCGTATCCGAGTACAAAATTGATGCAGCAGTTGCAGCCGTATGAAGATACTTTGGGTAAATATTGTGTTCTTTTAAAATAGCTATTCCCTTTTTGTACTCACTCAACTGCTTATCTGCATATGCCCGCGATTTCGTGTCTTCTATATTCGCGAAATGAGTGTGGACGCCCTCCACAACCATTCTTGAATCGCTTTTAATTTGTTTGATGATGGCCGGTAAATCCTTGAGCCTTATCCCCTGCCGCTGAAGGCCGGTTTCAATCGGAAGATGAAGTTTGAATTGTTTTTTTGTTTTCAAACGCGACAATGCACGAAACGTTTCTGGATTATAGGCAACAAAAGAGAACCCTTGCTCTACAGCCTCGACGAGCCGAGAGAGCGGGGTGTATCCGAGCACGAGAATAGGCGTATGCATCCCCTCGCGGCGCAGCTCATGCGCTTCGTCGAGCGAATCGACGCCAAAAAGTTTTATTCCTGTTTTTTGCAGATTGCGGGCAATAGCAATTACACCGTGCCCATAGGCATTTGCTTTAACCACGGCCATGACCTCGGCGTCTCCTGCCAGACCCAAAAAGGCCTGCGCATTATGCCGCAGGGCCGATTTGGAGATTTCAATCCATGTCTTGTGAACCATGCTTATCCGATTGTATCGAATCCCGTAAACGGAACAAGCACCTCTGGAATTTTGATGGATCCATCGGCTTGCTGGTTATTTTCCATGATTACGATCAGGGCGCGGGCCAATGAAATTGCCGTGCCATTCAGCGTATGAGCGTATTCGAGCGTTCCGTCTTTGCGGCGGATACGGACATTCAAGCGACGTGCTTGGTAATCGGTGCAGTTCGAGGTGCTGGTGATTTCTCCATAACCGCCCTTGCCTTCATTTCTCCCCCACATCCAGCCTTCCAAATCATATTTGCGATACGCGGGGCCGCCCAAGTCTCCGGTACAGATATCTACGACTTGGTATGGAATGCCGAGTTTTTGGAAAATACGCTCTTCCAAACGGCGGAGCTCGATGTGCATTGCGTCCGACTGCTGCGGCGTGCAGAACACGAAAAGCTCGACTTTTGAAAACTGGTGCACGCGGTACAGGCCATACGACTCGCGGCCATACGCGCCTGCTTCGGTACGGTAACAATGAGAAATACCGGCGTACTTGATCGGCAAAGATGCTTCATCGAGAATTTCGTCTTTGTGATAACCGCCAAGGGTTATCTCCGAGGTTCCGATGAGCGATAGATCTGAATTTTCAATAGAGTAGATCTGTGCCTCGGGACCCCGCGGATTAAAACCGGTACCGACTAATACTTCGTCACGCGCAAGGTCGGGCGAACTCATCGGCGTATAACCCTCGGCCGCCATTTCTCGTACCGTCCACGTGATGAGCGCCTGTTCGAGCAATGCGAGCTTTCCTTTCAAAAAATAAAACTTTGCACCTGTAACTTTGGATGCGCGCTCGAAATCAATCAGGTCAAGCGCTTCTGCCAGCTCGACATGGGATTTTGGCTGGAAAGGAAGTGAAGCGACCTCCCCGACCGTGTCTATGACCTTGTTATCCGCGTCTGAGGCGCCCACAGGCGCTTCCGGGTGGTTCAGGTTGGGTACCTTGAGCATGGCGTCCTTAAACGCCTTATCGGCATCCTCGAATGATTTTTCTGAAGCAGCGAGCTCATCTTTGAGCGCTTTGCCGCGTTCAATAAGATGCGGCCGCTCATCAGGCAATGCCGATTTCATTCTGTCTGCGATTTCGTTCCGTTCTTTACGCAGCTCCTCCACTCGCTTCAAGAGCGAGAGACGACGATCATCGAGAGCCAAAAGCACGTCGACGTCGAAAGGCATGCGTTTTTGCTCCGCATGCAGACTAACGGCTTGGGCGTTCTCGCGGATGAATTTGATATCCAACATAGTTTTCAGTTTTTAGTGTTCAGTTTTTTGTTTCGGACGGAGGGTTGGGTAAAGGATTACCTCCTTGAGCGATGGGGCGCCGGTCAGAATCGCCACCAGACGGTCTATGCCCATTCCCATGCCGGATGTGGGCGGAAGCCCATGCTCGAGGGCGGTGAGGAACTCCTCGTCCTTTGGCTGAGCCTCCTCGCTCCCCTGCTCCGATAACGATTGCTGCTCTTCAAATCGTTGGCGCTGGTCAAGCGGGTCATTGAGCTCGTGATAATAGGCATTGATAACTTCCATCCCTTCGACAACGAGTTGGGCGGTTGCGCTTTTTTGCGGATCCTCGGCTGAACGGCCCGATAACGGCTTCATGGCTACCGGATAATCGAGTACCCAAACCGGTCCGCGCAGATTTGCGCGGGCGGTTTTTTTGTAGAGCTCGTCGAGATGCTCGCCAAGTCCGACGCATTTTGAGAAGTCGATCGAGAGATCGGCCGCTTCCGATGCTTCCACGACATCTTCTGCATCTTCAAATTGATCAATATCCATTCCGGTCGCTTCTTTGATTGCTTCACGGAATGTGATCCGCGGCCACGGTGCGGAGAAATCGATTTCTCCCCCTTCCGTTTTGATGATGCTGGTCCCCATGGCTTCTTGCATCATATGACCAAGCATATCCTCCATGAAGGCGAGAAAACGTTCTTTCTCACCAAATGCCCAGTAGAGCTCGAGCATGGTGAATTCGGGATTGTGGCTCGGATCTATTCCTTCGTTACGGAAACAGCGGCCGATCTCATACACCTTTTCAAATCCGCCGACGATCAATCGTTTCAAATACAATTCCGGTGCAATGCGCAAAAAGAGATCTACATCGAGCGCATTATGATGAGTGACAAAAGGTCTGGCAGCCGCTCCGCCTGCAAGTCCTTGCAAGATAGGCGTCTCGACTTCCAAAAAATTGTTGGCGTCCAGATACGTACGCAGTGCAGAAATGAGACGTGAACGCGTCACAAACCGCTGACGGACTTCGGGATTGGAAATAAGGTCAAGCTCGCGCTCGCGATAACGCGTTTCGACATCGGCCAAGCCATGCCATTTTTCGGGCAGAGGCAAAAGCGCCTTGGTCAAAAGACGCCATTCGGCAACTTCGAGGGATTTCTCTCCACGCTTGGTGGTAAAGACGGTGCCGGATGCTTCGACAAAATCCGCGGGATCGATGTGGTCTCGAAATAAGGCGAATGCCTCGCCAATGACATCTTCTTTGAAGACGAGCTGGAGGGAGCCGCTTTCATCGCGCAGGTCCGCAAACATGACGCCGCCATGGACGCGGATCGTCATGACGCGGCCGGCGAGAATTAATGGCTCTTTTGAAGACTCGAGCAGTTCAAATGACGCCAGAGCATCGCCGCACATGTGCGTGCGTCCGGTTTGTTTTGGATACGGATCGATTCCCTTGGCTGATAAGGCTTCGAGCTTCGCCAATCGGACAGAACGTTCATCCAGCATATGGCCCACAATTTAGCCGATTTCCAAGACTTCGTACACCGTGGTTCCGCCGGGAGTACTGACCGACACCTTGTCGCCAGCCTTTGCGCCCATTAACGCGGACCCGATCGGAGATTCGTTTGAGATCTTGCCGGCAAGAGGATCAGCTTCATTTGAACCGACGATTTGGAAACTTTTTGGCTTTCCATTGACCATGACTTTTACCGTGGTGCCGATCCGGACATTGGATGCGCCCTTCTCGTTTTCGACGATAACCATATCTTTCAAAATCGATTCGATTTCCATGATGCGGCCTTCGACAAAACCGAGCGCGTCTTTGGCCTCGTGGTACTCGGCATTTTCGGACAAGTCGCCGAGCGCCTTTGCCTCTTCGATGCGGTTGGCGAGTTCGCGCCGTTTATTGGTTTTGAGATCTTTGAGCTCGTCTTTGAGCTTCTCAAGAAATTCGGGTGATACGTATTGAGTCATAGACAGAATGAAAAGCGGGTCCGACGTACGGACACGCTTCCTTAAATAAATTCATTTATTCGATCGTAAACGAGGCTGTAAAAGCCGTCAACTAGAAGGCCCCCTCCCTTGCCTGACGAAGGTTCCACCATGCCTCCAAGACGCGTCTGGCGACCGGTACGGCAACAGCCGAACCCTCTCCCCCCTCTTCGAGCAGGACGGTAACCACCACCTCGGGATTTTCAAATGGTGCAAAGGAAGTAAACCAGGCATGCGTATTTTTTTCCGAGTGCCATTGGGCTGTACCTGTTTTTCCAGCGACCGGAAATGCCATATTCGATAACGCACGTCCTGAGCCATACGTCACATTGTCGCGCATGCCGAGACGCACCTCTTTGACCGCATCTTCTGGCGCAATCCGTTCCATGGTCGTGGTTGCTGCTTCGGAGGCAAGGTGCGGGATGACTTTATATCCCCCATTCGCGATTTCAGCCGTGTAATGCGCTACTTGGATCGGCGTTACGAGCAGGTCGCCTTGTCCGATCGAGAGATTGTATGTGTCGCCGACATACCAACGTTCGCCTTTTTGTTTTTCTTTCAATTCACGAGTCGGGACTTGTCCTGACACTTCTCCGGGAAGATCGATGCCTGTTTTTGTCCCGAGTCCGAATGCACGCATCCAGTCGTTGATTTTATCGACACCGAGTCCCACAAAGGATTCATATCCGCCTCCCACGGTGTAGAAAAACGTATTCACCGACCACGCAATGGCATAACGGACATTCGAAGGTCCATGACCGCCGGCTTTCCAGTCAGGAAAGAACCACGGTCCGACGGAAATCCCGCCCACGGACAGGATAGACGTACGCGGCGTAACTATTTTTTCTGCCAATGCAGCAACAGCGATGACAATTTTAACCGTTGATCCGGACGGGTATGTTCCTGCCCATGCACGCGGGAACAGCGGTTGGTCAGGATTTTGAGCAAGCGCCTGATATGCAGTGGAAGATACTCCTCCGGAAAAAATATTGTTGTCGTATGCAGGCCAAGAGACGAGCGCCAAAATGGATCCGTCACGAGGGTCCATGGCAACGACGGACCCGCGTCCAAGCTTGTCTTTATCAAGCTGTTCTCGCAAAGCGGTCTCGGCGGCTTTTTGCAATTCGATATCTAGCGTTAACCGGATGTCGGAACCGTCTATGGCTGGAGTTTCACCGACCGATGCTTTGATGCGGCCGCGTGCATCGACTTCGCTTACTTTTTGACCTCGCACGCCGCGCAAGAGACTTTCGAGAGACTTTTCAAGACCCGCTTTTCCGATTTCATCCGAACGGACATACCCGTCGGCGCGGCCATTTTCGAGTTCGTCGGGCGAGATCTTGCCGACATATCCGAGCACATGCGAGAGACTGGGCGTTTCGGGACTAAAGGGATAACGACGCCGCGCAGCGACAACCAAATTAAAACCCGGGAGGTCGGGCAAAGCGATTGCAACCGACATTGCCTGTTCGTACGGGACATTCTCGGCGAGTACATAGGTTTCATCCCGTGCCGTACTGGTTGATGATACGTATGGCAACAAATCATTGATCGAGAGCCCGAGGATGCGGGCGACCCGGCTGGCTGCCTGCTCAGCCTCGCCCGCATCGGGCGGAAGCTCAAGCGGAGTCATGGTGACTTGGAAGCGCGGGATATTGTCTGCCAGTACACGATTTTGCCGATCGCGAATAATCCCGCGCTTTGGGAGGATAGCGAGCTTGCGCAAGCGGTTTGCTTCGGCTTTTTGCTGATACGCGGCGCCCTCTTGGATTTGCATCCATGCTGCCCGTGCTCCAAGCCCTAATCCAACGCATGTTATGACGATTGCCGCAGCGATAAATCGTTTCCGCAAAAAAACGCGGCCGATAAACAAGCCGCTCCCAGGCAAGGTGGTAGCCGCCGCCTCAAACAGCACTTCATGCTGAAAATCGGAAGCGTTTTTCTTCATAGACGCTGATCGCTACGGGCAACGGTCACAAAGCGCTTGGTCAATCCGGCGATGACCAAGAAGGTTGCGGCCGTGATTCCCATATCCCAAAGCATGGTCCAGAGGATATTGGAAGGAAGATGCCAAGGCTCGGAGGAGAATCCGATAAAATATCCTGCTGTTCCCGTAATAAACGAGGAGATGATGTCCAGGATGCGGGCTGAAAACGCCATGGCTGAGGCAGCGTATACGGAACGGTTGGTTAGTAGACGCTCGGCAGCCAAGTCGAGAATAAAAAGAATGAGCATGTATCGCAGCATGTGCATGTCGGCGGACGACCAACCGTATGCATCAAGAAATGCCGCACCGGATAAGGCGGCGGCATAGGCTTTTCCGCGAGAACTTGAAACAAGCAGGATTACAGCGATTGGCAATATGGGACGAAATGAAAACGGCCCATCAACAAAAGGAAGCATCCCTGCCTCCCAGACGCCTGCGAGCAGTCCGACAGCTATAGCCAATACCCAACGCAATATACCCGTCATAAACGAGGACGAAGGGCGGTCGGGCGCAGAACGGAGATGAATACGACTCGATCAAGCGGTACCAGAGTCTCAACCGATGCATTCATGAATGGATCGGTCGGTTTGCCATCGACCGTACTTACAAAACCGATCGGGAGGTTCCCTGGAACTTTTTCTTCGGTACCGGCCGTTACGACGAGCTGGTCGATGGCGAGCTCGGCCGAAGACGGCACATAGGTCAGCACCGAGGCGCCATTCCCCCGTCCTTCGAGGATGCCTGACAATGGGCCTTGGGTTTGTAGGGCCGCCGCCACGCGGCTGCGCGGATCAGTAACCAATTCTACCGTTGCAACTCTCTCAAGCAGACGGCTGATTTTTCCGATGAAAATTCCATCATCGGTAATAACCGCTTGTCCAACTTCCAGGGAATCTTCGCTTCCACGGTCGATCATAAACAGGGAGCGGCGTCCGCCAATATCGCGGCTGATAACACGCGCGCCCACACTGTCATAACCCGATCGGTCCAGAAATTTTGCCTGCGAACGCAAAGTGCGGTTCTCTTCTTCCAATGATTTTAATCGGACATAATCTACCGTTAGCGCGGCCAAGCGGCTTTCAAGCTCTTTAATCCGCTCGGCATCCCCCGAGTTTGTGACCGTCTCGCTATCACGCGAAACCAAACCGGATGTGAAACGGACCACGGGCAAGGTTACCGATCGGAAAAAATCTCCTAGGGGACGAAAGATTCCGGCCAAGGTTAAAATCAGAACCGCAGCTACGGCCCCTCCGATCCAAAGCCAGCGCCATGATCCATTCATGTGTTCAATAAAGGTTAAATCCCTTTCATCAAGTCCGCAGCCGGGATAGCAACATCATTTAATAGTGCCTTATCTTCTAGAAGTACGGCTGTGCCGCGAACGACGCAGTTGAGCGTATCATCGGCAACGCGGACAGGAAGACCGGTGCCGCGGCTAATCGCCTGATCGATGCCGCGAAGCAAGGATGTCCCTCCCGTAAGCATGATGCCGCGCTGCTGGATATCGGCCACCAATTCCGGCGGAGTTATCTCGAGAATTGCCTTGATTTGATCGACGATCGCTTTGATTGAACGTCCGAGCGCCTCGCGAATTTGCGCGTCATTAACCGTGATCTCGCGCGGAAGACCGGAGAGAAGATCGCGGCCGCGCATGGAAGTCTCGAGTGTCTGCTCGAGCTCGACCGCGGAGCCGATGGAAATCTTTAACTGCTCGGCTACGCGCTCTCCTAGCAAGAGATTAAAGACATCACGTGAATATTGGATAATGTTTTTATTCAATTCTTCACCGGCAATAGGAATGCTTTTGGAGGTAACGACACCATTTAATGAGATGACGGCGATTTCGGTTGAACCGGCTCCAAGGTTCACGACCATATTTCCAAAGGCTTCGCCAATCGCGAGTCCGGCCCCGACGGCGGCTGCGATCGGCTCTTCAACCACAAGAACCTCGCGGGCACCGGCGCTTGAAGCGGCATCTCCCACGGCTTTACGCTCCACCTCGGTTACATCGAGCGGAACACAGATCACAACCTTCGGACGAGGAATGGCGAATGCCTTGTCGTCGTGGACCTTTTCAAAAAAGTAACGCAGGAGTTTCTCCGTAACTTCAAAGTCGGCAATAATGCCGCGTTGGAGCGGCTTGCTCACTTGGATATGTCCTGGTGTTTTTCCCACCATGGCGAGCGCGTCCTCTCCAACAGCCATGACCTGACCGTTGCGTTTATTGATTGCCACGACCGATGGCTGGTTAATTATGACTCCCCGTCCGCGTACATGTACGCGGGTATTTGCGGTGCCCAGATCGATACCGAGCTGTTTGGTTAATCCGCCTAAAAACGAGGGCCACATAGCCGCTGTATCTTAGCGGAGCGGATGCGGAAAAGGCTATGCCCGTCAAGACCTCCGGCCTTCTTGAACCAATAAAGACAGATATTCGATCAACCCGACCAAACCCAATAATACGAGGAAATTCCACCATGCGAGCCAGCCATTTGCAGATAAGGCCAAGCAGATAACGCTAAATGCGCCCAATAACAATGCATGACGAAATGCAATCCGAACCTCACGGAATGCGGTTTGATGACGTTTGCGCAGCTGTACGCGAAACAAAACGCCTAGCACCGAAAGCGTGCCAACCAGAGCCAGAAAAAGAGATAGATAGAATGCAACAAAACCCGTTATCCCTGCTTCAAAGGGGTTCATGCTGTTTATGACATATCCCAATACAACCCAAGCCAGGACGCTGGAAGCGAGCATGAGGGCAACAAAAGAACGATATCCCATGTCTTATAGCTTACCTTAGCGCTGAATCGCTTTCAACGAGAGGATGACCTTTGACCCGAGTGCGCGATTGATCTCGTTCCGAATACGGACTTCCCACACTTTTAGCTCTTGGAGTGCCGCCGGAGCCAAGGCGCGTACCTTTAGCTCGCCTCCGGCAAATGACACGCACTCGATATAGACGGCTTTTTCTTCGCCCCAAAGCGCAACCAGCGTCTCTTGCGCCACGGATAAAACGCGTACCGCTTCAATTTGCTTTGATATTCCGGCACTTCGTAAGGCGGATGGAAGAATCCGTTTAATCGGTTCAAAACTCATAGCTTTTTGAACTCGCAAATATTTTTGAAATCGCAATATTTACACGTAAAGGGCTCGGGGGTCGGCTGGTAGTCCGACAAAGTGATGCTTTCCATGCGTTCTTGGACTTTGGATAAAAACGCTTCACGCTTTTCTTCTTTTAAAACGTCTACCTCAGCCTCGACCCAATCGAGTACATAAACATACGCAAGACGGGCAACCGTAAGCCCCTTCTCCTCAAGCGCGATTTGGTAGAGATGGAGCTGTTCTTTAGCTTCTGCGTCGAGCTCGTCTTTGGCTGCGCCCGTTTTGTAATCGTACACGACAACGGAACCGTCCGGGAGTTTGTCGATACGGTCTACTTTTCCTTTAAGCGAATGGATGCCCATGACGAGAGTGAACGGCATTTCGACGCCAAGAAAATCCGGGGCTTTCACCGCACAAGCATTCCAAAAATTTTTCACAGCCAATTTTCCTTTTTCTTTATATTCATCGTGCCGCGTACGATTTTCATACCATTCGTCTATCCAGGCTTCTTCGAAAATATTGAGCGATTCTTCCAAGGTTACGCGGAATCCTCCCGCGGTTGCGGCAGGCGTTTCGGCCGCATCTCCAAACAGCGTCCCTTGCGAAGCACTGCCTCTCGCCAAATGCAATTGCACGATTTGCTGGTACGCATTGTGGACCGATTGTCCGAAACTTTTTTGGTACGAACCAAACTTGGGAATGCGGTAAATATGCTCAAATTTATATTGGAGCGGACACTTTTTGAATGCCATGAGCTGGGTGAAACTGAAACGTTTTTTCAGCTCGTAATGGACGAGGTCGGCGCGTGCGTCCTCTTGCTGTTCGCGAATCTCCAGACGCCGTACGTCATCCACCAGCGGTCCGTCGAGAACAGGGACTTGGAGTCCTGCCTCGGTGAAAAACGCAGACGGTTTTTTTGGACGTGTTCCACCATAATGCGAAGCACCGCTCAAATAGAGACGGTCTTTTGCCCGCGTGATCGCAACATAAAAAAGCCTGCGCTCTTCTTCTAGGTGCACATCCCCTTCCGGGAGCCGCTCTTGCACTAAACCGTCAGGCAATGGAATAGCGTCGTTGCGGGCGCGCGTAGGAAAGCGCTGGTCGACGAGGGAGGCGACAAAAACGTACTTGAACTCCAATCCCTTGGCCGCATGCACGGTCATTATTTTGACGAGCTCCGGACCAGCGTCAGGATCAAAATCAAGACCGCCTTCTTCTCCGGAATCCATCTCTAAGCGCAGCTCTTCCAAGAAACCGCGAAGAGACGGTCCTTGGGTTGAACGCTCGTACCGCTTGATGCGCTCGGCAAAACCGTTGAGATGTTGGATTGCTTCGCGCTTCTCGCGTTCCGGCAAGCGCATGACTTGGGCGAGATAACCGGTTTTATCGAGCAGCAGCTGGAGCGTACGGAGCGGAGACTCGCGGCGCGCAGCTTCGGCCAAGCCTTCGAGATGCAGGACGATTTTATCGCATTGCCGTACTCCGTCTTCGGAGACATGGGCGAGTTTGGCTTCTTTCAATGCCAGCCAAAGCGGCATCCCCTTACGATTGGCGTATTGGAGAAGCTCGGCCACGTCTTTTTGACCAATCGGATAGCATGCGAGATTTAATACGCGCCACATGGCTGACGACTCGTGGTATCCGTCGAGCAGGCTCAGGAGTGCAAATATATCGAGAACTGCAGGCTTCCCGTACAAACCGCGTAAAGCAAGAAACTGGAACGGCACTCCGCTCCGGTCAAATGTATGGACAAAGGGCTCGGCACCGTCATTGGAACGGACAAGCACGCAAAAATCGTTCCATGTCGCTTCAGGATCTTCTTTTTTTAGACGGAGTATTTCGTCGGCGACGGATTCTGCCTCATCCTCGACGGTTTTGCGCCAAATAACATTGACCGCTCCCCCCTCGCCCCGCATGGCGGTTAGCGCCTTGGACAGACCCGTATCTGCCAAACGGACTTCGAGACGATTCGGGTCATTCTTTTTGATGAAACCGTAGGCAGTATCAAGAATGGATTTGAACGAACGGTAATTCTCGGTGAGAGCGACGGTTTTGGCTTCGGGAAAGTCGTCCCTAAATTGGAGTATGTTGGCAAGCGATGCGCCGCGGAATTTATAGATAGCCTGGTCGTCATCACCAACAACGGTAATATTTTTGGTGGAACCGCTTAGCAGTTTGATCAGTTCGTATTGCGCCCAATTCGTGTCCTGAAATTCGTCGATCAAAAGATACTTGAATTGCTTGCGATACTGCTCGAGTACAGCCGGACGCTCGCGAAGCAGGCGGAGCGTCTCGAGGATTAAATCATTCATGTCGAGACTCCCCTCCTCGCGCAGGATTTTTCGGTATGCAAAATAGGTATCCGCAAGCTCCATAAGTCGTGCTCGCTCACCTGTTACAAACTCCGCATCTCCATCAAGAGCGGCGTTTTGCGCAAACTCGAGATACCGTTCCGGACTTACGTCTTCGTCTTTGGCGCGCGAAAAGTGCTGGAGCAAGGCACGTAAAAATTTGACCGGATTGCCGAGCGGCTTGTAGTGGTTCAGCGGCAGTTCGTTGATGCGGCGTTTGAGCAAAAGCCAGGCATCGGTATTGGTGAGCAGGCGGAATTTGTTGGGAAGTCCGATTTCAAGCGCGTGAGCCTCGAGCATGCGCTGGCAAAAACCATGGAAGGTCGAAATCCAAAAATCGTATGTACCGGTCGGGAGGAGCTTGAGTACGCGATCCTCCATCTCGCCTGCCGCTTTTTCGGTGAATGTGAGCGCGAGAATATTTTCCGTTGACATCCCTTCTTGCGCAAGCAAATGCGCATATCTGCGGGTGAGTACCGTGGTTTTGCCCGTACCTGCTCCGGCAACAATCAAGAGCGGACCCGTATCATGGGTAACGGCCGCGGCTTGCGCTTGATTCAGGCCTTCAAACAAATCTGACATGCCCTATTTTTATCCGCGTTGCCGTATCTTGTCCATCAAATCCAGATAGAACTTTACATTGACCATGGTCGCCAAACGCTGGCCGAGCATTTCATCAACCGTGAAGAGGTGGCGCAAATATCCCATGGTGTACCGCGAGAGCTCCGGACCTTCGCCGATTGGCTCTTTGGACATTTTCCATTTTTCATTCGTTATTTGTACGGTTTCGTAGAAATCCGGACGGGACAGGTCATCGTGTATGAACCGGTACAACTGGCCGTGGCGGGCATTGCGGGTCGGAAGCACGCAATCAAACATGTCTATCCCCCGTTCCACATAGCCGACAATTTCGTGCGGCTTGGCACCTCCCATGAAGTAGCGTGGTTTATCCTTGGGGAGAATGGGATCCAGCGCTTCCAAAACTTTGCACGCCTCCTCGAATGGTTCTCCGACGGATAAACCGCCGATGGCATACCCGTCGAAACCGATATCGATCAATTCTTGTGCCGAACGCTTGCGAAGTTCGATATCCGTTCCGCCTTGGACAATGCCAAATAGGAGCGCTCCGGGATTGATCGAGTCTTCGCGCGTCTTTTCGAATTCATTTTTGGACCGCTTTGCCCATTCCGTGGTGAGCGCGAGAGCGGTTTCAAGATCTTCCCGTTTGGCAGGCAGCTCGGTGCACACATCAAGAACCATGCAAATATCCGAACCGATGGTTCTCTGGATCTGCATGCAGAGCTCGGGCGTGAGCATCATTTTGGCGCCGTCGATATGGGATTGGAACTGCACGCCTTCGGGTGTCAGCTTGCGCAAACCGGATAGGGAAAAAACCTGGAAGCCGCCAGAATCGGTGAGAATGGCGCCATTCCAGTCCATGAATTTGTGGAGGCCGCCCATTTCTTTCATGACATCCATGCCAGGACGAAGCCATAAATGATACGTATTCGAAAGCAGAATCGGAGAACCAAGATGCTCGATATCAAAAGACGAGAGGGTTTTTACCGCACCGCGCGTGGCGATCGGCATAAAAAATGGCGTTGCCAAGTCGCCATGCGGCGTATGAATGACCATTTTACGCTTCATAATTTTACGATGGTACCAGGCTCGACTTCTTTGAAGAGCGTTTTCTTCGCCCAGTTGGAACGCTTAATAGCCCAGGCAATCCCGAGCGTGATGCTCATGAGTACGATGAATAGCGCCCAGGCACGCGGCTCGCCAAAGGCTTCGCCGAGTACGGCAAATGTCACGGCGCCCGGTATGGTTCCAAGGAATGATCCAAGGGCATATTGGCGGTAGGTCATGCGCGTCATGCCGGCGCCAATCGACACAAAATCGAATGGGAAAAAGAGCAAGCGCATGGCCATGGTCGAGATAAAGCCCTGTTCCGTAAGTACATCGTCATACTTTTTGACCCAGCCGCGTTCGTTCTCGCTCACAAAATGACGGCCGAGATATCGTCCAAAAAAGAAACTGACGGCGGCAGAAATATTCAGTCCAATGACAACTACGGCCGATCCGACCAAAGGACCAAACAGAGCGCCGCTGATGACATTCAGTCCGGATGTCGCAAACGGGATTATGGTTTGGGCAGTAAAGACCATAATCATGATAAACGGCCCCCATGCGCCGGCGTCTTCGACATCCTCTTTAATCATGCCGGGCAGATCACGGACCGAGATATCATTTACATGCAAGAACGCGTACACGCTGATGATTACCACGATATAAAAAACCAAAACCAGAAGCTTCAGGAAGTGGGCGCGTTCAATCCGCTGCATATCCCCTATTGTAACTGTTCTTTCTTTTCTTTCATAAATGCCGACCATTCTTCCAGCAGGTTGAGGAATATTTTGAATGGCGCTTCGAAAATGAAGTCAAAAAAGAAGACAAAGACATTAAACTGGGAAATCGTTTCCGAGAGATAGCGCCCGGCGCGCAAAATCGGAATCGAAAAGAAGTCCATGAATATCCCGACAAGGCTTTCCGGACGCTCAACCGCCACAAACTCGCGCGTCACACTGCGAAGCCGGAATGCGAAAAAACTCACGACACACAAGAAGAACACGAAGATCAGCGAGCTGATCCATGTGAAGTGGACTTGGTCGAGCAGGAAGAAGACCAGGCCGAAGGTAACGACAAATGCGAACAAGTAGGCCGATGTCAGAAAAAGCCAGCCCCAAAAACCGTTCTTTTTTGGCAAACGAACCTCGCGTCCCTTAGGTCCTTCGGGAGACAGGAGCTCGTCTACTCCTTGCTTGATCCGCTTCACGTTATCTTTAGACGGAGGACGGATAAGTATACCGACCAAAAGCATCAATATTGGCGGGAAAATGACATTCACCGCAAGCGGGATGCGGTGGATCTCCCGGTATACGGCAAGTTCGGACGGAACTTCCATCAAAATTGCCACGAGCATCTTGGTCACAAACAAATAAATCATGGCGCGAACGGTTCCGCGGCGGAGCTTTGCTTTCGATTCAAGAATGCGGCGTTCGGCAATACGCTCGACCGCAGCATGCAGCTTTGCCGGATCGTTCATGAGCGCCTCGGCTTTGGAAGGATCCTCCAATAAAGCCGTACGCAGGATATTCAATGAGATAGACCAAGGCTTGATTGCCGCTTGGAATTTTGGTGCGAGCGGATGGCGAAGAGCGGCATATACGCGCGGTTCAAGACCGGCCATGGCAACGGCCATGTCGGTTGGCGACTCTACCCACTCCTCGGGACGCATCCAAGCAGGTTCATAGGCACGGAGCAGCTTGAAACCGATCATGTCGGCATCGGCCTTGATGAGCATGCGGTGGCAGGCAACGTATACCTGTAAACGGCGCTCGGTCTCGTCCAACTCCCCATCTTTAATGGTGATACGTTCGCACAATTGCTCGAATAGGAAGTTGACGAACGCTTTTGGCTGGGAATGATCGTCAAGGACTTCTTCCATTTCTGCGGAGATGATGCCGAGCAGCCACGAGTCATAACGCTCATTGCCGACATGCACGCGTTTCACCGCGAGATACTTATGGATGACCTTGGCTGCTTCCTGAATTTTCGTGTCAGGTAGAAACCCGTTCGGGAAATACCGTGCGGCAACCAGCTCGCGCAGGAGCTGGGTTGCGATTTCCTCAGGCTGGCTTTCGAGCGATAAATGGCGTTTCAGGATGCGGTAGATTGCCGCTTTGCGTAAAAGGTGGTCGTCTTGGTAGTCGACGGCATTGCGAATGCGCTCGTACAGAACGGCAAAACGGCTCACCGCAGCGTGAACGGTAATACGCGACGTATCCGGTACATCTACCGGCTTTGGCGACTGGACTGCCTTGGCCAAATACGATGTTTTTGCGAGCGCGTAAGACCCCATAATGAGACTCGTAGCGTAGATTAAAATACATATTTTGTCCAGCCTAAGACGCAAAAATACCGCTTATTCTGCGGTATTTTTCATGGTGGACGCCGAGGGATTCGAACCCCCGACCCTCTCGGTGTAAACGAGATGCTCTAACCAACTGAGCTAGGCGTCCGGGGATCAGTTCAAGAACGTATGGTGCGGCGAGAGAGACTTGAACTCTCATGACCTTGCGGTCGCCACCCCCTCAAAGTGGTGCGTCTACCAGTTTCGCCACCGCCGCCCCATCCGTTCTCGAACGTTTTTAGCGGGCAGAGCGTACCAAAAACATCTCATCACCGCAAGCCCTCTTTCCCGCGCCTGCCGGTGATAAATCGGAGCTTGGCCGGTACGGCTTCGATCTTGAATGAAAACCCGTTCAGCACCTGTCCGTCCACGATTGCATCCACAGGCTGGGTCGAGCTGATCGAGCCATGCGTAAGCAGAAGGCGGGTTTCCGGAATGGGTTTTTTATTCATGGACCATCGGCTCTTTTGTCCTTCGACAATCACGGATGCCTCGAGCTTTCCATCTTTACAATTGCCGGTTGATGACAAGTTTTGGATACGGATCGAACCACCAGCGGCGGGCTGTATCCGAAATCTTCCTTCGACATCTAGCGTTGCATCGGTTGCGGGGAGAATGGCTTCCGTCAAAAAATATCGATCGCCGAAACGCCCGACATCCAGCGTTTCAACAAAGCGCGCTCCGATGGTGTCGACGGAGGCGAGTCCGATAGGGATGCCGAGCCAATTGGCGATTTTGGAGGTCTTGGTGAGCGGGACAAACCCGATCGTCACATCAAGCTCGGGTAAAAACCACATCAGTTTTTCAACAGTTCGGTCATCGCCGACGAGTACCAAATTTTTCGCTCCTCCCCTCACTAAGTCCTGTGCTTGGTCTTTGGCATGGCGAAAGAGCGCGGTTCGTGCGACGCGTCCGTTTATCCCGCGCTGAGCCAGTTCCGCTTCGAGCCTCGATATCTCCCGCTCGTAACGGCGGTCATTCAGAAATTCGTCGTAGAGATAGGCGTACGCCGGGTTCACATTAGGCTGATTGCGTCTTTCCGCCGATAGAGAGCTTGCCGTCTATGCGGGCTCCAGACTCGACTGAGAGCGTTTCCGAAACAAGATCGCCTTTGATGCGCGCGGTTGATTTAAGATCGATCCGCTTATCGGCCGTAAGATTGCCCTCGACCGTTCCGGAAACAATAGCCGAACCTGCTTTCACATCGGCATGAATAACGGCCTCGGTACCGACCGTTAGCTGACCGGTCGCGGACAGACTTCCTTTGACTTCGCCATCGATTACGACATCTCCGTCACTCCCAAAATCACCGTCGACTTTGACGCCTTTGGCAATAATTGTGGCGGCAGGGCGTGAAGGCGCCGATGCAAGCGGCACATATGCCGGGACGGCTGTATCGCTCTTGTCCGAGTCTCTTGGCGTAGAAAATAAAGCCATATTGATTAGACCAGACCTTACAAAACGCGCAGGCCTAGGTCAAAAAAGCCCCGCACTCCTGCGAGCACGGGGCTTTAACCGTTGTAGATAAGAGTCACGTAGACATACGTCGCCAAGCACCAAGCAAGCTTGCAAGGCCAAACGAGCGCCAGCAGAAGGACGTACAGTACCGTCCAGAACCGTCCGCCTTCGACCGCAAGGCCGCAGAGCGTATTCGGATACATGCCGATATCCTTCTCGTGCCATGTCCACGGGAACATGAGACGGGCCAGGAATGAAGATGAGTCGCGCTTGTGCCAGGCGCGAAGCGAAAGAACGGCGACCAGCACGCCGATGAGCGGATATGCCAAACCCAACCAAACAAAGGGCATTTTTCCTCCGTCCCCTCCTTACTACATTTCGTCCGGAAGCGGAATACCCAGCAATCCGAGACCCATGGCGAGCGCGTGACGGGACGCGGCGGCAAGACGCAGCCTGCTTTCACGCAAAGAACCCTCGGACTCTAGAACCGGAACGTCTCGATAAAATGCATTGATGGCTTGGGCTGTTTTCAAGCACCATTGAGCGATGACCGACGGGCGCATTTCGCGCGCCGAGAGCTCGATGCGCGTCGGGAAGTCTGCCAAAGCGAGCGCAAGGGATTTTTCCGATTCATGGTCAAATGCATCCGATAAGGCAGCGTCCGTTTCCGGCAACTCCCCTGCTTTTTTCAAAATGGATGCGAGGCGCGTTGCCGCGTATTGGCAATACGGTCCGGTATCGCCATCAAACGACATGGCCTGTTCAAGATCAAAAGTGAAGATTTTATCATTATCCTGTTTGAGCATCCCAAATTTCATGCCGGCCATGGCGAGCGTCCATGCCGTGTGCTCGACTTTTCCTACGGACCAGCCATGTTCTGCGTGGCGGTCGGTCACCTCCTTGGAGGCATACTTGATTACTTCTTCGCGGAAGGATTGATACGTCACGATATTCCCCTCGCGCGAGGACATGGCACCCGATTTGAGCGTAACAAATTCGTATCCGATAAATTCGTGCGGGGTTTTGATTCCCATGCGCTTGAGCGTCTCGAAGAGCTGCTTGAAGTAGAACGACTGGCGGTTATCGACCAAAATCAAGGAGCGCAAAGCATCCGGATATTCCTCCGCCTTTTTTTCGGCAAGCGCCAAATCCTTGGTTGCATACAGCGATGTCCCGTCGGATTTTCGCACGAGAAATACTCCGAGCTTCACGTCTTCAAGATCGACAACCATTGCGCCTTGCGATTCTTTTGCAATGCCTTTTTTTATCAGGTGGTCTACCATTTCTTGTCCCCGATCAACGACTTCGGACTCGAGATACTGCCGTTCGATTTTTACGCCGAGATCGTCAAAAATTTCTGCCATCTCGTCCAGAGACCAACGACGCGTCTCGAGCCAAAGCGCTTCCCATTCGGGATCATGCGCTTCGAGCTTGCGCTGAACCTCGGACACTTCTTCTTTGTACTCGGGATGCGCTTCGAGCTCTTGGGATGCCTCGGTATACATCCTGCCCAAAAATTCGCCAGTCTTTACCATTTCCTTTCCGCTCTTTTTGATCCACCACAAACATTTTGCAACATGCGCACCAACGTCGCCGTGATAGCTGACGGGAATGCATTTCCAGCCGGCATGATTCAGAATCGCATGTAATGATGAGCCAAGCACCAAGTTGCGCAAATGTCCGACATGGATCTCTTTGTGCGTGTTTGGCTGGGCATATTCCAATACGATTTTCCGGACATCCGAAGGCCGCTCATAGAGTCCGATGGCTCCGTAATTGTTTCCGGCAACTTCGATATCGCGTATTACGCGGCGTACGGCATCCCCGATACGGAGCGTTGCATTTACATACGGACCGGCAGCCGTAACTGAAATAAAATCCGAATGCTCCAGCTCCACCTTTGATGCAATATCTTTGGCGATTTCGGCCGGGCTCTTCCCAAAAACTTTTGCCAACTTGAAACAGCCGTATGCCAAATCTCCCAATTTTTGGTCGGGAGGCGTGACAATGTCTTCGGGACGGATCGATTGCTCGGATGCGTCCGAGAGACGCCGGGCAAAATCGGCTGTCCAAAAATTCCAAGCGGTACTCATACGTTATTTCCGGATACGGACAAAATGGCGCTTGCCTTTTTGGATGAGTACGGGTTCTTCATCGAGTTCGAGTGCGGTTTTTACATCTTTCATGACTTTATCGTTGACCTTGACTCCGCCCTGCTCGATTTGCCGGCGCGCTTCGGATTTGGATTCGCACAAGCCGCTTTCAACCAAGGCGTCTACAAGAAGGATTTCCGATTTTTTTAGCCGGACCTCGGGGATCTCTTCCGGCTTTTCGCCTTTCTGATGCACCGATGAAAACTGCGCGGCTGCGGATTCTGCCGCGTCTTCGCCAAACATCCATGCGACAATACGCTTGGCGAGCTGGTGTTTGAAGACCATTGGATTTTCGCCGGAGGCAATAGCCGTCTTGATATCATGGACTTCCGAGGCAGGCGCCTGCGTGCAGATTTCAAAACCCGGAATAATCATCGGATCGCTCCAGCTCATGACTTTTCCGTAGGCGTCCTCCGGAGAATCCGTAAATGCAATGATATTACCTTCGGTTTTACCCATTTTCTTGCCTGAAGGATCCGCCAAAAGCTTGAGCGCTATTACGATTTTGTCTTTATTTTTTAATCCCTTCTGCAAATCGCGGCCGGCGAGCATGTTGAATGTCTGGTCATTGCCGCCAATCTCCGCATCCACATCCATGGCAACCGAGTCATACCCCTGCATCAGCGGGTACAAAAATTCGTGCAAATGGACGGGCTTGCCTTCGGTGATGCGTTTTTCAAACATGTCACGCTCCACCATTTGTTGGACGGTAAAATGCGAGGCGAGCTCGACAACCTCGGCAAAACTCATCTTTGCAAGCCAATCGCTATTAAATTTGAGCTCGGCTGCGTTTGGACCGGTAAAGCTGATGATATGCGAAGCCTGCTCTTTATAGAGCTTGCAGTTGGCGAGCACTTCTTCACGAGACAGCTGCTTGCGTACGGATGATTTGTCGGTCGGATCGCCGATCATGGCTGTAAAATCGCCAATCAGCATGATGACTTCGTGGCCAAGCGCCTGCATCTCGGCAAGCTTTTGGAGCTGGAGCGCATGACCCAAGTGAAGGGTCGGACCGGTTGGATCGATGCCGACATAGACCCGCAGCTTTTCCCCTTTTCGCAAACGCGCACGTACAGCGTCTTTGGATGGATACACATTCTCAACCCCGTGATTCAGGAGCCAGTCGATCTGTTTTGTATCGGTTGAGACTTTGGGCATATTAGTGAGATGATACTACACGCGTTTCTTTAACGCATCGCGCTTGGCTTTTGCTTCTTCGAGCTTGTCCGACATGGAGCGGACAACTTGCTCGGGCGCTTTGCTCGTGAAATCAACATTGGAGAGCTTGACCTCGGTTGAGACGATGTAGGTTTCAAGATCGGCCAGTTCTTTTTCGATTTTGGCTTTTTCTTTTTCGAGATCGACTGCTCCGGCAAGATTCAAGCCGACCGAGATGTGTCCGAGCGCCGTGACGGGCCATCCTTCCGTGATTGCATCTACCCGTTCAAAGGCAGATGCGTTCGACAAGCGCTTAACCCACTCGAGGTTCTCGACAACGGTGTTAGCAAATTCATCACTTGTCGTAAAAACAAATTCGACTTTCTTTGCCGCTTCAACGCCTTGTTCGGCGCGCAAGCGGCGCATTTCGGTTACCATGTCTCTCAATGCTTCGAACTTAGCTACTGACATGCCATCCACCTCAACTTTCGGCCATGTTGCGGTTATAAGCTTCCCCTCTTTGCTGGAAAGCCCCCAAATGTACTCCGTTACGAATGGTAAGAATGGATGCCATAAACGCAGAAGTGTATCCAGCACTTTTTGAAGAATTTCGGTTTTCCCTTTTTCGACTTTGGCGATTTCCAAATACCAGTCGGCAAGAATGGTCCACGTAAATTCCCGAAGCTCTTCGGATGCGGAGGAGAATTGCGCCGCATCGAGCTTTTCTGTTACAAACTTCGTCAACTCTGTTAAACGTTGCAAAACCCATTTATCTGCCAGAGTTTGTGTTTTTGCCGGAATCGGATCGGCTTCGATTGTTGAGATGATAAAGCGCGAAATATTCCAGATCTTGTTTACGAGATTGCGGCCGTTCTCGACCTTTTCCATGTAGAATCGGGAATCGTTCCCAGGCGTTGTTCCGCTCAAGATGCTGATACGAAGCGCATCCGTCCCATATTTCTCGATCACGTCGAGCGGATCTATTCCGTTTCCAGATGACTTGGAAAATTTCTTTCCGTGCTCGTCGCGGACAATGCCGTGAATGTACACGTCCTTGAACGGAATTTGTTCGAGTGCGTATTCGCTCATCAAAATCATGCGCATCATCCAGAGATACAAAATCTCGTATCCCATCTGCATGAAGCTGGTTGGATGGAAGGTTTTGAGATCGTTGGTTTTGTCCGGCCAACCAAGCGTCGAGAATGTCCATGAGCCCGAGGAGAACCATGTATCCAGTGTGTCCGGATCTTGCTCCCAGCCATCGCCTTGCGGCGCTTCGGTGCCGACATGCATTTCATCTGCGCGATACCAGACAGGAATGCGGTGCCCCCACCAAAGCTGACGCGACAAGCACCAGTCGCGGAGATTCTCGACACGGTCGAGGTAGAGCTTGGCAAAACGGTCCGGCGTAATACGGACATGCTCTCCGACAACGGCTTCACGCATCAAATCGCGCAGGGTTTTTCCGCGGGATGGAATCACCTTGTTCATGTCGAGCCACCACTGGGTCATCGGAATCGCTTCGATCACATCGCCATAACGGTCGGATGTGCCGACGCTTTGGACAATCTCCTCCTCTTTTTCGAGAAGATCGTTTTTCTTGAGCCATGCGACAAATTTTTCACGTGCCTGCTCGACGGATAAACCCGCATACTCGCTCCCCGCTTCTTGGGTCATCTTTCCGTCCGGACCGATGACCGGTATGAGATTGATCGGTTCGCCTTTGGCTTTTTGTTTTTCGAACATCGCAAAATCGATGGCGCTATGCGCAGGCGTGACTCCGAGTGCGCCGGTTCCGAATTCCGGGTCAACGCTTTCATCGGCAATGATTTTTATTTCTAACGGCTTGGCGGCTCCGACGTCCACGGTGAATGTCTGGCCAATCAATTTTTTATAGCGTGCATCTTTTGGATGGACAGCTACCGCCGTATCGCCAAGTTTGGTTTCCGGACGCGTGCTCGCGATGGTGATCGGGAAATCTTTCGAATATTTGAACGTGTATATCTTGGCCGGGCGTTCTACATGCTCGATTTCGTCGTCGGATGCCGTGCTCTGTCCTTTGACGGACCAGTTCACGACTCGATAGCCGCGGTAAATAAGCCCGTCATTGTACATGCGGACGAATAACTCTCGCACGGCGCGGTTCCGATCTTCGTCAAACGTATACGCCAAGCGAGACCAATCGGCCGATGATCCCATTTTTCGGATTTGATTGATGATGGTGGCTTTTGACTCTTCGGCGAATTCCCGGATTCTTTCAACCAGTTTTTCGCGTCCGAGCTCACGACGCGGATCCTTCATGCCTTCAGCCATGAGCATCTTCTCGACTTTTGCTTGCGTGGCAATAGCCGCGTGGTCGGTTCCCGGAAGCAGCAAGGTCTTTTTTCCGCGCATGCGCTGGAAACGGATCATGGTGTCCATGATGGACTGTTCAAGCGAATGCCCTAAATGAAGCACGCCGGTGACATTCGGCGGCGGCATCATGATGGAATATGGCTCGCCAGAACGCGTATCAGGATTGAATGCGCCCGAGGCTTCCCATGAAGCGTAGATTTTGTCCTCGACACCCGAGGCCTCATAGGCCTTTGGCCACTCCTGAGATCCAGACATAGAATGACCTAAGCTTAGCGAAGAAATTTGGTTTTGCCAATAACCTTTAACAAAACCGTCAATGGTTTGACATCTTTATAAATCTTGGCTAATTTAGTGGATCAGTTATGGCTCTACGCCCAGAACAACAGGCAGTTGAACTGATCAGCCGCGCAAAGAATATTTTGATCACGACGCGTGAACACGCGTCGACGGATTCGCTTTCCTCGGCCGTTGCCATGGGTTTGGTGTTAAAAAAGCTCAATAAGACTTTTGATATTTGCGTCCCCGGTTACGATGCGGCCGCACATCCCGCTTTTTTGCCCAAGCTTGATATCCGCCATAAACCGGGTGCCATGCGTGCATTCCATATCTCGCTTGATGTACGCGAGACTCCGCTCTCGGAGCTTTTGTACGATGTAAAGGATGGCAAGCTTGAAATTACCCTTGTTCCAAAACAGGGCGATTGGATGCCAAAAGATGTCGCATTCAAACATGGGGATGACCGATACGATTTGATTATTGCCCTCGATTCGCCTGATATGGCGTCGCTCGGAGACATTGCGAAGAATCAAGCGGATTTTGTGTACCGCACCACCATCATCAATATCGACCATAGCGCCGCCAATGAGGCTTGGGGACAGGTGAATCTCGTGGACTTGAACGCGGTCTCAACGAGCGAGGTATTGTTTACGTTCTTGCAGGGCTGGAACAAGAGCTTTATCGATGAAGCGCTCGCCACTTCCCTTTTGGCCGGCATGATTTCCAAAACAAAAGGGTTCCGCACTCAGAATGTCACTCCCAAAACGCTTAAGACATCCTCGGAGCTCGTTACGCTCGGTGCGAAACGCGGCGATATCGTATCCGCTTTGTGGCGCACGCAATCGATTGCGAATCTCAAGCTTTGGGGACGCGTGCTCTCGCGTTTGGAGCAGGACCGAGAACTCGGATTGGTCTGGTCCATTCTCGGCGAAAGCGATTTTTTGGAAGCCGGGGCAAAAGCCGATGCCTTGGAAGGAGTTGTTGACGAGCTGATCTCGTATGCACCGGAGGCAAAGACGGTTCTATTGGCCGTCAAAAAAACCGACGGCTTGCATGTACATGTTTTTGCACAAGCTCCCCGCTCGGCAGCCGAGCTTGCCCGTGTCTTTGAGGGCAGCGGCAACCGCGAGCGCGCCTTGTTTATTTCGCGCGAGAACGCTTCGCCAAACGAGACGATGAAGAAGATTTTGGAGCGGATGCGCGGCTCGCTCGCTGTCTAAACGCTTCATAGAGCAAAAGCGCGGCAGCGACCGAAACATTAAAGCTTTGCACAAAGCCGACCATCGGAATCACCAGATTCAGGTCGGCTTTTTTGGATAATTGATCGGATACGCCGTCATGCTCATTCCCGATGACGATGGCGACAGGAGCGGCGAGATCCGCCTTGGCAGGATCAATGGCAGAACCCGTGAGCTTGGTTACCGCAATTTTGAATTTTTTCTTTTTGAGATAGGAGGCCAGCTTTGCAACCGAATCCCATTTGGTGATCTTGAGCCATTTGGCCGCCGAGGCGGCGGACTTTGAGCGGAGCTCGCGATTTTTTGGAGCTTTATTGACGGTATACAAAAGATGCACCTCCCCTACTCCAAATGCATCGCAAGAACGGAGGATGGCCCCGACATTGTGCGGGTCATCGACATTTTCAAGCACAATCGCCAGCGTTTTTTGCCGCTGGGACATGACTTGCTCTATTTTATGCTGTCGGTTCGGCGTCATTGATCAACTGTTTAAGACTGTAGAGCGCGGCCAGCGTCATATCTGCGCGATCCATCAGCGAGAATGCGTAATTGCGAACGGCGCCATAAGACTCATATCTTTCGTCAACCATATAATCACCCGGACTGCCGGCCATATCATCGATCTTGGAGACCATCTCCATGCATTGGGCGAATACTGCCTCAGCGCGAGTAATCTCGGCGTCAATCACCTGCTCGACCGAAGGCTTTTCAGATTCGGGCGCAGGCGGAAACGGATTGCGGAACATTTTTTCTGACATATCAGTTTCCTTGCTGGATCTGCCGATGGATCCAGTCGAGGCGCGAGAGCCCGTCGCCTTTGGGCGCGCGTTCCATCAAATTTTTTAAACGGTCTACCTCGACGCCAAGATGCTTGATCTCGGAAGTGATGGCATGGGCTTTGGCGCTGATGGCCGAAAGCGTGCTCTGCCGATGCGTATTAGGCATGGAGGAGAGCTGGCGGGCGACCTTATTGGACTTCGGCATCATAACCTTGCACATATTCTAGCTGACAGGCATGATCGTGACGAAGTTTATGTCAACCATTATCGACCAAGACGCTACATATGTAGCCGCTATCAAGAACAGTATCGGCAGCAAACAGTTCCGCAACTTGTTTGCGGACGTTGACGGCAAGCGCATGGATTTGACCGAGAACGGACGCTTGGCCTGTGCCTTTTACGTATCGTGGATCCTGTTTCATTTCGGATACCTCAAAGACCCGCATGTTACGGTAGACGGAACGGTAAAGGATCTCCGAGCGAACGGATGGGTGGATACGGAAGATCCGAAAGAAGGCGATGTGCTCGTATGGGAGCCGACCATGGACCATGATCCGGAGCAGCCGCACCAGCATATTGGTTTTTATTTGGGAAATGGCCGCGCCGCGAGCAATAGCTCAAAACTCGGAGAAATCTTCGAGCACGACTCTACTTTTGAAGGGAAACGACGGTTGATTTCAATTCTTTCCAGACCGGCTCAGACCCAATCTCGTTAAACGAAAGTCGTAAAAAGAACGGTCCTTTGGCTTCGCGCATAAACCGGGCACGGTCCGGCGGCATGGTGTGCGAACTTTTCAAATTGTCGTTCAAATCGGCGGCTTTGATGGCCCAAGCCTGCGGATCGCGAGCATCCACCAATCCAGCCATCATTTTTATCCAGCGCGCATCGCCTCCTTCGATCATATCGTCATGCGTACATAACCTGACGAGACCCACGGTGCGTTCGGAAAACCCAAGACGGAGCAACTCATCAAATGAGGTTGCCCCGTCTTCAACAATATCGTGCAGGATACCTGCGAGAACGACTTCGTCAGGGTAGCCATGGCTTTTGAGCGTATCCGCTACCCGGAGCGAGTGCTTGTATGCAGGCTCGTCCGAACCTTTCCGGGTTCCAGGAATACGCGTGCGGACCAATTCTTCCGCTTGGGCAAATACGTCCGGCATGTTTAGCGCGCGCCGTCCATCAATGGCTGCATGACGGGAAGATTTGGCGTTTGGAAGGCCTCATCCGCGACAAGCGGGACAACGGTTTGGTATTTTTCCGGCTCTTGTCCGCTCATTCCGCGATCGATAGTTCCTTCGGCGATAAGCGCCGGGAGAATGAAGATACGGCTTTGATTGTCAGCCCATGTCTCATGACGCATCCAGCCGATTTTTACGCTGGAAATGGTCACGCGCACCTCAGACGTCCCGGCCTCGCCGTACCAACCGTATACCGGATTATTTCCGCCGGCATTAAGACGCTTGAGCGCCTCTTCGGATGTGATGAGCGGATAAGCGGATGCGTCCTCTTCGTTTACTTGGAAGACATTTCCTCCCATAACCGTATTCGACTCGATATCGACGGAAACGGAGGCGCGGTTGGACGGCCAGCCGCCTGATCCGACAACCGGGAGACCGCCGCGCATTTCCGGATATACGACGCTCACCTGCATTGGATATCCTCCGCACGGCGACGGGTAAATCATCATTTTGGCATCTTCAGCTGCTGCAGGTTCGGCCATAATGCACGGCATGGATTCGCCGCGCAGGAGCGGCATGATCTCCGGATACTCTTGGATTATCCCCTGTCCGGCAAAAGAACCGAGACCATGGCTGCGCAAAAAGGCGTCGGCAGCTGCGAGCACGCGCTCTTTATCGAGGCGGACCTCGCGGCGTTCGCGCGGCTGTTCTTTGGACCAGTCGATTTCTTTCCACCAGTTCAAGTTACGGCTCGGGATATCGGTATTCCAGACAAACCCTTCATTGTCCTTCCATGAAACATTTGCGTATTGGACAGCTGAAATACCATTCGAGATTTGCGACGGTACGCCAGCGACGGAGATAATACTGCGCGCGCTCGAGACATCAATGCTCGGCAAGCGTACGCGGTACACATCGCTTTCGGATCCCCATGTCGGAAGCGAGGCAGTCACGTTATAAACCACTTTTGCTTGGTTCGGCTCTGGATACGGCATGATGCGGGCAACTCCGGAAGAACCGGCTGTGCCGCCTCCCACATTTGTAACGGCTACATCAAAATTAGCAGCTGGCTCCTTTGCCGGTGCGGTTGTCGGTGCTTGAACCTGCACCGAGCTAAGCGGACTGACTGCGGCGATAGGCGCCCCCATAGGACGGGCGGAGATTGCTTCGGCTGAGCCGAGCGCGCCGTAATTCAAGACGTTCGGGATCTTTCCAAAGCCTTGTTTTGCGGGAACAGGCTCGGGCTTGGATGGCTGGGTTATGGATGGCGCGGCAGGCTGACAGCCGGCACCGAGTATCGCGAGAGCGACAAAAACAGAAAGGATCTTTTTATGCATAGTGATTATCCTAACGTATCAAATGCGCACCCGTTACACTAGTTCGACGAGCCGGCGTGCATGGCGCGGATAGCCGGCAATGCATTGCGAAGTTTTTTTACGTAGTCGATGGTTTCAGGCTGGAGGCGCGAACGCTTCAGGATTTGTGCCGGTTTAAGCTCGCCGCTGATTTGCTCGTCCCAGATTTGGATCGCGGTCCGGACTCGGCCATAGCCTCCATTGTATGAAGCGGCCAAATACTCGTAGGTTTTTTGGTCGATTTTGTGATTGGCCTGAACGGTTTCGGGCAAATACGCGAGAATGGTATCCATGTAGCCGATCGAGGCTTTGGTGGCATTATGATGGTCCTTCATGCCGGCTTCGAAATCCGGTTTCAGACCAAGCTCGGGACGGTTTTTTGCCTGACTGGTGTATGTGGACGGAATGAATTGGAACATTCCGAGCGCTCCGGCGGATGATTTGGCGTAGTTGTATGCCTGGCCCGGATTAAGCGCGACCGTGGTGTAGACGCGCTCGACAGCCCGCTCGGCATTATTGCGCAGCGATGTGCCATCCATATGCTCGATGACGGCAATTGCCTTGATGAGATCCGGCTGGACAACATCGGCAACAAGCTTGCCGTCGATTGCACGGGATTTGGCGCCGCGTGCGCGCAGTTCGTCAAAGGCTTTGTCCACCATGCCGTCTACCAAGCGCATCCCCTCTTTCACAACTACCGGACGATGGAGCTTGGACGAGTATGGCGTATATACCGCCTCTTCTACAGCATACTCCACTACCTTGGTGCCCTGTTTTATCTCATTGAAAATTGGATAGCGCACGGCAACCACGCTGTATTTTGGATCGTTGATGGCATAGTCGGAATTGATCCAGTTGGAAACACGAACGGAGATTCCGGCCGGCGCTGGCGTTTGGACCGTGAGCTTGGAACCTTGCTTTACCGCCTGCACATAGGTGATGGCATCGGTTGATTCGTTCCAGACTGCCAAGGTGACATTACGCGGAGCGTCTTGGCCGATGGGCTGCATTTTGTAGCGGACGTCTTTGCCTTCGGCACGGATCTGCGCACGGAGCTCTTCTTGTGCTCGATAGACGGCTTGCAGCTCGCGCGGGAGGTTGGATGTCGAAACGGTCGGTGCAGGCATTCCGTCGGATGTGAATCCGAGCTGGCGGAGGATTTCTTCTTTTGTAGAAGCGATGGTGCCGGAACCAGGATGATAAAAACGACCGTCCTTCATTTGAAGGATGGTCGGTGCTTGGCCGATATCGGTGACTTGCTCGGATGTTTTGCCGAGTTTGGCGAGTAAGGCTTCGCGAGATGCCTCGATATTACCGGTGGCCGGATGGTAATAACGGCCGTCCTTCATTTGAAGAATGGTGATTTCTTCGGCGTGCGCAAAACCGGCAAACCCCGCCAAGACGGAGACACTAAGAGTGAGCGAGATGATCCAAGAGCGCATGATTTGGATTATACCACACGAGGCCGGCGGGGCGGGAAGGGATTGGGCGGACGCGGACGGAATCCTTGGCGGTTTTTTCGCTCTTCATAGGAAATAATTCGCAATGCTTTGGACAAAAGACGGTCCAAATTACGATATCCGCTTGTGGAAAACGCTTTATGTGCCTTGACCCATGCCGCTTCCCAGATCGCGCCTTCTCCGGTCAGCGTCTCTTTGGCTTCCGAGGGCGCTTCGAATAGAAAGAAGTGGACGGTTTTCTCGATGGTTGTGCCCTCGCGGCGGAATCGGAAAAGAGTGCGGCCGATCGGAGCAATATATTTTAGACCTTCAAGTCCGGTCTCCTCCTTGATTTCACGGACTGCCGTTTGCACCAGAGTCTCCCCTGCCTCTTGATGACCTTTGGGAAAGGTCATGCGGTTATATGGATCTTTGATGAAGAAAATCTCAACATGACCGCCCTTTTTGCGGTAGATGATCCCGCCAGCCGAAACCTCGCTCCGAAAGCGCTGGTTACGGTTGGGTCGGCGATGCTGGTGCCGCATCTGCTGCGGGCGCCTCGCCGGTGAGGATCCCGATGGCGCGGTCGAGCTGGGGGTCGCGTTGGGCTTCATAGTCTTCGGAGGTTCGTTCGACGGTTACGTCGGGCTCGAGGCCCGTTTTATTAATGGTGCGTTCATTTGGCGTGAGCCATTCGGCAATGGTGATTTTGATTGCCGAGCCGTCTTTCAAGTTGATGTAGTCCTGTACCGAGCCTTTACCGAAGGTGGTTTTGCCAACCACGGTGGCGAGTTTGAGATCCTGCAGGGCGCCGGAGACGATTTCGGATGCGCTGGCCGAGCCTTCATTGACGAGTACGACGGTTGGCAATCCAGCTAACCGTTTCTTTCCGGTACCGCGCAGCTGTTCGAAGATTTTTCCTTGCCGCCGCTCTTTGACTACCACCGCATCTCCTACCCATTCTCCGGCCATATAAACGGCCGTATCTAGGAAACCGCCGGGGTTGTTACGCAGGTCAAGAATGACTCCTTTGGCGTCTTTCCGGATTGCTTCTTCGACGGCTCGGTCAAAGTTGTCGCGGGTATCCATGTTGAAATTCGTGACAACGATATGCGCGATATTTTTATCCTCGATCCAGTTGAGCCGTACGCTCTTGATTTGGATTTCATCGCGCGTGATCTCGACATCGAATGGGTCCTTTCCCGTATCAGGACGGAATATGGTGAGCTTTACCTTGGTCCCTTTATCCCCGCGGATCAGGCTCACGGCTTTTTCTACGGTATAACCGGCCGTGTCGGCATCATCGATTTTGATAATCAAATCGCCGGCTTTGATACCAGCGCGCTCGGCCGGCGTATCAGGCAAAGGCGCGACTATGGTAAGGGTGCCCTCTTTGAGGCCGATCTCGGCGCCTATGCCGGAGAACTTGCCTGATAATGCCTGCTGGAATGCCTCGGCGCCTTTTGGCTCGAAGAAGTTGGTGTACGGATCGCCGGTTGCCTCGGCAAGCCCTTTCATGGCGCCGTAGAACAATGACTTGTCCTCGATAGGCTGCTGGTAATATTTTTCTTTGATGATGGTCCAGGCATCCCAAAAGAGCTTGAACTCGACATCTTGCGAAGCGATGTTCGCCGGAGGCGATTGACCAATACCGATGACAAAGCCGGTCGTGGAAGCGGAGGATGCTGTTTGCGATTTATCCCCAAAAGCCTCGACTCTGGTCCATGCGCGGCCAAAGAGGATGCCAAGAACCAAGCCGACAATCAAAAAGACGAAGACGGCTTTTTGTTCCTTCTTGGGCGCTTGGGCGTTTTGGTAGAGAGGATTCATATCTCAAATTGAGTACGCTTAGGGTTCGAGGATTCTTTCAATGTCGGCACCGAGCGCTTTCAAGCGAAGGTCGAGATTCTCGTAGCCACGGAAAACCATCTCGGCATCATGGATGAGGGTTTCACCCTGGGCGACGAGTCCGGCAAGTACCATGGTGGCTCCGGCACGCAAATCGAGCGAGCGAATCTCGGTTCCGCGCAGCGGCGTCGGTCCGGTAATAATAGCGCGATGCGGATCAGCAATAATGGCATTGGCGCCCATTTTTGTGAGCTCGTTGATATATCCCATGCGCGATTCGAACATAGGATCGTGGATAAGGGTTGTTCCATGACACTGGGTGGCGAGCAAACCAAAGATTGCTTGAAGGTCGGTTGGGAAACCCGGGTAGATCATGGTCTGCAATTTGAAGGAGTCCATCCTCCCTACTCCCTGAACATGCAGAGTGTTCTTTATGATTTCATGGCGGATGCCGACGCGCGTAAGTGCATTACGGATAGCATCGAGATGTTCGGGCACAACCGGAGCGATTTCTATCTTGCCGCGGGTGAGCGCGGCGGCGACAGCAAAGGTTCCGATCTCGAGCATGTCAGGCACAACAGCCCAAGCCTGCGAGGGCGCCTTGAGTTTTTTTACGCCGTCGATCTCGATCTCATGCGTGCCAATGCCTTTGATTTTGGCTCCGCATTTTACAAGGAAGCGGCAGAGGTCCTGAACATGCGGCTCGGCGGCAGATAAACGGATGGAAGTGTGGCCAGTGGCGGTTACCGCGGCCATGATGAGGTTTTCGGTAGCGGTTACGCTAAACTCCGGAAGGATAATGTAATTGCCGACCAGCTCTTTCGATTGAAGGACTATGGTTTCATCGTCCTGAGATGAAATTTTTGCACCGAGCGAAGAGAGCGCAAACAAATGCGTATCTATCGGACGATTGCCTATGGAACAGCCTCCCGGCTCATTGACGGCGATTTTTTTGAAACGCGCGAGCATCGGTCCCAAAAGCAGGATCGAGAAGCGCATCTTTTTCATTTTCTTTTTATCAAGCTTGGACGGGTCCAAATCCTTGGTATTGATAGAGAGCTCATGCTCGCCGGTCCAGTCAATTTTGGCGCCCATGTCGCGGATAATATCCAAAAGCTGGAGCAGATCCGTGAGCTTGGGGACATTTTTGAAGCGGACCGTGCCATCCACCAAAAGCGAAGAGGCCACCAAAGGGCCGATGGCGTTTTTTGCACCGTAGACGTCGATGCGGCCGGCAAGATGCTTGCCGCCCTGGATTTTCATCTTCATATTTTCGTTCAGGAAAAAAGCACCAACTTGGCTTTTTTCTAATCAAAAACCAGTGTATCCTGTCTGCAGACACATGCCAAGATCCCATTACCGTGCTCCTTTCCACAGGCGCGTAATCCCCTGGATTTTCATCGCTGTATTTATCGTAGCCGCTCCGACGTTGATTTTTTACACCTCGGGCTACCGTTTTAATCCAAATAAAAACACAATTGAACGGAACGGTACTCTCATTTTGGATACCGAACCCGGAAATGCCCTGATAGAGCTCACGGGCAATGTATCTAACATGCGCACGCCGGAGACTTTGCAGAGCATGGCGCCGGGTCCGTACCGTATCCGCTTTACCTTGGACGGCTATCATCCTTGGGAAAAGACGCTCGAGATAAAACCCGAGCAAGTTACCTTTGCCAATACAGTCATGCTGTGGAAAGACACGGACCCCGCATTACTCCGCACCACGGAGGCGACGCGTATTACATCCAATAATGACGGGGATTTGGCTGCCGCGTACGATTATCAAAACCATACCATCCAATTTTTATCGGCAAATGGGTCCTTGCTCGGAAGCCTCCCTCTCCCCAAAACCCTGCCCACATCCACAGGCATGCTCCTGCGCTGGAACCAAAGCGGCACATCGGTTTTGATCAATGGACGGAGTACGGATGATGTAGGCGTCCTCGTAAACTCGGACCGCCGAACTCCGGCCGAAGTTTTGCCAGCCGGCGTGTATTTTTGGAATGGGAATACCCTCATCGGTCACGGAAAAGCACGGAGCTACATCCTTGAATCGCGCCAAGGATCTTTAGAGAGCGAGGTGCTGACCGATGCCCAACGCGGACATTTGGACGGACTTACCCTCCAGCACAATACAAGCACGGATACGCTCGTGATACGCTCCGGCTCCATTTTGCACCAGCTCTACTCCCTGCCAAATGGCGATTGGCAATTTGCCGGCAAAGCACAGCCGTACCAATTACTGAAAGACGGAAACCGGTGGCTGGCCGTACGTATCCGCGCCACAGGCAATGAGAGCCGCCGCATCACAGGCGATGAGCCTCGCTGGCTGCAAGACAGCAATATCCCGACGGCAATCTTTTTAAATGGAAATGAACTTTGGGTTTGGGAATTGGATAAAGAGCCGGTCCTTATTTCACGCCAAAGCGAGCAATTTATCCAAGCCGTATGGCATCCAAAAGGAACCACGATTTTTGCGGCTATTGGAAAAACCGTCTATGCCATAGAGCTGGATGACCGCAGCGGGCGTATTTGGACTCCCCTCGCCTCGTTTGACCGGATTGAAGACGTGGCCTACCTCAACGGAAGTCTGGTCATTGCCGCCGAACAAAATAACCTCAAAGGAATTTGGAGATTGGAACTCGAATAATTACTGGCGCGAGAATACCAGAACCACGCCATCATCCGAGGTCATGGTTAGCACGTTGTTTTCGTGTGAAAGCTTGTAGCCGCTTGCGAGACTACCCGTGAACGCGCTCTCGGCCTCGCCCATGACGCCGGCACAAAACATTTTGGTGGAAATAACGGTCGGGGCTTTTAAGACATCGTTTTCGTCAACGGTATAATCCCCGCTCATATTGTTGCAGACCTTGCCGGACATTTTTGTGCCGTCAAACGTAATGGTGAGGTCAAACTCGCTGACGTTTTTGGCTGCTGCCGAACCCTGCTTCATGGAGGTCATTTTCCATGTGTCTTTGATGGCGTCGCTGATATTGTCGTACGCCACGGTTTCGGGAACTTGCGGTGCAGCTGGTTTATCCCAGCAACCGGCACCGAGTAAAGCAACCACGGACAAAGTAGCGAGTATGCGTTTCATATAAATGCATTGTCACTCCCGCGCAGGCGGGAGTCCAGAGCTTTATTTGCAGAGGGTGTTGCACGAGTATTGCAGAGAGGGTGAGCCGTCACCCTCTCTGCACTCTCCCGCTGCGCACGAGACTGCGATCCTCGCATGGCTGGCCATTCGCTGTGGCCTCGCGCGGGTAACTCCTCGTCCTCAATAGATTTCTTTTCGTTTCGTACTCGTCAAACACCCCCGCGCGAGCTACGGCCTTGCTCATGGGCCATGCTCCGGTTCTCGTAGTGCGCGTTAAAACCCGCCCGTGTGAGCACCGGAAAACGGCATGGCGAGCCAAAGCGAATCTGCGAGGCGGTGTCTGACGGCCCGCGACACAACAAAAACTATTGAGGAGCGGGCCTAGTTCGCCGAGCAGCTGCAGGCGAGGCCTAAGCCGTTTGAGGAGCGAGACGAGGGCGGCACGAGGAGTGCAGAGGGTGTCGTGCAACACCCTCTGCAAAAGAAGTTTATCGAACCAAATTTCCTACATTGATGAACGGCGTCGCGCCGGATCCCATCACGGACGGGAGCTTGCCATCCCACTTTTCAAGTGCGCGGAGTTCAAGAATTTGCGGGCTCGACTGGAGAGCGGCGCTTTCGATGCGCAAAGCCTCGGCTTTACCGCGTGCCTCGGCGATTTGCTGTTCGGCTTCGAATTTGATCTGTTCGAGTTTGTTTTTGGCGGCAAGCGCTGACTGCTCGGCCGTTACCTTGAGCTCAATAGCTTGATCAAAAGCAGCGGAGAATTGGAAGTCGACGATATTGAAGTCGTCGATGAGAATACCGCGCGGCTGGAGCTTTTCGACAAGGTGGGCCTTGATCGCATCGCGCACTTCCTCGCGCTTTGTGATCAATTCTTCGGCCGTGTACTTGGCTGTCGTGGACTTAACAGATTCCTGAAGCGCCGGATCAATCAAGCGGACATTATAATTAATACCAATCTCCTGATAGATATTGGCAACGCGAGTCGGGTCGATGTGGTAGTTCAAGGCGACCTTGGAGTTGACGGTTTGGAGGTCCTTGGAAGCAGCCGTGGCAATCACCTCTTCTTTTTGGATTTTGACGTCCATGATTTCTACTCGGTCCATGACAGGAATGCGGACGTAAAGACCTTCATTCAAGACCTTGCCCGTAACAGCACCCCAGCGGAGCAAAATACCGCGTTCACCAGCGCCGACGGTGCCAAAAGGCCAGGCGATGACCAAGATCATGACGGCAAGAATACCGACAACAAAGCCAGAAACGAGAATGGGAGTTTTCATATGGGGAGACCTTAGCAAAAATGGTGGGGAGAACAAGGGTGTCTTATGCTTTCTCCGATTCTCAGTTTCCAAACGCGACCATGTAAAGTTATTTTATATTTTTTAGTTTGCTCTCTTGCAAAAATTCACAAACTCATCTTTAGTCAGAGTTTTTTCACTCCCTCCGGCGTACTGAAAAATCCGCCAACTTTCATCGCGCATGATTGGCAAGTAGAATATCTGCCCGGTTATTTTTGATGCTTGCTTAAACGCTTTTTTTAATTCTTCTAATTTTGCTCTGTAGATGTTGTTATCAAAACCACCAGCTACAGTAGATGATATATTAACGCTTTTCACTTCAAAAATATGTATTCGATCAAAACTGTCTTTCATTACAAAATCAGGATATGAGGAATGCAGTGCACCGAGATAATACTCAAACTTTATCGGCGAGTTCGCAACATAATTTTTACCCCACAAATATATTTGTTTTGCTTCTAATATTTCTGGCTCTTTTTTACCGAACAGATCAACAGCTCCGGCTTTTGGATTCTGCTTGCCAACAGTTACTCTTTTACCAACTCGCGCAGCGCCAGCCGGTACATCATCTTTTACAAGGTCTTTTAAAATACTTGTCCACGCACGCTCCGCTTCGCTATCAAATGCAAACTTCTCTTTTCCGTCGTTTCGTTTCCATACCCAGTCGCCAATATCTACATAATTACCATTATCCGTATAATGTGAAGTCGGGGCAAAAGATACTTCTACCTCTTTTCCGTTTTCGTCTCTTACCACTTCCATGCTTTCTTCATAATCATTCACATAGTGACTGCTTTCACTTGCCACCGCCTCAATATTCTCCGCGAACTCACACCATTTTGCGTAAGTTGTCGCATAATTTTCGCCCATTTCTCGCACGCTGTTTTCGGCTTTTACAAAATCTCGCCACAAAGCAAAAATGGAACTCGGAGCAGGTACCACAGCTTGCTCTCTCAGGAAAGTCGCCAGATTAAAACTTGTCTTTTTCGTTAAAGGCTTTAGTCGTGTTGTTTTAATCCTGATCTCATCGGTAATGATTTTACTATCCTGCCACAATTTCACACCAAAACTCTTTCGTAAATCTTCGGGAACAATCCCCCATATCCACGCGGTCATAGCAAGTTTTTGTGCTTCTTCTCCCAACTCTTCAAAATCAAGTAGTCGCGGGTTGCGCCTTACTCGACCCATCACTTGTTCATCCAACTGTTTGCTCTTACTGTCCCGCATTTGGAAAAGCATACACGCACGGGGAATATCCCACCCTTCGGTAATCACCATTTTGAAAATGATAATATCAATTGTGCTCGAGTTTTCTTTAGCATAATCTTTCCACTTGCTAACAGGCAGCTTTTTTGCCTTAAAAGTATCGTTCGTGTCGCACTGCTTCTCGTCATTGACAATCAGCATCCACTTCAAGTCTGCATGTTTAGCTTTTGCCAGCTCTTTTTTTATCTCGGCAATCTCCTCGTCCGCCTTGTCTTTGTTGCTAATCTGGATAATGAGGCAAGGGTTTACACCCAGCAGGTTGCGATAATCTTTTTTCACTTCTGCAAACTTTTCAATCGGGTCCGCTACACTTATGTTTTGATCATCAATTAACTCAATATCTTTAATTAGTTTCGCATTCACTGCGTCATCATTTTTAATCTCTACATCAGGGTGTTGTCCGCGCGAAAGTTTTGGAGTAGCAGAATAGTTGTATATTTTAGTAAAAAACTTTTGCGATAGGTTGTCTAGATTATTCGTGGCAATATGGCATTCATCCTTGATCAAATAGACTTTTCTCTCTTTTCCTCCCAGCATCTGCCCGCTTGTCATATCATGCAAAAATCCTTCCATCGCCCCTTGCATGAGACGTCCGCGCTTTTTATACAAATCTCGGGGCAAAAGATACACATTGTATTCGGTTGGCACAAACAACCGTTCTTCACCTGCAACCTGGCTACTTATTAGGTACGGCTTTAATTCTGGAAAATTACCCTTAGCAGAATATTCTTGAAACTTCTCATAATTTTGTATGGCTAAATCACCTTTTGAAAGCGTGGATACGAGAAAAACCACATGTTTGTCCATAGACAAAATGCGGTTCATCATATCCGCCATCATATAGGTTTTACCACTTCCGGTAGGCGCCTTGAAAGTAATCTCCTCTTGCTTAGAGGTGAGTTCAACAAGAGCTGAGACAGCGTTTTTTTGTAAGTCTATAGCTTCTTGCTTCATAATTATTTGCCTTCAAGGGTTTTGGTGGTGCTTTCAAAATTTTCACACACCCATTTTATTTTTTCATTCACTCCGAGTTTTTCCTTGCCATATAATGTTTCGTCTATTTGCTTAAATGGTTCATCAGAATACGGCGCCACCGTGGCAATATCGTAGACATCAAGGTTATCGCCGAGAGTCTTATTGTTTTCAATCCATTTAAAATCTTTATCACCATTTAAAGTTTTTCCAAGCATTATTCTGCGAAGTCTTTCAACAGTTATTTCGCTTAAAAGGTGTGGCCGTTTTAATTTGTCACACAAATTTATTTGTTTTTTTATTGTGCTTTCTTCTTTTTTATTATCAGCAATGACTAAAAGAGAATTATCTAAATTTTCATCTAATTGAACGCCAATAAAAATTCTTGCGCCTTCATCGTTTTGATTCAATTCCAATACCGCTTGTCCTGTTGTCCCAGAACCCATGAAAAAGTCTAAAACAACCGCATTGTTATCTTGATATAATTCCAACAGTCTATAAATCAAATCGACAGGTTTAGGAAAATCAAACACTTCATCACCAAGTATGTCAACTACCATCTTTCTTCCAGTAATTGCAGTATGAACGTCAGTAAAAAGACTGCTTTGAATCAGCCAATTATTTGAATTGGGGAATATTTTTAGTCTCGGAACTCCGTCCCCGTTTTTTGAAAAATATATATCATTGTTTTTAATTGCTTCTTCATACTCTTCTTTTGATAAAGTCCAGTTTCTTGTGTATGTTTTTCCCGTCGGGGTTGTTATTGTATAATATTTACTTCCTGTTGTTGATTTAATTCCATTTCTTGACATGTTTCCAGAAAACCATCCCCCACGAGGATCATTGTCAGGATTTGAAAAATCGCTTTCTATTTCAAAGTTTCTTTTAGAAGCATATTTTCCAAAAGATTTTTCACCCATAAAATATGCCAGTATGTATTCGTGTTCTTTTCTAACGGTTTTAGAGGCGGTTTTAACAAAAGAAGTTTCACTTTTATCTTGTAAGCACCATATATAGGTTTCTCCTTTGCTTTCACCGAATACCTCATCAAACAATCCTTTCACATACGCCTGATTTTTATCGTCAATACTACAAAAGATCACACCATTATCACTCAAAAGCTGGTGGGCGAGGACAAGGCGCGGGTAAAGCATTGAAAGCAGATTGTCCCGCGTGATCGCATTCTCATAATTCGTCTCGGCAAACTCGCCCATACTATCTTTGCCGTAAGGCGGATCAATATAGATCACATCAATCTTGCCACGGTATTCAATGAGGAGGTTGTGCAGGGCGTCATAGTTGTCGCCGATGATGAGCTTGTGCGTAAGCGCGTTTTTGTCTTGCACAAAACTCAACTTCTCATTTTTCTTGAAAAACTTAATCGTGTCGGTCATTTTCTCCAGTCGTTTGTCAAAATGAAAGCCGGTGCGTTTATAGGTGGTGCCGAGTTCAGCAATCATTATGGCCTCGTTGATGGTTTCGGCTTGCTCGATGAGTTTTTTCAAGAGGTCGGCATTCGTCTTTTCTATAATCTTGTCAGCAATACGCTTGTCTATCTCCGCAACAAGATCGTCTTTAACTTTTTTTATGTTGTTTGTCATAGATTTTTCCATACTTTAGATCCTGACCATTATCACTTCCCCGCCCACACTTTACAAGCTACCCTCATCCCCATGCCCTCCCTCTTTCACCCCTCCTCCTCTCGAGGCTTCCGGAACCACGACTGGCTGCAAACCGCTCATAGTTTTAGCTTTGCTAATTACTGGGATCCAAACAAAATGGGTTTTGGGGTTTTGAGGGTATTGAATGACGACACGATCGGGCCGGGGCAGGGTTTTGATCTGCATCCGCATCGGGATATGGAGATTGTGACCATTCCCCTGTCCGGCACGCTCAAACATGAAGACAATAAAGGCAATATGGGCGTCATCGGGCCGGGGGCTGTGCAGGTCATGAGTGCGGGCACGGGAATCGTGCATTCGGAGTTTAATGCATCCGAGACCGAGCCTGTGTCTTTATTGCAGCTGTGGGTCGAGACGGATGCGCTGGATCATGATCCGCGGTATGAAGATCGGAAGTTCCCGAATGCGGAAAAGAATACGCTCCAGCTCTTGGTTTCGCCGGATGGACGCGACGGATCACTCATGATCCATCAACAAGCGTTTTTCTCTCTTGGTGATTTTACTGCGGGTACGAGTAGCGAATATGGAATGACCAATAGTGGAAACGGGGTGTATGTTTTTGTGATCGAGGGTGAAATCGAGGTCGAGGGAAAAACACTCAAGAAGCGCGATGCGCTTGGTGTTTGGGGAGAAAAAGAAATTGATTTGAAATTCAAAGCGGATTCAAAAGTCCTGCTGGTTGAGGTGCCGATGGAATAACCGTTAATTCAGGAGCCAAATAGAGAGGTTGAGATACGAGGCAAATGTTACCCATGCAAGATATGGCGCCAGCAGGTATGCCGCGGGACGAGAAAGTTTTTGAAAAAGAACTATCGTCCAAATAATGGACAGCCAGAGCAGGACAATATCGAGGAAAGCAAGGCCCGGATTTTGTAGTCCAAAGAAAAACATCGACCACAAAATATTCAGTCCGAGCTGAAGCCCAAACACGGACAATGCTTCTTGTACGTCTTTGCGCTTCCATCCCTTCTGCCAAATCAAGAATGCCGCAATTCCCATGAGTATGTAGAGCACGGTCCATACCGGACCAAAAACCCACGAGGGCGGGTTAAGTGCTGGCTTGGTTAAACTTGAATACCAAATCGGGAGCGAAGCGCTTGTGAATATCGAACCAATGGCGGCCGCTATCAGGCAGACAGCGATAGAGAAAAAACAGGCAATAATATCTTGGCGCTTCATATGTTGATGGCTATCCCAAAGCCTTACGCAATCTCTCCCCCATCTCTTTTAACGAAGACGGTTCTGCTGGTTTTCCGTGCCACAATTCATATCCGTCGTTTTCGTGGCGCGGAATGACGTGGAAATGGAGATGGAAAACTTTTTGTCCGGCGATCTCACCATTGTTCTGATGGAGATTGATGCCACTTGCACCGGTTGCCTCTTTTACGGCCTTGGCGACTTTTTGCACGCCTTGGATGACATGCGCGAGAATTTGCGGATCGGTATCAAGCAGGCCTTCGGACCAGATTTTCGGGACAACGAGAGTGTGGCCGGGATTTACGGGAGCGATGTCGAGAAATGCAAACACGTGGTCGTCTTCATAGACTTTTTCACACGGGATTTCGCCGGCAATAATTTTTTTGAATAGTTCAGTGTTTTGCATATTAATTCATGAAGATTGAAACCTCTTCTTCAACTTCTATCACCTTGATTGTGTCTCCTCTTTTAAGAGAGGGTCCATCCTGTTTTTGGACTGGATTCCCGCCTTCGCGGGAATGACATAAGGCAATTACAACAAGAACAATGAGTCCGGCAAAGGCGGCGAAGATGAGACGCGAGGCGATCCCGCCTTCCCAGAGGGCGAGGAAGAGGTATCCGATAAGGAGAAGTGCGGACGGGATCAGGAGTGCGAGCCGCGTCCAAAGGGATCGGCTATGAATTGCGGGAGATAAGAGGCAGACAATAAGTGTCGTGATGACCAAAATATGGAGATTGAAATACGGCAAAATGGATCCGGGTAAAGCGATTTCATAAGCGACTAAGACAAAACATAGAGCGGCCAGCGCGGCAGCGCACTGCTGATAGAGATATGCGAGCCAGTATTTTATGGCCATAGACGCTGGATTGCAGAACGCGCTTCGCGCTTCATGGTTTCAAAAAAGGCTGGCCATGACAAAGGAGGGCGGCGATACTCGAGCGAGGCGTAGCGAATATCGAAGGCTCCGGCACGGGAGATCATCCCGGGCAGCCCGAGGACGAATTTTAATTCTCGAGTATCAAAAAGCGAATAGCTCGTGGTCACGCGCCACCAGCCATCGCCCAAATCAGTCGGCTGCTGATACGGAGTGAGAACGGCCGTAATCCCCTCATTGGCAGGGTCCGCATCGGCAGTGAGCCGTCGCGGATACGGGAGAAAGTTGATATCAGGATCAAGAGAGAAATATCCATCGCCAATAAATCGGATGGTGCCGGCCGGAGCCTCGAGCCTCGCAAATCCGCTCCGGTCGGTACCGCGTCGGGAGAGGACAAAAGGAGTATGCGTTTTGCCGACACGCACCGTGGTTTGGCCGAGCGTTACATCTTGAACGCCCTCTTTGTGGAATGTCTCGGCAACTGCATGGATGGAATTCGTCCAAGCAATGGCCGGAATGATGTCGGGCTTCCATCCGACATTGTCTCCAAAAAATATACGCGGACCGATGACCCAGCGCGGATGCTCGGTGCGAATTTCGCGGATGAAAAAGTCATCGTCCGCGATAAAAGACAGGCGGTAAATCCCGGGCTTAAGATTGTCGATGCGTATGGTTTTTTCTACGTCCGCACTTGGCCGGTTATCTGCAATACCGCTGAGATTCACAGCTTCGGTCCAAATTAATTCATCGCCATGCATGAGACGGAAGGCGGCGGTGTTTTTTCCTTCTTTATTGCGGTTTACGTCTTGGACGACAAAACGGAAGCGGATGGAGTTGTCCACCGGAACAACATGAAAGTCGTGAGATCCGCGCAAGGAGATTTCGTAGGTTTTTTCGGCTATCGGACGGTCGGACAAAGCGGGCTCGGTGGCCGTGGCGTACCAAACCATCAGCTTGGAAAAGTCTTGGGAGAGAAGCTCGCTATCGGCAAAGCCCTCTCGGACAAAACCGCGTGCTGATCCGAGTGAGACCGGGCGCCAGCCTCGAGATAAAGCCTCGCTCCAAAGCGGATGCATTTCGAAATTGAAATTCGCTTCGTCGCGGAGCAAGCCCAATTCGGCAAGCGGCTGTCGGATGGAGCGGGTTTCAAACGAGATATCCAGTTGGTCATAGGCACCAGGGAGGCGCGCCGAACCATAGACCGGTTCGGCGATAATACGCTGCCCTGTCCAGCCTTCGGGCTGGAGACCGGGCGATGTTACACGCTCTCCCGGCTCGAATGGATTGAACCAGGGACTCTTTCCCTCAAAGACGAAGGAGAATTGCGCAATACCATTTGGCGGAAATCGCTGGGACACGATCAATGCGCCCAGACCGATGACGACGGACCAGGCGATAAAGATGGCGAGCCATCTAGACCATAACGGGAGCTTCATTTGATCGGCTGGAGACGGTACAAAACCTCGCGGCTGTCGGCATATAGCTCGACAGGCTCTAATCCGGCTTTGCGCCATTCATCGCGCTGGCTTTGCGACAGCGAGCGCGTAAATAATCCGATGCCTATTTTGGATGAATCGCGGCCCAAACGCGCGATTGTCTCCATGTCTGGCGACGGCGACCATGCGCGAAAATCCGGAAAGAAGATTTTATCCGAGCGGTCAGAAATAATCACGTCTTCAGGCTTGAAAAACTCTTTGGCCTTTTCATTGATACGATCGTAGCGCGCTATCTCCGGCTGAACGTTGAGCAAGCCCTCGCTATCGGCCGCATACGCTTGAAAGACTCCGGCAAAGACGAGAATGAGCGCCATGAGACCTATGATGATGCGGCCATTGCGGCGCGATTGAATGATTGTATAGAGCCAAGCAAATACTCCGCCGGACAAAACACCGAGCGGCAGCAGATAACGGATGAAGGAATTGCCGACCGTCGGTATCCCTTGGATATTATCGGCGTACCGGCCATTGCCGTAATAGAGAATTAAGAAGAGACAAGACCAGATAACCAAAAGCGGTACATGTTTTTTAGACTGGATTCCCGCCTTCGCGGGAATGACATAGGTAACTACAAATGCGACCAAAAGCGGCACCATCCATGGGAAAAGCGGGCCGAGCAAAAAATGGTAGCTATTCCAGATAATATTTCGGAGGCTGAGGCCGAAAGGCAGAAAGGCAGGGTTTTGAGGCGCGCTCGAGACAACCGCTACGGCATATGGATCGGGATTTCCTCGTATGAAGTATCCAATGCCAAATACGCTCCCGTAGGTAACTTGGGCCTGCCATGCCAAAGGCAGCCAGGCGATCAGTATGCCAAGACAGAAGAGAAGAAGTTGCTTGCGCGTAGGACGCCACTCTCTTCCAAAATAAATGAACCAAGGAAGTATCCAAATAATCTCTACCGGACGAATCGCGAGCGTTGTTGATACGAGAAGACCGGCAATGAATACATGCCACGGTTTTTTCATCACGGACAAAATCCAACAAGACCAGATCACAAGCGCGATCAGGCCGGCATTCGGAAAGAGCGAACGATTTGCGTATAAAATCAAGGCAGGCGTGGAGAATGCGATGAGAGTACCGAGCTCGGCGGCATTGGTCCCAAGCGGACGAAGAATGCGGTAGAACGGATAAATCGCGGACAAGATAACCAACATGGCCGCGAATGAAATCCAGCTTGGTCCGGTTATTCTTATGAGTAATGAATTGATCCAAGGCCAGCCCATAAATCCGACCGGAACTATGGCATCGAATCGCGTGATCCAGCTACGCGGATGCAGACCAGGAAACTTCCAGGCCAAAGGCTCGGATAAAGACACACTCCCCTTTTTTGTCCACTCCAAAGCCGAGACAGCTACCGCGGTTTCATCCGGTGAAAGATAGCGGTCAGAGCCGCGTATAGGTAAATAGGAAAAGAGCCCGCCAAATAAACAAAAAAGCGCGGCAAGTCCGAGCCATTCACGTTTTCCCATGCGCTCCATATCATGCTAACCTTAACCTATGAAACGGTTTTCTTCCATGCTGGCCGCCACTCTGGTCGCGGCGCAGATTTTAAGCCCGATTTTGGTATCTGCCCAGTCGAGCGCAAATGAGCTCATCCCCCAAGCAGATCTGGCCCTTGGTTTTGATCCAAACTCCATTATCGATGACCGCGACATGTTTGAGGTTGAGCGCATGAACCTCCAAAGCTTGCGCTCCTTTTTACGCGCACGCGGAACGTTGGGACATATCAAAATCAAAGACATAGACGGCCAAGACAAAGAGCCAGCCGAAATCATTTGGCGCGTGGCCACTTCATACAGCATGAACCCGCAGTACTTGCTGGTCTTGCTGCAAAAAGAGCAGAGCTTGGTAGAGGATCCTAATCCTTCGCAAAAACAATTTGATTGGGCTACCGGCTATGGCGTGTGCGACTCCTGCTCCAAAGACGATCCCCGCATCCAGGATTTTAAAGGCTTTGCCAATCAGCTTGAATACGCCGCAAAACAGCATCGCGAGCGCTATTTGATGCAGCTTCTCACCAAAGGCACGACGCTCTCCGGACATGCGGCCAATAAAACCGTCAAAATCAACGGCATGGATGTAACACCGGCAAATAATGCAACCGCCATGCTGTATACCTATACTCCGCACATCCATGGCAACTTAAATTTGTGGCGTATTTGGCGCCGCTGGTTCTCGCTCAACTTTCCGGATGGGACGGTTGTCCAAGGCAAAACGTCGGGACAAATTTATCTCCTGCGCTTTGGCGTAAAACGGCCGTTTAAAAACAAAATGGTCGCATCGAGCATGATTGATCCGTCTAAAGTCGTCATGGTGGAAGACAGTCAGTTATCCGCGTATCCAGACGGACCGACTATTTCTTTCCCGAATTATGCCATTGTCGAAACCGAAGACGGCAAGCGCTACTTGATTGATGGCCAGAGCAAACGCTTGATCGTAAGCAATACCGTATACCGCAAACTTGGCTTTACCGAAGACGATATCATCGAAGGCTCCTCTGCAGACCTCGCATCCTACGAAAGCGGCCGCGATATCGAAAGCGAAAAACAGTATCCGACCGGACTCCTCGGACAAGGTCCGAATGGCGGCGTCTGGTTTATCCAAGACGGCATTCGTCATCCAATTACAGACGCGACGGTTTTCAAACTGTACTTTAAAGGACGCAAACCAAAGCCCATGGCCGATGCCGAACTTGAGGCGTACGAAAAGGGCGCCGCCTACCAATTCCGCAACGGAGAACTGGTCCGTGCGGCGAGCAAACCCGATGTGTATGTCGTCGAGAATGGCGTCTTGCGTCCGATTTTGTCCGGCGAGGTTTTTGAACAGCTTGGCTGGCAATGGCACAATATCGTGACCGTTCCTGACCGCGTTTTGCGCGACTACACCATCGGTAATCCAGTCCAAATGCAAAACGCTCCCCGCTTAATTGATGCCGAAACAACGGTAGCCACAAACCTATGATCGTATTCGCCGCCATTACCCCGCATACGCCGCTTCTCGCACCGAGCATCGGCAAAGAGCATGCTGAAAAACATGTAGAGACCTTGCGTGCCTACAAAGAATTGGCGGAATCGCTCTACCTTGCCAAGCCGGACTCTATCGTCATCATCTCGCCGCATGCGCCGCTGTATCCCGATGCATTTAGCGGTAATGTCGCGCAAAAATTTACCGGCGTCCTCAAAGATTTTGGCGATCACGGAACAAATATCCCCGTCCGCGCCGATTTTCTTTTGCTCGACCATATCCATCGAGGCATGCGCCAAGAGAATGCTCCGTTTACCATGACCAGCGCCGAGGAGCTGGATTATGCAATTACCGTCCCTCTCCTGCTCTTGGGAGAGGCGGCCACCAAGCCTAAGCTTGCTCCGATCGGCATTTCGGGTTTGGATGCGCGCGCCCATTTTGATTTTGGCACCAAATTGAAAAATATTTTGCAGGCAGAAAATAGCCGCATCGCGATTATCGCATCCGCTGACTTGTCCCACCGCGTGAATCCGAACTCCCCCCAAGGAGCCCTGCCCGAAGGCGAAGCCTTTGATAAATTCGTGCGTGAAAAGGTTTTGGCCTTGGACGGGCCTGGGTTCTTGGCCGCCGATCCGGACATGGTCGGAAAAGCCCAGCAGAGCGGCTATAAACCGATTGCCATTCTGCTTGGTGTTTTGGATGGTATGAATGTCAAAGCCAAAGAACTCGCATACGAAGCTCCCTTTGGCGTAGGCTTGATGACAACGAGATTTGATCTCGCCTAATGTGTTTGTCCGCGTCATTCCTGTAACCCGGACTCCGCCTGGGGTGGAGTATTTTGATTACCTGATTCCGGCGGGCATGAAGATTGAACCGGGAGACCTATTGTTTGTCCCCTTCCGCAAAGGGCAGATCGTGGCACTTGCGGTTTCCATTTTGAAAACATCTCCCTTTGCCTCGCGTGCCAAGCTGGTTGCTTCGACTTATGCCGATATCAAGCTCCCGAGGGCTTCTATCGAGCTTCTTGATTGGATAGCAAGGCAGACGTTTACCTCAAGACCGGCCGTTTTAAAAGCATGGCTGCGCGATTTGCCGAAGCGCCCGTTTTTTTCTGGACCAGATTCCCTCCTTCGCGGGAATGACGGTAAAAAAGGAATCCTGTCCGCCACGTGGAATTTGGATCATCAAACAAAAATGGTCGAAACTGCCAGCCAGCTTCTCGCGGATGGAAAACGCGTGCTGATCATTTCTCCTTGGAAACCACGGACGGATAGATTACGCGAACGGCTTGGAAACGGAGCCGTGCTGCACAGCGATTTGAATGCTGGCGATGCGTTTCGTGCTTGGACGGGATTTTTATCGGGAGAAATAACCCTCATGATTACAACCCGCGTAGGCGCATGGATGGCGCCCTTTGCAGACGTGGTTTTGATCGATGAACCCGAGAATGACGACCATAAACAGGATGAAATGGCTCCGCGTTATGATGCGCGTAAAATCGCCATTTGGTGCGCGGAGCATGCCGGAGTCGATGTCCATGCATTTGGACTTACCCCGCCTTTGCATGTGGATGATGCCGCTCCGGAAATTCCATGCGAACTTGAAATCTTGATCCGCCATCCAAATGGCCACTCGCCTGTACCCTGCATCCAAGCCGAGACGCTCAACCGACTGATTGCACATGAACGGCCAACCGTCGTATTCCATCCGGTCAAAGGCGATATTGCCAAACTTACATGCCGCGATTGCGGCTGGCAGCCTGTCTGCAAAAATTGCGAGTTCACACTTTCGAGCGAATCGTCATATGCCATTTGCCGCCGCTGCGGTACAAAGACCGAACTCCCGCTGCAGTGCTCAGATTGCGGAGGGACGGATCTTGGAAAGTCCCTCCCAGGCATTGATCGCCTCAAAAACGTGTGGAGCAAAAAGGTGGAGGAAGCGCCCCCGGACTGGCGGAGTGTTTCGGTTGCGGATTTGGAACGCGAGTTTTTACGCGAGACTTTGGTTGTTGTGACAGATCCGAATCTGCTTGGACCCTCCGAGGATGTCCGACGCCAAGAAAAACTTGCGGTGACCTTCCGACGTCTCGCCAACCGCGTACGGGAGGCAGAAGGATTTTTACTCATCCAAACCCAACCGGAACACGAGGGCCTCTGGCGCGAATGGCTGACGACGATCGGATTTAATACCTGGCGTGAGAAGGAACGCGCCGAACGCAAGGTCTTTGGCTATCCTCCATCCAAACGCCTCATTAAAATCATTTTAGAAGATGATGATGAGCGCATACTTGATGAAGTGAAAAAGGTTACGGAGCTACGAGGTCCTTTTAAGGTTCCGCATCGTCCCAAATCAAGAAAGGACAGATTTATATGGCTGGCCTCGCCAAAAGACCAAATGTCAGGCGAGCTTATGGATGCCTTGGCCAAGCTATCGACAAAAGCCCTGATAGACCTTGACCCAATCGCCTTTTTCCGCTAATATCACCCGAAATGTCCGATACTTTCCCCTTGGTGACCTTGCCTGCCGCGAGCTTGCGTGAACGCTCGCGCGAGCTTGATATTGCCGAGATCACCACGCCGGAGTTTCAAGCATTTTTGGATAAACTGATTCGAACCATGTTTGTGGAAGACGGCGTCGGAATTGCCGCTCCGCAAGTCGGAAATAATATCCGCGCCATTGTCGTGAATGTCGGAAATGGCGCCGAGTGCTACATGAATCCGGAAATCCTCAAAAAAAGCGAAACCCTGCAAGACAGCGAGGAGGGCTGTTTGAGCGTCCCGGGAAAATTCGGACTGGTAAAACGCCATAAAAAAGTCACCGTACGTGCTATCAACCGCCATGGCCGCCGCGTCGAATTTGAAGCGAAACAATTTCCTGCCATTGTGTTTCAACACGAGGTGGATCACTTGGATGGCGTGCTGTTCATCGACAAGGCTGATAAGGTAGTCGAAGTAAAAAACGCGAAGCATATTTAACATGACAAAGATCGTTTTTTTCGGGACTTCGAGTTTCGCGGTTCCGGCCTTGCGAGCGCTTGCGAGCGATCCGCGTTTTTCGATCGTTGAAGTTATTACCCAGCCGGACCGACCTGTCGGACGCCATGCCGAGATGACCGAAACGCCGGTCAAGCAAGCAGCCAAAGAGCTTGGATTGCCGGTTTTTACCGAATTGTCCGAAGCGGCATTTGATGCGGCTGTCGTCGCGAGCTACGGGGTCATCATCAAACAGCATATTCTGGATCTGGCTCCACACCGCTTTCTCAATATCCACGCTTCCCTCCTCCCAAAATACCGCGGAGCCTCGCCTATCCGCGAAGCTATTAAAAATGGCGATGCGGAAACAGGCGTAACCATTATGGAAATGGATGCGGGCATGGACCATGGCCCGATTCTCTCCATCCACAAAGAGCCTATTCTCAAAGACGATGATACGCCGACTTTGACCGAGCGCTTGGCTGCTCTTGGCGCCGCCGTGATCGGAGATGTTTTGGCAGGCGTACTGGACGGCAGCATCCAGCCTGTACCGCAAGACGAATCCGAGGCGACCTATGTCAAACTCCTGAAACGCGAAGACGGAAAAATTGATTTGGACAGCATGTCACCCGAGCAAATTGAACGGCTGATCCGCGCAAATCGTCCATGGCCCGGGACATACATCGAAAAGAATGGAAAACGTCTGAAAATTTTGGATGCGCATCTTGAAGACGGTAAGCTTGTTTTTGACATGGTTCAGCCAGAAGGAAAAACGGCCCAAACTTGGGCCGCCTTTCTGCGTGGAAACCGCGACTGGAATTAACGGTTTACAACCTTGGCTTCCATCTTGGATGGAGTGCCTCCTTGCGAGATCACCTCGCTCTTTACGAGACCGATATCGCGGACCAGCCAAATGGTCTGTTCGATTTTGATCGTGGTTGGCAGAGCCGGATTGGATGTTTCGATCACTTGTTTGATCTTTTTGGCCGTATAGGTACCTGCCGGTACGGTCACAGACTCCTCGCCCAAAACCTCGCTTGTAATTTTCATTGTTTGCTCTTTTCCATCGAGCAGAGCCTTTAGCTGTTCGTTCGAGACCATGATTTTGACCTTATACTCGCTGGTCCATTTCTTTCCGGTTGAAAGATCGGCGGGGAGAAACTCACCCGTTGTGGAGATTGTCTCAAAGCTGATGCCTTGGCCAAATGCCGAGGCAAAGTCGAGGTGCCCCTTGGCTCGGATCGACCCGTTCTGACAGGTAAATTCCTGTGAAATCTTGTTGGTCGTGCCGCGAACAATAAAGGTGTATTCCAGCTTGTGGTCGCCGCCGGCCGTTGGCGGAAGCGTTGCCATGGTGAAATCGCTATCGACTCCGGTCATGCCGTAAACGATCGAGGTATTCGGCGTAAACGGATAATAAGGATTATTACAGGCCGAGGCGGATGATCCCCCGCCAAATAACCCGCCTGACGAACCTGTCCCTGCCGTTGGAGCAGCAGTCGGACCGCAGCCAGCACCGAGCAAAGCAGCGATAGCTATCACGGAAAGCAAACGTGAAGATAATTTCATACGGGATTATCCTAGCACCCTTGCATACTTTTGCCAGCATGGTAGTATTCCGGTCCGTTCTTTTTTTTACACAGGAGGAAATGCGTGAAGGATCAGGATCGTACATTGGCCAGAGAAGCCCTGGCAGCCATCATGCTCGAATCCAAGGTCCGGACCTTCCCGGAGCGCCCCCTCGCCTATCGCCGAGCCTTCGAACAGCTCGCACGCGACTACGAAGAGGTCGATGCCATGATCGGCTGTCTCCTCAAGGACAGCGATTCAACCGACGAGCGCTCGCCTTTCGATGCGGCCATCGGCTATGTGAAGCTCATGTACCTGCGAACCTCTCGCCAGCCGGATGTGAATCCGCTGGCGCCATACGAGTTCCGGACTCATGCGCCGATCACCATCGGCCTACAAGGCCGCAATTTCCCCCATCAATTCGCCCTCATGCTGCCTCTGCATGGCCTGCGCTTCTCGTTCCTCATCAAGGCCGAGACTCCAAAGCCAGCCGGCAGCTACACGCACGCCTCCACCTGACTTCACCCCGCCTTTCCAAAAGGCGGGGTTTCAATTTGGGCTTCCATCAAAATCAATAAGACCAATCCCAAAGGATGGTTTAGGTATGGTGTAAAAATATGGATTGCCGCCAATGCAGCGAGAGCCGGAATCCAAGAATACAGACCAGATCTGTGAAGCCGATATGCGAGTGAAAAAATAACCCAAAGCATGATCGGAATTCCGAGAATCCCGAATTTGACCCAGAAGTCGAGCCAGCCCCACTCAAATGCATAGGTGGTGTATGTACCGCCTGTAGCCTGAACGATGCGCGGGTCCTTGCTTTGATAGGTGACCGTTGCACCAAATCCGTGACCCAAAATTGGCTGTTCTCCAATTTTGCCCTTGAGCGCTTCGAGCAATTCCCAGCGGCTGGATGATGCGGGGTCGGAGGCTGTAGCACGAGCACTAAAAATATCGAGTAAACCTGCCCATGGCGTAAGCATGACCACGATCAATATACCGACAGCAATCGCGCCTGAGAGTTTTACGGATTGTCCGAGTATTCCGATCTTGCGTCGGAAAACAATCACAAGAGAAATAAAAATACCGAGTGCCGTACCAATCCAAAAACTTCTGGAGAAAGAAACGAGAATAACGGCAAACGCAATCGCTATCCAAATAAACGTATTTGACGTGATGCGTTTTGATGCGGCGGCAACGGCGAGCATGACTGCGTAGATCTGTGATTGGATGAAAATGCGATATACGCCTACTCCCTCTTTTAGTTCGGTAATTTCACCTATGCCGGATTTTCGTAGCCAGTAATACAAACTATCTACGCCATGCGAGAAGAGCGCGTAAAGAACGAGAGTTTGAACAAAAAGCCAAATGAGTCCGACGGTGGCGGCTGTTTGGATCTCAGACCAAAACGCTTTTTGTTTTGCAAGATGTAATGCCGGAGCACACAAAATCAAAATCCCCCATGAATTGGCATCCGGAACGATAAATGGCTGTTTCAATATCAACCCCCGGAATAGGCCGTATGCAAGGATAACCGCTACAAATATCCAGGCCGTGCGGGTTTGGAGCCAAGTCTTCCAGTCCGGTTTTTCTTTGCGGATCCAAATCCCTCCCAGCCAGCCAAGCACGAAACCTGCCACCATCAGAATCCGGACGGACACTCCCCCGTCCATGGACACATCCGCCCCCAAAACGAATAGCCGACCTTTTGAACCAATAAGATGTTCGATAAAAATCGTCGCGATACCCAGCTCAGGTTTTTGGTAACCCAGCCAGACTAAACACAACCCGATGAGCACACAAATGATACTGCTCATGATCGGATCGTGGACGGCGAAAAATGAAGCGAGCTCAGCCGTGGCAATAATCGCGAGCCAGTGATAGGTCTGGATCCCGGCTTTCGCGGGAATGCTAAGGCCGTGTTTTTTTCTGATAATTTCTCGTGCGGTCTGAAATTTTTTGACTGACTTTGGAGCCCAGCCAATTTGATTCCATGGCAGATCGTAGACAAAAGACGGGAGCCACTGACTCATGCCCGATTTACGCGGAGCAATTGTATAGAGCGATTTATTGATGAAATGTCCGGTTTTTCCTTGTTCTGACATGGTGAGGAATAAATCCCAGTCTTGGAATTTTTTCAGAGATTCATCAAAACGCGGAAATGCTTCTCGACGAATCAATGCGCTTGTATGGATATAATTTTCTTGCTTGAGAGCTTCCGCATCAAATTCCCGCGATGGGAATCGCTTCAATCCCCAAAAGAATGACGGGTATGCAAATGACGCTTTCGGGTGGGATTCGAGCTCAGCGAGCATGGTCTCGAGCGCATTTGGAACCAGCTCTGCATCTGCATCTAAAAAAATAACATACTCCCCTTTGCTCTGATCAAATCCGGCATTTCGCGCTTTTGGTGCACCCAAATTGTGTTCAAATCGGATATTCGCATTTTTGATCGGTGTGACTGATCCGTCATCCACGATGATAATCTCGAAGTCCTGAAAGGTTTGTTTTTTAAGGGAAGCTAAACCCTTCTCCAACTCATCCCCATGGTTGAAGGCCGGGATAATAACGGAAATCTTAGGGCTCATACCTGCTCATCAAATAGCATGCCACGGAATTGAAGTCCGCGCTCGTGCCATCGGAAATCGCGTAATGCACGCTCCCGGCCAGCCATACCAAGGCGCTGACGTAAATCCGGATCTTTCAAAAGCCATTTGACTGCATCAGCGATTTCGCGCGGATCATGCGGGTTAATGAGGTAGCCCGTGGTTTGGTCTTCAATCGCTTCTTTTGCTCCGCCGCTATCTCCGGCCAAGACCGGGAGACCCGCCATAGCTGCTTCAAGGTAGACGATGCCGAATCCCTCGATATCCTTGCCATCATCGCGGACCGGGAGGGCGAATACGTCGGCGGCTGCATACCAAAGATCGCGCTCGGCATCGGATGCTTGGGTAATAAAACGAACGCGGCCAGGAAAATGAGAAGCAATACGTTCAAGCCGCGGACGGTCTTTACCGTCCCCGATGATTACCAGCTTGGCCTCAGATGGCATAAACCCCAGTGCTTCGATAAGACGATCCAGACCTTTGCGGGGCACATGTCGCGTAACAGCCAAAATGATGAATTCCCCTTCCCCTACCATGGCCGTTTTTCGCGCTTGGACTTTGTCGCCAACTTCAAAGGAATCAACGCCTGGCGTCACGATTTTTGGGATAATGGATGCATCAAATGCCATGAGCTCGAGTGCGACGATATTAGAATTTACCACGACATGTTTGGCAGATTTGAGCACCTTGCGCGTCAGCCAGCGGCGAAATGGGGTAGATATTGCCAAGCGCAGATCCAAGCCATGAAGCAGTACAACATACGCAGGACCGCCGAATTTTTTGGCGATCCAAGCTGCCGTCCCAACAGGTAATACATGGCTAATGAGCGAGACCGAGTAACCATCGCGCGCAATATCACGGAAGAGCTTGACCATGCGGCGCCATTTCCACGGACCGAATCGCGCAAACATCGGTACTGCGTATACCGATCCGGGACCTTCGGTTTCATGACCTTTGGGAACAAAGACATCAATATCCTCTCCTAATTCACGGACAAGCGAGCCCAGATAACGCGCAATACCGCCCCGTTCGGGCGGATAATCAATCGTGACCAAAGCGGCCTTGGGCAGAATGTCGGTCATGCTTATTTATCGTGTAGGGCTTCGTCTTCGGTTGCTGGAGCTGTCGCACGGCGATGCAGCCATTTCATGGTTTTCAATACGTCGGAAACCGTGAGTAATCCGAAAACGAACAGGCCTACGGTAGCGATAGAAATGCCAAATGTGAAGGCGAAAATATCGGTCATGGGAGGGATGATAAAATGCGTTCCAATCCATGTGAATGCAGCACAACCGAGACCGCGCAATAACAAAGGAACCATGAAACCGGCGTCGATATCATTACGCGCAAAATACCAGCCTACGCCAAATAGGACGATGAAGGACCCTACCCCGGCCCAAGCTGCACCCACCGGACCCATGCTCGGGATCAATAGGAGGTTCAATGCAAAATTTACCAGCATGGTGATTCCCATGGCTGTTGTTTTGAGACCTGCGCGATGGGTTGCATTCAACAAAGATCCGATGGGGAAATCGAGAAAAATTGGGATGAGTACCCACGGAAGCACCATGAGCGGGAGGATGGATCCGGAAAATTGCGGACCATAGAGCAATGGAATGAGACGCGGAGACAAAGCCGACAAGAGCGCAGCCATTGGCACGGAAGCAATCATCATCAAGCGAAGCGATCCATTAACGATAGGTTTGAGCGCTTCGCGTTCTTTCTCGGCCACGTTTGCGAGTCCGGGATAGAGCGCGGCGACAAATGCGAGCGGTAAAAATTGCAAAGCGTAGGTAAGCTTGTATGCGACGGCGTATTGCCCAACTGCAACCGAGCCATGCATGGCCTTGAGCATCAAGGTATCGACGTAGGAATACACTTTGACGAAAATTCCGGCCAAGGCAAATGGAAATGCCTGTCTAAGCAAGACCATCGGTAAAATCGCAGAACCGTCTGATGGCCATAATTTTAGACGATATGCCATGGCTATACTCCAACCGACATTCCAGAGCGAGCCGGCGGCAAGACCCCATACCAAACCGATAACTCCAAATCCGAGATAGGCCGAGGTGATCCCGACGGTTGCCGTTAGGATTTGGCCGATAAACATCCCCAACGCCTCGTACCGAAGTTCGCGGCGGCCGCGAATAACCGCATACCAGATGAGCGAGACCGAGTCGGCGGACATCACAAAACACGCTGCAATGACGACGGCGGTAAAGGTATCCCCGCTTACACCGGTAAAGAAGGCGTAGGCAATAGCAAGAACGGCCGCTAACGGAACTAGAACCGACTTCACGAGCAGAGCTCGGCCGAATAGTTTAAGACCTTTGCCTTCGTCGGCGGCGGTCTCTCGGATAACAACCGGGGTGAGACCGAGATCAGCCAATGTAACAAAGATTGATGTGATCGAAATCGCGAAGTGGTACTCCCCGGTTACACTGGGTCCGACCAGCCGAGCGATAACGGTAAAGGCAATAAATGCGATCGCCTTTTGGGCCGTGGTTGCCGCCAAGAGCCAAGCCGCATTCTGGGCGATTTTCTTCACGTGGGACATGGCGGAATAGTACACAATTCTTGACAAGAAAGCCAAATTATTCCAATAAAAACCTCTAAATGCTTTAGGCAGCCTCTTTATGGACGCAGGGACCAAAAAATGGGGTGTTGTTCTTTGTTATATTTGTTATATTCATTGTGTATGAAAAAACTTTTTACCATGATCGGGGTCATTGCGCTCCTCGGTGCTGGCTGCGGTGCGCCGACAGCTACGAATACTCAAACAGCGGAGACTGCCCCAACGACTGCTTTAAAAGACACTCCCGATCGTCCTACTCGCTCTTATGATGCGACTGACAAGAATCCCGGTACTTCTTTGAATCCAATCGACAAAGGCCGGGAGATCCGCTCGGATGCGTTTCGTTATAAATTACTTGATGTCAGACAGGACGGCGACATTTTTCTCGTGAAACTTGAAATAGAAAATCTGACACCTCTCACGCTCCAAACATCGGTAGCGGAGGCGTTTTTAAGCGAACGGAATGACAATAATGCAAATACAAATTTTGCGACAGATTTTCTCTACCCGCGTAGCAATATCGGCGTGGATTTGGGCGGAGATATTTCAAATTTCGAACCAGGCCAAAAGGTTGTAGGTTATTATGTAAAAAAGCTAAAAGCTGGTCGCAGTGCAGACACCATGTACTTTGTAATAAGAAATCTGGGATATAACGCAGAAACACAGAAGGTTGACGGAGTAGGCGGAATTGGATATGTCGATGCGTTCAGAATCCGATAAAATCCATCCCAATTGACGTGTAAGAAAACCGCCCGATACCCCTTAGGGTACCGGGCGGAGGTGCGTCGCGGCAATCAGCGACGCATCAGCTTGCGGACGATCTGGCGAGCCTCCGACCATGCGATCTCTCGACCGCTAGACTTGGCCGCCTCACGGACATCGCGAGCCATTTTGAACTCGATGAACTTCACGAGCCTTGCCTGACCTTCGGGCGAGTCATCCTTATCCAGCGCGTCTTGAATGGCTTCTACCGGGTTACGGCTTAGCCATCGCTCGAAGCGCTGGAGCTGCTGCAGCTGCAGCTCTTGCGTCATGCCCTGGTTCAGTTCCGAACTCTGTGTGAGCTTATCGTTCAACATCAGCTCCGGTACCTGCTCTTGGATGAGCTCGAGCTGCATTCCGAGCCGCTTTTCGAGCGGCTTCTCGGCCGAGTGCGGCGACCGAGGCGGCTGCTTCTTACCCTGAAAGAGTCCGTCCTCAAGGAAGCGGTCGAGCATCCCGATAGCGGCATCAAGGTTGTCTTGCGGCAACCTAGACCACTCGACCATCCAGAGCCAGCGTTCATTGTCCTTGAAGTTGCTGACCCACGCGATTTTGCGCCGGCGCTTGCCGGTATGCCACACCTGGTGGCGATCGAGCTCGAAGCGGATACCTTCCGGCATGTCTGCCTTCTTGAGCCGCTCGAGATCGAGTGGGGACAATTCGATGAACAGCGTATTGTCGTCAACCCCGATCGCCTTGATGTACGGCGAAGGCGGAAGGCGTTCGTACTGCATGTACCGGCGTTTGCCTTTGCCGCCTGTGAAGATCAGGGAGCCAGGCACTCGGTCACCAAGGACCGAGCACGCGTGCTCCTCTTCAGGCTTGGCATAGGCCGAGAGCGCGAGCTGTAGCTGCACCCCGAGAACGCCGAGCGAATTGTCGATCTGAATGAGCTCCTGCCGGAACTCCAAACACAGCATACTTGCCTCCAAAGGAACGTGGTTAGACCACGCTCCTCTGAAGACGGCGGGGTTCCCGCAGCGGGACCGTCAGAGCGTGGCCGGGTTACCCCGACCGGAAATAATTACGCTATCCGGATCTCATGACAAACCCTTTCTTCAGGACGATGGCTCACTGAATGCCTAGGGGTGAAGGTGTGAGGAACCAGGAACAACGAACCAGGAACCAGGACCGAGCGCGAGAGCTAGGCGTAGCTACCAGAATTCGGACATGGGTACCTCCCTGCCATGTTGGGTGGTGGATGTCATATACCATTTTTTTATTATTTTGTCAATCCTTATTTAACAAAAAACCCCGCTTTGTAGCGGGATTTTTGTTGTGCGATTAACGCTTGGACCACTGCG
>JADZFU010000003.1 GCA_020854265.1 Candidatus Uhrbacteria bacterium
GAGGTTCGTAATCGTGGCCGTCGTAGCAGCGAACGTCGTGGCCGTGGCCGATCCCGTGGTAAGGGAATTGGTCGTGAGGTTCGTACTGGTCGACGAGGAAGAAAGGAGGTTCGTAACGGTGCCGGTGGTGGCGGCAATGGTGAGGGCGCTAATCGAGGTGGCGCTGAGGTTGGTGACGCCCAGGTTCACGATGGTGCCATATGTTGCGAACAAATTGGTGGTCGTAACCGACACGCTCGTCACCGATCCGAAGGAAGCATTCCAGCGGTTGGTGTCACTTCCGAGCGAGAAGGCGAGGTCCGTCGTCGGGATGAGGTTGGAATTGACGGTGCCTGAAACGATGAGCGTGCTCGTCACCGTGAAGGTATTGGCCGATGCGCCATCGAGGAGAAGCACCGTGCCTGTGGTCGTGAGGGAAGAGGCCGTAAGTCCGCCAAACAAGGTCAAAGCCTCGCTGGTGGTTGCCCCGCGACCCGTGACCGAAGCGAGGGTATCCGCTTCTGCTGTCACGACACACCCGACTCCATTCGAGAGACAGATACCCGTTCCATTGACCGTGGCCGTCGCGAAGTTTGCGCTGTCCGCGTACAGGAAGGACGAGGAAGCCTGGTTGAAAAGCGCATTGGTGGCCGTGACACTCTGGAGGTTTGTGGACCCCATCACCGTGAAAGTTGAGGTAACAGTCGAAGATGAAGCAAGGAAACCTCCTAAAAGATTGACGGTAGCCGTCGCAACCGCGCCACGATTTGTAACGGAAAGCAAAGTATCGGTTTCAGAGCTTGAAAGACAATTCGTACCATCCTCCAAACATACCTGACGACCATTTACATAGAGCTCTGAAGTAGAAACGACACCCGAGATATATAAATTCGTTGAGGAGATATTTGAACCGCTTGCATTACCAAATGCGAGATATTGCGCGAACAAATTTGTTGATGTGGTGTTTGTTCCCGTGGCATTCGTCCAAATAATGTCGGTAATATTCAGGTTACCGAGCAAATTTAAGTTCTGTATGGTCGCATTTTGTGCAAAAAGGTTAGTTGATGTGGTGTTTGTTCCCGTGGCATTCGTCCAAACGATATTTGTAACCCCAAGATTTGTGACTGTGCCATTGTCTGCAACCAAAGTCGTCGCATAAAAATTAGAACTTGTTGAATTTACCGCTGTCACATCCCCTAAAAATGCATCCCATCGGTTTGTACTTGTACCGAGTGAGTAAGCGAGATCAATGCTTGGGATCAAATCGGAATTAAAACGAGCCGTAACAGTAATAAGATCCGATGTAGAGTCACCAAATGATGTATTTCCTGCAACTGAGAGATTTCCCGCTACCGTATTTGAAAACGTTGAAGACGAAAGCGTCATTCCAGCACCGCTAAATGCACCGGTCAGGATATTAAAGTTAAGATTCGCATCTAAAGCGAGCAAAGTATTGGCAACCGCTGTGGAAGAAGCCGAGAAAGTATCTACGGCATCAGAATTTAAGGCGTATTGAAAAGCGGCTAAAAGGACACGCGGTGTAGCTTCCGCATCAGATTCAACACGCACACCCAAATAAAGAGGCTGGTTCCAATCAATATATGAAGGAAATGGCGTACACGCTCCCAACTGAACTGCAAAATAACCGTCAGCATCAGGTTGGACCTCGGCACAAGCGCCGCCATTATGATCTTCCTTCCAAAGCAGCGGACCAGCCGAAGTCGCTGGATCGCTAAATGTGCCTCCAGTTAGCGAATTATAGATTGTGAACTGAATGGTTGTACTGGTAGTAATCGGATTGAGCGATGCATCGCGTAAACGAGATTGGTAGTTGATTTGTTGGGGTATAGCAGCGCTTGCACTTGATGGGGCGATCAAGAATGCCAAGGCTAGGAAAGCAAACAATGCGTGCTTCTGGTCTAAAACACGCACAGTTTTTTGCTTAATGAACGCAAATATCTCGCATGAGGATGCGAGTACAGACACGATAAAAGTACGTAGGATTGGGCGTGAGTTCACACGCAAAAAAAACCTCTAGGGAATATCGCCCAACAGCAGAAGAACAGACCAAATCCCATTGAGATCAATTCCCCAATCAATCTCGGGAGCCCTCCTGTATGGTTAGCGATTTTCCAAGCGTGGAAACCTGTGGGTAAAACAGATTTAGACGCTTGTTAAAAGTATAGATAACAAACAACCTAGCCATTATTTTGCTAGGTTGATTATTATTTTTCTTATACGAAATTACACTAAGCTGTGGATAAGCTGTGAACTCACTTTTTCTTTAGCGGAATATGAGCGTCAATGATTGCATCTTTTTTCTGCGTAAGATCAAAGTCTTCAGACTTATATTTCTCAAAGCCTGGTTTTTCAGCCGTGATGAAGTAAACATTCTTGTCGGCAAAGAACCCGTACTCTCCTTTAGATGAAGTGACCTGGGTTTCAAGCAGCTTGTTAAATTTCTTATCAAAAATACGAACAACCGTAGAACCAATCGGAGATCGATTAGCAGAATCGTATACAACACCCCATCCCTTTGGTTTTTTAGGTCTTGCCAATCGCAAGAAAAGCAAAAATGTCAGAACTTGAACAATAAATAACACCGCAAGCAGAACACTTGGAGCAATAATTAGTGCAGCAAGGGTGATAAATACGCTCACCAAGCTAAATGCATACTGAATTTTGCGTAACCAGCGCTTGATAATGATCGATCTTGGCGTTTCTTCTTTTACATTTGGATCAAGAGGAATATTCACTCCAATCTCCGAAACCTCTTTCACTACGATATTTTCTCCATGATAAACATCTACATAGTCACCATCCTCTTTTACATCTTTTAAAAAGACCGATGGAAAAACATAACCGGGCTTCACCGCTTCTAAACGATAGGTGCCGGGTCTAACTTGAAAAATAAATCGTCCTTTTGCATCAGTAACTCTGGTTTGAACAACCAATCTGGTATCTGCATGCACAAGACGAACAGCTGCCAAATCAAGTGGCTGTTTTGTAAGTGAATTGTATACGATCCCCCACTTATCCCGCTTTTTTCTGCCTAAAAGAAGTACAGGCTGTGTTAACAAGAACCAGATGTAATTCAAAAGACTGAAAAGCGAAGCTCCGAGAGCAAGGTTCGCTAGTGCAATAGCAACAACGACTGGTGCAATAATTGTTGCTGTTTCGCGTGCAGTTTCTGACTGAAGAAATTCAACTACTGGTCCAATGACCGGTAATGGCACCTCAATCGGCAAAATGATATCTGTGCTTGCAACATTTTGGGTTACCCGAATGATTTTCTCCTGTGTCACGTAGCCTTCTTTTTCCGCAACGATGCGATACTGGCCATTTGGCACCAAAAACCGGAATCCCCCGCCCTCTCCAGTGATTACGGTATTTGATTGACCAAAGCGACCGCTATTCCATAAAACCCACGCACCTCCTATTTGCTCATAAATTTGTACGCGTGCATCCGGAATCGGTTGCAATGACCCATTCACCGAACGCTCTAATACGCGGCCACCGGATAACAAAGCAATTGAATTCGATGCACGAGCCTGTGATCCGTCACGGAAGGTAAAGGTAACTTCAGCCGGTACAGTCTCAACACGATTTGAAGGAATAAAACTTGCACCCCATGCAGTACCGCCCGGTATAGGAGTGAGCGCATATGTATTACCACCAACTCGAATCGTGCCGGCAACAGGCGTTTCCGTAAGTCCGGTCGTTGGGACACGAACAAGCACAGGTAACCCAGGGGCCGAGGAAACCGTCCCTCTCGCATCCGGTGCTAGCTCAATTGATCCGGCTCCTGCGTAGTAAATCGGATTAAGAGATATGCCTGGTCGTGTAGGCGGAGTAACCGGCGGAACAACCGGAGGCGTCGTTGTAGGACCGCCGCCGCTTGGCGGCGTTACGGGAGGAACAACCGGAGGCGTCGTTGTAGGACCGCCGCCGCTTGGCGGCGTTACGGGAGGAACAACCGGCGGAACAATTGGAGGCGGGATAGGCGGTGTTGTAGTTGGAGGAAGCGGAATGCTAAATGGCGTCGCCTGTGCATATGCACCGCTTGAATTATTTCCCGATGAATCGAATGCAAAATTCGCGTAAAAATATGTGACACCGTTTACCAAGCCGGTATCGACAAAGGCCTCTCCGAAACCTTCATACACAAGCCTTCCATCAGACGGATTTAAAGGAAAACCATCGGTACGAGCTCGGATTCGAACAAAGGAAAAATCAGGCTCCGGAGGATTGACCCATGTCAGATTATTGAGTGAGTTTCCCGGAGTAGCAAAAAAGTTGAACGGATTAGTTGGAGGTGTTAGGTCAGGATTTGTTGTAAATACTCCATCAGGTGAGTATACGGTCGGTCCGCCAAACTCGGCTGAAGCAACCCGAAAATGATAAAGCGTTCCCGGAGCTAAACTTGTCAGGATTACACTATGACTAAGTACAAGCCCGCCATTTGTAGCAGCTCCTCCATAAGCGACCGTAGTCCCATACTCAACCAAACTTGATGCTGGAAGATTTGTATCCCAAGTTACTAGCGCACTCGTATCGGTGATATTTGTTACTTGAACATTTGAAATAACGAGCGGGACCCCCGGAGCCAAAGTTGTGAAGGTTTGATCGCCAGTCTGTGTTGTATTGTTTACCGCATCCGCAGCTTGTAAACGAAAATGGATAACCGTTGCATTGGGCAGACCGGTCAACTGGACCGAATGGTTTACAACAAGTCCCAAATTTGAAAAATCACCGAGTGAATATGAAACGTCAGGACCCCATTCAATAGCCGTAGTCGCTGGTTCGTTTGTTTGCCATGTTACGAGCGCGGTCGATGTCGTGATATTCAACACCTGAATATTGAATATGGTTGGCGGCGTGATATCGCCTGGACTACCGCCTCCGCCACCAGGCGCTGCACTGGTCGAAAATGATGCACTGATATTTATAAAATCATCGCCTGGGTATGTTGGAAAAGGAATATCTAATCCCCCGACATCTCCAAACGTTCCACCAATCGAGAGCATTTGCGTTCCGCCGCCTCCGCCGATCGGATTGATAATTTGATTTGAACCGCCTACGGCATTTGTTCCAATCCTGATGAAAACAATGTCGGAAGCGGCAATTTCACCTAGGACCGCATCGGTCGGAGCCGTGAGAGTGATTACGTCTCCGCTGATTGAAGCGCCCCACACGCCTGCTGCTGCAACCGCTGCGATACTCTCGGTGGTTTCAAAACCTGTAATTGCCCCATGGAACAAATCAATATCTCCAAAACCGATACTAGAAAGATTAAAAGAAGATGCAAATGAAAGGGTGATGGTATCCGTCGGCGAATCAACGCCCGTTGGTGTAATAAAACGAATTTCGTGGTTTGATGCCTGGCCTGGTTGCTGGCGCGACATGATATCGCGTCGTCCGGTAAGGACCGCTGCCGATGCCGGAAGAATTGGCGAAAACGCAAATACGGCGGTCATGACCGCCAACAAAGAACGCCGCCAAAAGCGGTAAATCATAGGAGTGATATTTCCTTTGCAGCCGGTCCCGTCTCTCCAATCTTGGAAGAACAGGACCGATGGCCAAGGCCTATGCGGTCGCGCGCCTGATAATTATCCTCTTCAGTACAAAGTAGCCGATGATCAAGGCAATTAAACCTCCCGCAATCCATAACATGGTGCGCCAAGGCCAGACATAAAAACGTACACTTGTTTCAGCGACATCCGTTTGCTCCAAAACGAGCGTTGCCGTGTACGGACCGAATGCAAACGGATGCTCGTCCCAAGCAACAGACAATGCACGGATTGAATCAGGCAATATCCGTTTCGCTTCGGGATTAATCGCAAGCGTAGCCACGTTAGAGCCAAATGCATTTTTGATTCGAATCTCTCCCTCTGGGACCGATACTCCATTCCCTTCATTGCGCAAACGAATAGAAAAATCAGCCGGGAGCAATTCGAATACATCTTTATTCACTTGGAATGATTGGAGGGAAACTTTTTTTGTAATTGAGCCCTTCACCGTGACAAATAACAGCGCCCCTATTCTTGGAGCCGAGCTTACGCCGCTGCCATCTGCACCATTCGGTGCAGGTGAAAAGAAAACAGCCGCTGTATGCAAGCCAGCTGCAGCGCCTGCGGGAATCCGTAAAGAGACGGGGAAATTGATTGACTCGTTTGGACGTAAGGTTACGCTAGGAGCATCTACATACGTCCATTCTGGGAGCCCGTCCGTATCATTTATACCGAGAAAAAACTGTTGGCCATGGTCTCCGTACGGTATAAATTTTTCCACCGTTACATAATAAGTCACTGGTTCGGCCTCGTCGTTTCTTAGCTTGATATTGATTTGTGATCTTGCGCCTGGATCGGTTTCAACATCAATGATAGCCGGCTGGATCTCAAAAGCATTGGCTGGCTGCACAACTCCGAAGCAAACAAGGATGAGGAGGAATAATCCGAATCGTTTCATATCAATAGTTTGCCGTAAGCGTGTAGTAAGCCGTTTGTGAATAGGATCCCTGATTTGTTGATCCAGTGATTGAAAGCTTGAAAATCATTCCAACTTTATCTGAAACTGACCCGCTTGATACTCCGCTTGTTTGGATAATTCGTTGCGTTGTTGTTACACCGATATCCGTACCAGGGCTAAATGCGGTCGAACCTGTAACCTCGGCGCCATACTCCTCGCTCCCGCTGCTTACCGTACCGTCGATAACCGTTGCGATCGTTTGTGCAGACCCGTTCTGCAATACCTGATTTGCATGTACATAGAGACTATATCCGGTTGCAATACTTGTCAGAACCGATGTACCTACAATAGAAACATGTTCTGATCCTGGTGTGAGAGCGCCAAATGCAATTGAATTTGAAGTTAATCGGTAAACAAAATCATTTCCACCGGCCGGTACTGCGCTCATGGATCCCCCATCGCCATCAAAACCATCTACCGTGATTGTTGTTCCTGAAATATCCGTAATCTGACCAATGGCAGCAAACTCACTAAAACCTATATCTTCAACCACCGCGATTAAATCGCCTACAGCAAAACCTGCGGCAGAAGATACCACTACCGTGCCTAAACCGTTGCTAAACGAAGAATAGCTCGGCGTCGGTGTAGAAGCAGAGCTTTTTATGCGATATGCAAGAACATTTGCACCTTCCGGAGCACGATAACCTGCCGAAAGTGAAAAGTTTGCACTTGTACTAGTACCAGACGCATTATCACCAAGTGTGTCACGCATCGAGAAATTGGTACTTGTGCCTGTATCCAGTCCGCCTTCGTTTACATTATCCCAAGGTATTAAAAAATTTGTGCTGGACATTGCCAAAACAACTGGACCATTAAATGCAAGGCCAATTACTAAAAGGAGCAGAAGCGTTTTCAGTCGCGTCATGTATAGCATTATAGCAAATTTTAATGATGATGAAAAATGTGTCGCAAAATACTATATTTAATTATTATTGGCTAATATAAACTAAAAATTTGCTATTACTATGCATTAGCAAATATGGATTTTGAAACAAGCAGAAATAAAGAATTGAGTTCATTGATTGCATCACTTAATTCATGATGTTTCACATGAAACACAATGAGCAATCATTTATGATGACTTTTTGAGAGTAAAAATCAATACTCAATATTGAACCAGATATATCTTGTTTCACATGAAACATTCAAAAGTGCAATGAAAATTTTTTATAGATATAAACAGCAAATATTATAGATCTATATTTTCATATTGAGAGTTGTTTCATGTGAAACAAACAATGACTTTGAATCAAAAAAAATGGATAGATTCAAAATGAGTTGGTGAATGATGAGAAACATATATATATATAATTAATATGTTTCACGTGAAACAATGTACAAAATATTGAAAATATTAAAATTAAACTCATGTTGATTCAATTTTTTTAATTTTTATAAAATCAATTATATGTTTCACGTGAATCATGAGCTGAATTTATCTTGTGACAGATGCATAAGCATTAATGAATATCTATTGTATAAAAAATGATCATATATCTAAGTTAAAACCACTAATGTTTCACGTGAAACATAAAACACAATAAAACACCGACTTACGTCGGTGTTTTATTGGTGGACTGTAGCGGATTCGAACCGCTGACCTCTGCAATGCGAATGCAGCGCTCTACCAACTGAGCTAACAGCCCAAGAGGAGGAAACTGATCACGTGAAACATTATCGAAAATCATTTAAGTAAAATTCCAGAATGTTTCACGTGAAACAAATGTGAAAAGGCACTTGTTTCACCTGGTGCCTCCACAAGGAATTGAACCTTGATTTAGGGCTTAGGAGTCCCTCGTTCTATCCGTTGAACTATGGAAGCCTAATGCGTCGTAAAATATATAGTTACATTTATTTTATACGAAATAAACCAATCAAAGGAGTATTTTCGCTAATGTAAAGCAACGCGAAAGGAGTATAAATTGAAGAAAACACTTGGTCAATCTTCAATAATATTATAATATACAAAGTTGGCCGCATTCTTTGAATCTTGACGTATTCTTATTCATCGCGTACTGTCCACGCCGAATCTATGCCGAACAAGCATGCAGCAATAAAGGATCTTCGCAAAAACGAGCGCCGCGGCGCACGCAATTTGCGCATGAAAATCCATGTAAAAGCCTTGGCCAAACAGGTTAAGGATCTTGTAAAAGACGGAAAGAAGAAAGAAGCATTAGAAGCTTCGCAAAAACTTCAGCAAGCTGCGGCCAAAGCTGCTAAAAATCACGTTCTACACTTCAACAAGTCACGTCGAATAATCTCGACCTCTGCAAAACTCATCGCGAGCGTCAAGTAACAAAAATCCCGCTTAGTTGCGGGATTTTTTATATGGTTGAGAACTATATCAACAATGCAAGAGCTTCATCCGGATCTGCGAAGCCTGATCTTTGCATGACCACGCTTGAAAAAGCGCTTTCCCATACGAGCTCGACCGCCTGACTTTTGATTCGTTTCATTTTAGAAGCGACAAAGGGGGGAATGCCTGACAAGTCTTGGTCCCTGACTCGTAAAAATGACAAAGCCTGCTGCATTGTCATCATTGGCAGGCTCGTCTCCAAGTCGAGCAGCTCGCGATATCTTGAGACATCCTGTCGTAAAAACGCGTCGGCTCGATCATATATCGATATTTCGGTATCAATGACCCAATCCTGTGACGTCCCGCCGGCTGCGAGCTTTGTCAGCTCAGATCGAGCCAGCCAGAAATCACCCTCGGTCATGTCTGCCAGTTTTTTTATCATGGCTTCGTCTGTTAATCCGAAACCATGTGCAATCTTTGTTAAATGCGTTCGGTATTCCAAACCCGATAAAAGGGGATACGGATTATAGGTAAACTTGGGCGTTTCCTTGTATGACTTAAGCAGCTTATCGGGTACCGCATCTTCCTCGTAGTCGACGACGATCAAATCATCCGTAGCTGTACTTAATAACTTGAGAAGCGCTTTTTCTTTTGATTTCGGACAACTTGATAGCAGTCCGGTAACGCGTAAAAAACGTTTTGGAGAAAAAAGACTTGCTGTCCCAGCGCCTGACAAAAGCGCTTCAACACCCTCGGCTCCGTCAGGGAGCCGCTCGATATTTAAGCCTGAAGGATCATGTTTTTGACGAAAAGCATTTTCCAAGTCTTTTGCTCTGGATATTGCTCGATACGTATCTGGCCCAGTCACGACGATCAGCATGCGACCATATTGTATGGCCGTTTGTGAATCGTCAAAAAAACTAAAGCTCTTTCATTTCTTCCCAATTTTTTCCTGCTTTTGCATCAACAACAATTTTTACACCGACTTTTTCTATATTCTCCATGATGTCCTTGGCCATGTCAGCGACCTTTTTGGCGTCCTTTGGAGGCACCTCGAACAAAAGTTCGTCATGCACTTGGAGTAGCATACGCGAAGCAGGGGACACCTTGGGTAACTGTTTATCGATTTCAATCATGGCGAGCTTGATTAAATCTGCTTCGGTTCCTTGAACCGGCATATTGATAGCCATGCGCTCGGCCTGAGCCCGTACTTGCGGAAGTGCTGATTGGATTTCTGGGAGATAGCGCTTTCTTCCGAACATCGTCTCTACATAACCCAGCTTTTGCGCTAAAGCCTTGGTTTCTACCATGTATCGTTTGATGCCTTTATACACTTCAAAGTATCTCTCTATAAATGCTTTTGCTTCTTTAAAAGAAATACCGGCGGACTGTGAAAGCCCCATGGAACCTTGTCCAAAGATCAAACCGAAATTAATCGCTTTTGCAATTCGTCTTTGATCTTTTGTTACATCTTTAAGAGGAATATTCCAGATGGATGAAGCTGTGGCCGTATGGATATCTTCACCTTGGTCAAAAGCTGCCAGCATAGCCTTGTCCTTGGCGAGAGCTGCGACCAGACGAAGTTCGATTTGGGAATAGTCACATGACAATAAAACAAAACCTTCGTCTGCGATAAACGAACGGCGAATTCTTCTTCCGAGTTCGCTCCGGATCGGGATATTTTGGATATTGGGATCAGACGATGATAAGCGTCCTGTCGCCGCAACAGCTTGATCAAATGTCGTATGGATCCTGTCATGCGTGTCGGCGAGCTGAGGCAAAACATCGACATATGTCGATAACAGCTTGGAAACCTCGCGATAGTGCTCGATCATTTCGATGATCGGATGCGAACCTCTAAGCTTTTCAAGTTCGGGAGCGGCTGTAGAAAAGCCGGTTTTCCCTCGTTTTACACCCTTGGTTGGCAATCCGAGCTTTACGAAAAGTATTTCTGCTAATTGGGTTGGCGAGCCTGGATTAAATACGGTTCCGGCGATATCAATCATCTTTTTTTCAACTACGGCTTTTTCTTTCGCCAATTCTTTGGAAAGTTTTGCCAGATACGGTTTCTCGATTTTGATGCCATACCGCTCCATCTTGCGTAACACCGGAATAAGCGGTATCTCAAAACGCCCAAGCACGCGTTCAAGTTTTTCTTCTTTCAGACGCGCGCGGAGCGGTCCGACGCTTGATGCGATCGCATCAACTTCTAAAAACGTCGAAACCTCGTTTCCAAATTGGATGCCGGAGTATGAAGCGGCAATTGCACTCAAATCATGGTTGCGTTCTCCGGCTCCGAGCATATACGCGCCAAGCATCAAATCAAAAGTCCAACGTTCGGCAATTAATCCGATCGACTCCATGCGTTTCATCTCATCTTTTGCATCATGAGCGACGAGTGGAATCGATCCATCGAGCAGCGCCTGTATTTCATGTTTGAACGTCGCAACAAACCGTCCATCAAAAAGAAAAGATTTCTTCTTGTTAGCCAGAATGATTCCTCCGGCTTCGTTCTCGAACAAGGCCGCTTGGGCTTGCCTGACCATGCGCACGATGAGTTCATCCGATTCTTTCAATACACTCAACGCGTTTTTTGCCTCCGTATTGCTTGTAATTACAGTCCGCTCCAATACGACATCCTCTCCTTTGGTAATCTCGCGCGATGGCAGTTCCGCGGGTACGAATTTATTTTTTTCTTTTTTTGTTCCATCCAAGCGTGCAATCAAGCTTTTGAATCCATTCTCATGGAGAAAAGCGAGATATCCGTCGCGGTCTTTAGGAAAATCTGTGACTTCCTGTTTCCATTTGACCGGAGCATTATGGATTATAGTCACCAAGGTAAGCAGCTCGGGCAATTCTTTTTCGGCGGCTAAAAGCTTTGCACGCGTTGATTCGCTCATCCCTGCATCATTTTTTTTCGCAGCCTTAATAATCTCTTTGAGAGTACCGTATTTTTGGAGAAGATCGGTTGCACCTTTTTCTCCGATCCCTTTGATACCCGGAATATTATCTGATGGGTCCCCACGCATTGCTTTGTATTCCAAAAACTGTTCGGGAGTGAGCCCGTACTCTTCTTTCACGAGTTTCTCGTCATATCGTTTTGTCTCGCTGACGCCTTTCACAAAAGCTAATACCTCGACACCAGGACGTACGAGCTGAAGCGCATCCCGGTCGCCGGTCACGATCGTTACATGCCAACCGGCTTTCACGGCTTGTGAGGCAATCGTGCCAAGCAGGTCGTCCGCTTCAAAACCATCCAATTCATAAGAGGGGATGCCTAGCTTTTCAAAACCCTCCTTGATCCAAGGGATCTGTTCGTATAGCTCGTCTTCTTTTTCAACACGATTCGCTTTATATGCTTTATATGCCTCATGTCGAAAAGTCGGTGCATCCGTATCCCAGCATGCAACAAATGCATCCGGCTTCTCGTCTTCGATCAGCTTCATGGCTGACATGAGCATTCCGTATACACAATTCACCACCTGTCCTTTTGGATTGGTGAGAGGGCGTATGGCATGCCATGCACGATGCAGTAAGGCATTGGCATCTAGAATAAATAAGCGTTTTTTGGACATGCCGTCAGAGTAGCAAAAGACCCGTCTGCGAGATAGCAGGCGGGTCTTGGCATTACAGTCCGATGAAGGGTACGGGTTTCGGCCGGCCTTCGTTCTTGAGCTTTTTTGCACCCAGCACTTCCCGCAGTAGGTTCAAGTGAGGGCTGCCCATGCGCTCCAGCACATCCAAGAAATACTCCCGAGTCTGGATATTCCAGCGCCCACGAACGATCCGGGCAATGACGAGCTCCGAGTCCGCGGCCGGATCCATGAGCAGACGGTCCATTGCGCTGCGATGCAGCGCTTCATATGCCTCGTCCTCGTAGCGGAACGAGAACTTCAGAAGGTTCCAGCCCTTGGCCTTGATTCGGTTCAGCTCGAGATCGACAACGGCTTGGTATTTGAACCTCGTCCCGAAGAGACGATGTTCGAAATTCTTCTGCGGATCGGGCGAACGCAACATAAATATGCCGCTATCCGCCCTCGCATTATTACCAAGAATCTCGACCGATTCGCGCACGGCACGGTCGAAAAGCTTCATATCGCCCCGCTTGCCGGGCTGACGGATGAACGCGAACTGGGTCTTCGGAAAACGTCCGATTTCGAAGGCCCAATAAGGCTTGCCCGACGCAGGGATGATCTGCCGCAAAACCGTAAAATCCTTGTCCTCGGATTCGAATGAACCCCAGGAAATCAGCGTTCCGTTGTAATTACGGACCTCGAGCAGCTCACCCTTGCGAAACTGGATGTACTTGGTCAAAGAACACCTCTCCAAGCCCTGCTTAACATATTGTTAATTGATTGACAAAAACCTGATTTTCTGGCCGGATACGGACGTGGACCTTGGGTGTTTCAAAATTTGCCAGAACGTCCTTTGTAAAAAAGAGCATTTGTCATCAGGCCGATACTGTTCAGCCTGTCAAAAACGTTTCGAGCGACATGGAACGCTGGATCCTCAAGCCGTCCCTTCGATAAAAAATCGAAAAACTGGCTGCACCATTCCTGGCTGCACCTACAAATGGCGCGCCGGACCGTATTGCATGATGCATCGCCGCTGGCTCAAAAAATACGGCGACCCGCTCGGCAAGCCAGAGAAGACGAGCATTATCTACAATTGGCACGCGTGCGCGACTCCAACCTGCGCAGGTAAAACACCTTACCTGCACTGCGCGCGCTGCGAGCATGCAATCCGCAGGGGACTCGACCCCTCGACCATCAAGCGCAGGTACAAGCACCTGTGCCTCATTCCGTGGTGTAGCAAATATGTAAGCCGCCTTGGCTATTGTGCCGTTCATCGTTTCCGTCACGAAGAAAACGGTGATCCGCTCTTGTTCAGGGATGGTACGCGTGAAACGCTCCCGCTCACCTGTACCGTACCGGAGTGCAAGAACCGTCACTTCAAGCGTGGATACTGCTATCCATGTCTGCGCGAAGCGTCGAAAAAAAACATCCTCTTGCGTGAGTATTTGGCCAACATTCCTGGACACAAAGTCCGGACATGTATCGGGAGAAAAGGCTGCCATCGTAATGCCATTCTTTTCGGCAGGTGTCCTGACTGTCTCTATGACTGGCAATTCTGCTTCAAGGTCGTAAAACGCTATCTGTAAAAGTCCGACCAAAAACAAGGCCGGACTTTTCTTTTTTCTCCGGTCTGTTACGATCGGCCAGCCAAGGCGTGGTAGCCAAGTGGTAAGGCAGGGGTCTGCAAAACCCTTACGCGCGGGTTCAATTCCCGCCCACGCCTCCAACCAAAAAACCCTCCTTTAATTGGAGGGTTTTTGGTTCTTAGCTCTCGGAGAAAAGCGGGTCAGCCGGAGGACCGTATTTACCAATACGATTCATTTCAGCCGTACGTCCTTTCCACTGTTCCCAGTTTTTTTCACCGGTACCCATCTCAATAACTTCGACCGGAATATTACGCTTCAATCCAAACTGGATCATATCATCGTAATCATTCATCCAGACATCGAGACGGTACGTGTAACGGGAGTTCATACGATCACGGACTTCGAATACCTTGTCTCCATAAACCGTCGGGAGACGGACTCTGGTACCAAACGGCAATACATTGGTAGCAATCACGCCATCGGCCACAACCGATCCATCGGCCGTGATAAACGGATTTCCATCACATTCTTCAACGCGCGAAGTATAAGCCGTGGCATCCATACGGATAATCTTGATTGCGCGCTTTTTAGGCACGACAAAGGTCTGTTCGTTTTTTACGTCAGTACGATTCGGATTATTCGTTATAACAGCAACATGATCATCACCCGTAATCTTGGAGGCAACAGCAACAAGCGGAAGCTGGCCAACCAAAACAATGGCAATAACAAGGCTATTTGCAAGCTTTTTAAGAGTCTTCTTATTGGCTGAAATGCCGTAATATGACATAGTTGGGTGTAATGTTTTAACACGTTACAATACCAGAAAAAAGGGGTTTTGTCAAGGGTATTCGTTCAATATTTACGCTAATATTAGCCAAAAATTATGGATGTGAAGCGCATTCTTAGCCAAATCCAGCGATTTGCCAAAAAATCTGCCCCCTTTTTGAAAATCGGGAGCTTGGTTTTGATTGCCGTTCTGGTTGTTGGTTTATTCGGATTTACCCTTTTTGCCGCTTGGGTTAGCCGAGATCTGCCTGATCCGAACTCGCTTATCAGCCGCGAAGTACCTCAATCCACCAAAATTTACGACCGTACCGGCACGGTTTTGCTTTATGAAATCCATGGTGATGAGCGACGCACTCTCGTAAAAATCGAAGACATTCCGGACTACGCCAAGTGGGCTACCATTGCCATCGAAGACAAGGGCTTCTACGAACATCACGGTGTCTATTGGCAGGGTCTTATCCGCGCCGTGCTAATGAGCGTCATCAAAGGACAGCGTATTCAAGGAACGTCCACGCTCACACAACAATTCGTAAAACTTTCCGTCCTTACAAATGAACGTTCGCTTACCAGAAAGCTCAAAGAGCTTATCGTTTCGGTCCAGCTCGAACAGCGCTACACCAAAGACCAAATTCTACAGCTCTATTTCAACGAAATCCCTTACGGATCAACGCTCTACGGAATCGAATCGGCATCACAAGCGTATTTCGGAAAAACGTCCAAAGATCTCACGCTTGACGAAGCCGCCTTGCTTGCGGCAATTCCCCAACGTCCTGACTTCTTTAATCCATACGGTGCCGGCTCAAGCGGGGATAATCGCGAACGTTTGATCGTACGCCAGCATTACATTCTCGATTTAATGGCCGAGCAAGGTTATATAAAACCAGAAGAAGCCTCGGCTGCAAAAGCGATTAAAACTCTTGAAAAATTAAAACCGCGTCGAATTGCCGACATCAAAGCTCCGCATTTTGTCATGTATGTACGTTCGCTTTTGACCGAAAAATACGGCCAGCGCGTAGTTGAGCAAGGCGGCTTAAAAGTAATCACAACATTAAGCTGGGACATGCAGCAAATCGGGGAAGAAGAGGTTGTGAAGGGTGTCGAAGCGCGCGGTGAGCAATATGATTTCACCAATGCCGCCTTGGTTGCGATTGATCCAAAAACAGGCCAGATACAAACCATGGTCGGTTCAAAAGATTTCTTCGACAATGAAAATGATGGGCAAGTAAACGTCACTCTGCGTCCTCGTCAGCCAGGATCAAGCTTCAAACCGATCGTATATGCCGCCGCCTTTGCTCGCGGGTATTTGCCGCAAACCCAGGTCTGGGATGTAAATACGGTATTCCGAACGGATAACGGCCGATACGAACCAAAAAACTACGACTTAAAAGAACGCGGACCTGTTTCGCTCCGCATGGCTTTGCAAGGCTCGCTTAATATTCCGGCTGTTGAAATACTCTATCTTGTTGGCGTCGGTCGCGTGCTTGATTTTGCCGAAGATCTCGGATACACGACGCTGGGCGAACGCAGCCGCTTTGGTCTTTCTCTGGTTCTCGGAGGCGGAGAGGTTAAACCGCTTGAACACGCGGCCGCATACGCCTCATTCGCGGCTGATGGAATTTACCGCCAGCCATCCGCCATCCTTAAAGTAGAGGATCCAGATGGAAATATCCTCGAAGAATGGAAACCGCCAGAAGATAAACGTGTTATGGATGAACAAGTGGCACGTCTCACAAATGACGTATTATCCGACAACAATGCGCGTGCATATGTTTTTGGCGGACGTAACAGCTTAACTTTGGATCGTCCTGCCGCCGCTAAAACCGGCACAACCAACGATTATCATGATGCATGGACAGCAGGGTACACGCCAAATCTCGCAACCGTAGTCTGGGTTGGAAATAATAATAACGATGAAATGAAACGCGGTGCTGACGGCTCAATTATCGCTGCGCCGATTTGGCAATCTTTTATGAAACGTGCCGTAAAAGATATGCCGGTTGAACGGTTTGTACCTCCGACTCCGCCCTCGACATCCAAACCAGCATTACTTGGAACAGCATTTGAAAAAACCGTAAAAGTAAACAAATTAAACGGAAAAATCGCCACCGATCTGACTCCTCCGGAATTTATCGAAGAACGAAAACAATTCGAAGCACACTCGATCCTTTACTACATCGATAAAGATGATCCGACCGGACCTCCGCCAGCAAATCCGGCTGATGATCCGCAATTCGGAAACTGGGAATCAGCTGTGAAATCTTGGGTTGAACGTACGCAATGGCATGCCACAAGCTCGGTTGTAATCCCGGAGCCGGATGACCAATTCACCGATGCAACTCGTCCGTCAATTACCGTTCTGAATCCGGTAAATAACGGCACCTTATCAAGTCGTCAATTCAACATAAGTGTATCCGTATCTTCACCTAGAATTATCCGGCAAGTGGAAGCTTATATAAACGACACGCTCATTGGTTCGTCCCTTGCTTCACCATTCACAATTCAAGCAACTATTCCGAACCGTATTCCTAAGGGATATCACTTCTTAAAGGTCAAAGCGTATGATGAGTACGGACTCTCTGGAGAAGTATCTCAAACGATCAACCTTCTCGCTGACGAAGATCCGACCCAAGCAAACATTACTTTGCTTGCACCTCAATCAAATGAGCTTTGGTCGCGTCAAACCTTCCCAAAAACAATCAAAGCAAGGTTAGAAAATCCGACGGCATACGCCCGCGTGGATGCAGCCTTTATCGGAACCGATAATATTCGACGTTTAGTTGGATCAGTAATCAATCCTACAAGTGAAGAGATCTCGATCGTTGTTCCGGCCGGTCCGCCGATTGGCCCGTATACGCTAGAAATTACTACCGAACGAAGTAATGGAAACAAACAAACCATTCAATCCATCGTAAATATCACCGAGTAATAAAACACCCCCGTAGAGCGGGGGTGTTTTATTACTGTCTGATCGGCATCACGATATACCGTGCATCTTCCTGCTCGCCTGGAATCACGAGAACAGGATTCATGCCATCAATCAGCTTCATCGTAACTTTATCTACCGACATAGTTGCCAACCCATCCGCTAAATATCGGAAATTGAGCGTGACATGATTTTCATCTCCCTGGATATCCGCCTTTAGCGTAGTTGAATGTGCACCTGTTCCGGTATCCGAGGATGAAACAATAACTCCTTCGCCTGGTTTGAAGGTTAAATGGATATCAAACAGTCCTTGTCTTGAGAATAATGAAGCGGCACGAATAGCTTTTTGAAGTTCGGATCGAGATAATACGCAGCTCGTTTTAAAATTACTCGGGATAATTTGTCGATAATCAGGGAAAGATCCTTCGATTAAACGACTTATTAACTCGACATTTCCATAATTAATAGCTAACTGGCTGTCCGTCATCGACCATTCAACAGCTTCCGGCATCCCCATCTCGTCTTTGTATGCCGAAAGAATTCGGCTAATTTCATTCATCGCTCTCGCTGGAACAATACACTTCACTTCTTCGCCTGGAGCACCCGCCTCAAGCACCACAATGCGCTCAGACAGCCGATACGAGTCTGTTGCGGCAAAGACCGTCTTATCCGTTTGTCCATAGCCATGAAAGAAGCAGGCGACTCCGGACAGCTCTGGTCGAGATTCGGATCCTGATACCGCAAACGCTACCTGGCCGATAGCTTGGCGTAATACTTCAGATTTGAATTTATAGGATTTTCCGCTAGCTAAACGTGGAATAAGTGGAAATTCCGATGAAGGCATGCCGCGGACGGTTGTAGTTGACCCATCAGCCCGTACCTCTAAAGCTTCCCCATTAAACACAAGCTCAACCTTACCCGCTGGAAGAAGGCCGATATAATCCTGCAGAAGCTTTGCTGGAACCGTGTATTCTCCTTGGGTTTCAACTCGCCCGCGCACCATAACGGAAACCGCCATTTCAAGATTGGTGCATGACAACTTCAAACCACCCCCTTCGGTCTTAAGTAAGACATTTCCCAAAATCGGTAAGTTCGCATTCTTTCCTGATATATGACTTACTAGAGATAATCCCTGTAAGAGGTTTTCCTGTGTACAAGCAAAATGCATAATGTTTTGGATTCGTGCCGATCTTCCCACTAGGTTATAGGTTAATCAAGTAAATATTTAACCAGTAGTAGTAATAAGGTATGTGTATAGATTGTATAACTTATTTTTTTGCTGATTAAAGGCAAAAAACAGACATTATCCCTCCACAGCAAAACCGGACAAACCCTGCTCAATACGTGTATAAAAACACCCCATCAATTCAATGGGGTGTTTTTATCCCTTTTTCGTACCAACCTTATCCCGTGGTTTATCCCCATCTATACACAGGTTTATCCACAACCTAGCTCGATGATTGGCTATAAAGGCGCTCCCGAATCACCGTAAGATCACGTTTTAACTGATCATCCGACTTAACTAAGTCGCCAATTTTTTCACAAGCATGCATAGCGGTCGTGTGATCGCGTCCGCCCATCTGGTCACCTATGGATGGGTAGGAGCATTTCGCCTCTTCTCGGAGTAAATACATAACAACTTGTCGCGGAAAAGCCAGACGACGCTCGCGGCTTTTACCGAGAAGCTCATCCATACTTATGTCGTAATAGGTAATAACCGTCTCGATAAGGTAACGGGGCGTGATATTTCGCTTATGGAGGGTTGGTGTGAAGCTTTGGAGAAGCGGTTGGACGGTTTGGAGCGAGGGCTGGATGTTTTTGAACTGGTGGTAAGCGATGATTTTATTGAGAGCACCTTCTAATTCGCGGATATTTGATTGGATTGCACCCGAAATAGCATGCAGAATCTCGGTTGATAGGGGATACTGCTTTTCTTTGGATTTTGTCTGCAAAATAGCCACTCTCGTTTCAAAATCTGGCTTGGAAATATCAGCCATCATGCCCCATTCAAAGCGCGATTGAAGGCGGCTCTCAAGTGTTTGGATGTCTTTTGGCGGACGGTCTGATGTTATAACGATCTGTTTATTTGCTTGGTGTAAGGCATTAAACGTATGGAAAAATTCTTCTTGAGTACTCTCTTTTCCTTGGAGAAACTGGATATCGTCTATAAGTAAAACATCAACCAAGCGGTACTTATCTTTGAATTCATTAATTCTTCCGCCGCGGACCGATTGGATAAACTCGTTCGTGAAGCGTTCGCAAGAGACATATCGGACCTTTGCTTGCGGATTTGTAGCGATAACATGATGACCAATTGCCTGAAGAAGATGGGTTTTACCCATACCGGCATCACCGTGTATAAAAAGCGGGTTATAAGCCTCGCCAATCTTGGATGCAACCGCTTGGCAGGCGGCATGGGCTAATTCACTGCCTTTTCCGACAATAAAACTCGAGAATGTGTATCGAGGATTTAAGCCGATATCGCTTGCCGGACCCGATGCCATGGTTGCTGTACTCGCTGGCTGGCTTTCTTGGAAATTATCGTTGCTTTGCTGTGCTGGAATCTGGTTTTCAATCGGTAATACCGTGGTATTTTTAACCTCGACACGGTACTGGATCTCACGAATCGGCAAATTGGACGCATTTCGCAAGGCTTTAATGATTTGATCGTGGTATTTTTTCTCCAACCAAGCCTTTGTGAAGGTGTTTGGGACACAAACGACTGCCTTTGTGCCCTCGGCTTGGCTCAAATACGTATTTTTAAACCAAGTGGTGAAGTTCGCCTTGGACAGGGTGAGCTCCAGTTCACCGAGCGAGGCTTGCCAAAGTGCTTGAAGATCCATAGTTAAGTCGAGTATTGCACAGGATCTTTTCAACTGTGCATGGTCATGTCAAACCTGTGGAGAATTGGTGGATAGATGGGGGTACTCTTGCCAAGCTGAGCGGAATTATGTACCCTTCCGTCAACACAAATATATGGCTACCAAGCGAACCTACCAGCCGAAAAAACGCCGCCGAGCCCGCGTTCACGGCTTCCGCAAGCGCATGCAAACCAAAGACGGTCGTGAAGTTCTGTCACGCCGCCGCCGCAAAGGCCGCAAGACCGTTGCGATTAAAACCAAGGGCAAGCGCTCGCGCCGTTAATCGGATAAAATGGGCAGGAACCAACCCCTGCCCATTTTCTATATGCTTCCCAAGACGCAACGTCTCCGTCGGGCAAAGGATTTTGCCCTGCTCTCGCAAAAAGGTCGGGTGGTTTACAGCCCGTTCTATGCATTGCGTTTGCGTCAAAGCCAACTGGCAACAAAAATCGGCTTTGTAACCTCGTCCAAGGTTTTTAAAACCGCCGTTCTCCGGAATCGGGGAAAACGCCGCATGCGTGAAGTGCTTCGGCTTGTCCGTAAAAGCTGGCCGGCCAATATGGATCTTCTATTCATACTCAAACCAGAAGTGCTCAAGGCCGACGCAAAAGATCTGGAAGCTTCGGTCATGCGCTCATTCGAAAAAATACCCGAAACGTTATCCCAGCCTCCGAAACCGAAAACGATCAAAGCCCGCCGCAAAACCTCGATTGTCTATAAAGAGAATTCATGAAGTTCGCCCGCCGCATTGCGCAGCTCGTCATCCGCGCATATCAAAAAACCCTGTCTCCGGACCAGGGTCTTTTGAAAATCTTTTTTAGAAATCGTGTTTGCCGCTTTCATCCCACTTGCTCGCAGTATGCGTATGAAGCGATAGGGAAGTACGGAATCTTTAAAGGCGGATGGATGTCGGCTAAGCGTGTTACACGATGCCATCCATGGCATCCGGGCGGATACGATCCGGTACGCTAATCGTTTTGAGTTTTGATCCCAACCCTTTTTCAATTTCGATTTCCGATGGCGCGCAATCAAGTTTTTCCGCAAGAAAGCGGATCAACTCTTCATTCGCTTTACCTTCTATCGGAGGTGCCTTCAGTCTAATCTTCCAGATACCGTCAATCTTTCCGACAAGCTCGGATTGTTTTGCGTTTGGAATAACCGAGACGCGAAACTTCATTTGATGCACTCTTTTTTCAACCATTCCAACACTTGGCGGTTGCGCATGGTGATAGCCACATACTCATGGTAATCCGGAGAGGCTAAGCGTTCGCGGGTCTCGGTATCATTTGCCGGAACTTGTTCGAGAATACGGTCGATCTCTGCATGGATCTCTTCTTCACTAACCTCGATGTTTTGCTCTTTAGCAAACGCCTTGATCAGCACGGCGGTCTGGATGCGGCGGATTGCCTGTTTTACAAAATCAAGTCTCAAGTCGTCCGCCGTTTTCTTGATAGATGAAAGGTAGTCCTCCCATTTCATTCCTTGGTCTTCTACGCCATGCTGCAGTTCGTGCATCATGCGGCGGACTTCTTCATTAATAAGTAATTCCGGAATCTCGGTGAACGAGGCATTGTCCGTCAGCTTCTCGAGCATTTCGATTTCTGCCGCATCAGACGATTTCTTATCCGACTCAATTTGTAGGTTCGATTTGAGAACCTCTCGAAGCTTGTCGATAGATTCAAGTCCGACGCCTTTTGCAAATTCGTCATCAACCTTAGGCATTGCAAGCTCAAATACACCCGTTGCCTTTACTTTGAAATCAACATCTTTTCCGGCCAGATGTTTCTGGAAATGCTGTTCCGGAAACGGAAGGGTAAAAGTCCGCTCCTCTCCCGCCTTGATTCCTTCAAGTTTCTGCGTAAGTCCCGGAACGTAATGCGACTCGTTCAAATACACGCGGTAATCGCTGCCTTTGCCGCCTTCAAGAATCACGCCGCCGCGCGTCATCTCCATATCGACAATAACGAGATCCTCCATGGTAGCGGCGCGTTCTACTCGTGCTTCGGTACGGCGCATGCGGCGCATCTCGTCGATGGCTTCCTCCACCTGGGCATCCTGTACCGGTTTGCTTGCTTTGAGCACGCTGCAGTTTTTAAGCTCAGGCAATTTTGTTGCCTGCGGGGCAATCGGAGTCACGGTCGAAAATTTAATCGGCTGGTCCGGTGTGAGGACATCGACCGAAACCTGCGGCGATCCGACCGTCTCAGCCTTCTCTCCCAATACAGCTTTCACGTATTCCGCCCGGACGATACGCTCCAAAGCCGTTTCAAGAATTTTCATTTCACCAAAATGTCGTTTGGCATCTTCATACGATGCATGGCCCGGACGGAATCCCGGAATCGGGCGTGCTTGCGAAAGTTCTCGGACAGCTTCGTCACGGAATGGTTTTGTTTCATCCCAAGAGAGCTCGAAAGAGAATTTGATTTCTGACTTCGGCAGGAGTTCGGAGGTATACATAGAGGTCTCGAATCTAAGCGAAATTTTTCGCCTTGTCAACGGTTGGATAGCAAAACGCCGCCCGAGGATCCGGGCGGCGAATGTTGTTGCTAGACGCTGTAGTTCTTGGACTTGACGACGCCCCAGAGCTCGAGCTCGTCCAGGACGAGGTTCACGGTGCGGTCGTACGATGCCCAGAATCGTTCGCGCATGTCCTCGACATCTTCGAGGTAGAGCGCGATCACGACAGCGATGAGCAGGAGTTTCTTCATCATTCTTCTTCCTCCGGTCGCGGCACGATGGAGCGGCGGTCGCAGTTGGTGAACTCGATCTCGTTGTGTGTATTCAAAACGAGGGTGAACGAATCGTTCGGAGACTGCGCGTGGATACGAAGCGCCTCATGCAGCATCGGGGCGATGAGCATGAGCCATGCGTAATCGACTCTTGTCGCCCGAGGTCCATGCGACGGCAGGCAAAGCGGAAGCTCGACCGAGCCCGTCGACTCGCGTCGAACACGGATCGCGCTGAACGATACGTAGAAGGTGCGGGGATCAACCGTACTCGGGGTAACCAACCGGCTATGGATGGCGATATCCCTCGCCGTCTCCATATCCACCGAGTAGCACACATTCTCGTCGTCTCGGAACCAGACCTTTCCTCTATGGACCGTTACTTGGGGCGCGAGCAGTGCGACGTTGCTCATCTTGCCTCCTGAAAGGTGCATATCCAACCTACATTAAAATACCGTGAAGTCAACCCTTGATTATTTCCTCTTTCTCCATTATTCTCCGCGCAAATATGGCACTCCAAATCGGCATTGTCGGACTTCCGAACGTGGGCAAATCCACGCTCTTTTCTGCAATCACAAAAAAACAAGTCGACTGTGCCAATTACCCATTCTGTACCATTGATCCGAATGTCGGCGTGGTAGAAGTTCCGGATGATCGTTTGGCCGTGCTCTCCAAAATGAGCGGCAGCCAAAAAATTATTCCGACCGTCATCGAATTTGTCGACATCGCCGGTCTTGTCAAAGGTGCCGCCGAAGGCCAGGGCCTAGGCAACAAATTTCTCGCAAATATCCGCGAGACGGATGCAATCGCCCAAGTCGTGCGTGCCTTTGATGACTCCAATATTTTGCATGTCGACGGATCTGTGAATCCGGTCCGCGATGCCGAGACGATCAATACCGAACTCGCCCTTGCTGATCTCGACGTGCTCACGAAACGTGCTTCAAATATCGAAAAGCAGATGAAGAGCGGAAAAACAAAAGAGCTCGAAGCCGAATTTGCGATCGTGCAAAAAGCTATCGCCAGTCTGAATAACAATGCCATGCTGCGCGATGTTGAGTGGAGCGATGAAGAGCTTGCGGTGATTCGCCTCACCCAACCGCTTACGCTCAAGCCGATGTTGTATGTCGTGAATGTCAGCGAATCCCAGCTCGCGGATGGTTCATGGAAAGAGCGTGTATCCGGTTTGAAGGGCCGTATTGTTCCTGTCTGCGTAAAAATGGAAGCTGACCTCTCGACCATGTCTGAGGCAGACAAGAATGAATATTTAGAGATGGCCGGCCAAACCCAAAGCGGCCTGAACAAACTCATCACCGAGGCCTACGACGCGCTTGGTCTCAGTACGTTTTTAACCACCGGCGAAGTTGAAACGCGCGCCTGGACAACTCCGAGAGGTTCAACCGCTCCGCAGGCAGCCGGAAAAATCCACACCGATTTCGAAAAGAATTTCATCCGCGCCGAGATCACGCCATATAAGGACTACGTAGAATGTGGTGGCGAGGTTGGCTGCCGTGAAAAAGGCAAAACGCGTATCGAAGGCAAGGACTACATCATGCAAGACGGCGATGTCTGCTATTTCCGCATCGGCGGATAATCTGTCAGACTAACGGGGTATGAATTTCGAAAAACCACCTGAGGCTCCTGAAGCAGAGCACGACCGCAAACGCTTGGAGCGGATCAAAAATTTGATAAAGGAGAAGGTAGATTCGCACCCCGAATTCTCGGACGAGCAGAAGGCTCATATCTCAAAACATATGTTAGAAAACCCGCATCACATTTGGGGTGATGTGAACGGTCTGGATATGCATTTTCAATCCATCAAGAAGAATGAGGCCGGGGACATCGAAATCGAAGTCTGGTCGGATGATGGCTACATGCTCGGCCCGGATGTAATCAAACTGCCCGATCATCTAAAATAGACAAATGCAAAGTTTTGCCGAACGTGCCGGATATTATCTCGGCGCGTTTTTAGTTGGCGTCTTCCTTCACTCGCTTTGGCCTCAAGTACCCGCTCCAATCGTACCTATAACATTCGGGGTCGCACTCCTCGTCCTTTTATATATTCAGATAAAGCATCCAATGTCGCGTTTCGTCTGCATCTGTCTGTTAGCGGCCTTACTCGGTGTCTGGCGTTTTGATCTCGCGCGTCCCGGCCTTGCTGCATCCGTGCGGCCTTTTGATCCGAACGGCTTTGCATACAACCGACAAATTACCGACACACCAATTGAAAAATGGATGGAAAATCACCGCCTCGCTATTTCCCGCAGGATTCATTCCGTGCTCCCTGGCGACGAAGGCGCACTACTGTCCGGAATTTTATATGGCGAACGTTCATTATCAGCCGAAGCAAAACAGGCATTTAAAGATGCTGGGCTCACGCATGTGGTAGCAGTCTCGGGATCCAATGTCATGATAGTCGTACTCGCTCTTGGAAAAGTTTTTTCTTTACTCGGCTTCTCGCGAAAACGCGCCTTCATCTATCTTTCTTTTTCACTTGTCGCATTTGTTTTATTTGTCACGCCACAAGCACCCGTTGTTCGCGCCGCAATAATGGGCTGGCTCATGACTCTCGCGCCAATAATTGGCCGTCTGCCATCATCTGGCAGGTTGCTGCTCGTTTCAGCATCGGTCTTCGTAATGTGGCAGCCGCAAGCACTTCTCTTTGATCCATCATTTGCTCTATCATTTCTCGCCACCGCCGGACTTATGACATGGGGGAGTTGGCTCGACCGTCTCCTCGAGAAGCGTTTGCCATGGGACGTCTTCCGCGAAACCCTGTCTGCGACATTTGGCGCAACCCTCATGACCACGCCCTATACGGCATGGGCATTCGGACAAGCGAGTATTTTCGGGATTCTGACAAATCTTGCTGCAGTACCGCTCATACCATGGATCATGGGCAGTGGAATGGTGCTCATGATTTTTCCACATCCAATTCTCGCTTTACCCGCACAGGGTCTGCTCGCCTCTTTGCTCTGGATCTCCAGACTTCCATCCATATTCGGACTTGTTTCAATTCCGGTTGCTGTTAGTCCTTGGTTCGCAGTCGGCTGTTATATCCCCATGGCATACCTCTGGTTTCGAGTATCACGAAATCCACAGCTCGCGTCAGATAATAATAGCAAGACATTAGATCTGACAGATTCTGGCCTAGAAAAACGTCTCGGATAAGAGAAAATTTTTCAAAGATCGATGTTATGTCGGAGTAAACAGAACGTGATTTTTGCCTGCCAAGCAAAACATTCCTATCGTTGAATCAGGACATTCAACAACTCATGGCAGATGATGCAAGCGCAGGAATGGTGCGCTACGGGTGATGAAGATTGCCGGCCCGTATGCCCACCGCGCTTAGGACCCGCCCATGCTTGGGGTTCTTGGGTGCTTTGGAAGCTTGGTCATCATCGGAAAACTGGAAGACGTTCAAGTCTTGATGACGGTTTCGACCAATCGTACATTTCTTTTTCCGAGCCTGAATGTTCGCCCCGGCACTCTCCGCTTCTTCCTGACGGAAGCGAAGGACTGGCGGGCGCATCCGAAACTAGTGGTGGATGCGTTCGCCAAGGCCTTCTTCCAGGAGTGATGCCATGTCCCGTTTGTGCGTTTGGTGCTTTTTCTTCGTGATGGTCTCTGCATGCGCCTCGGGCGGGAACACGTCCCGCCGAGCCCGCGATGCCGCCGTTTTCGGCATCGATGCTTCTACGCCCCGTATCAACGACGCCGGCTTGTCCGCCACGTCGGATTCGGGACGCGGACTCACGTACGATGCCGCATCCCCTCGTTTCGATGGCGGCTCGGATGCGCCCGTTGCAAGATCCGAAATCTGTAATGGAAGGGACGACGATCTCGACGGATCGTCTGACGAGAACTTCGGCTGTCCGCTCGGTCGGATGGGGGAGATCTGTGTTACCTCGTGCGGTGCCAATGGCTACCGTGTGTGCGAAGAAGGTTGTCATTGGAGCTCTGCTTGTCGGAACTTTTCCGAGCAGTGCAACGATACGCTCGACAACGATTGTGACGGCACAATCGATGAAGGCTGTTCGATGTTCGACTGCGAGAGCGAGCGCATCGGCTTGCATCTGCGTCTTGCCGCTCTGCCCTCGCTTGGGGAATGCGAGGAAGGATGGACCCTTGTCCTCTGGGGAGCCGGAGGGCGCTTCGAGGAATACCGATCCGAACCCGGGAGATATCTCGAAGTGGACATCGGCACGGATTGGGGCGGATGGTCGGCGATGTCCGCCTACTGTGGATCATGGGACCGGGTACGCCGATTCGAAACCATGACTTCGGCATCGTCATTTGCTGCCGGAATCTCGATCAGTCTGGACGGACATGAAATCGGTCACCATGTTCTGGTCTGTTATGACCCAGTCGGCATGCTGTTTCGTCCGCTTATCCCGATCGAATGCGGACTCGACCCATGCCCCGGTCCGTCATACTGAAAGGAGGCGAAAAAAACTGACCCCGCCTCTCTCGTGAGGCGGGGTTTGACTTATCCACTTTTCGATCAAATACCCTTCATGTAGGGTATCGAACATAAATAGAACACATGCACTATGGCAAAAAAAATTAGCGATGAACAACAGGGGCGTCGGTTGGCAGTCCAAGGAGCGATAGATCAGATCAAAGAAAAGTTCGGCGAGGGCTCCATCATGAAGCTTGGAGATGCCCGCAAGATGCAGGTGGAGACCATTCCGACTGGCTGTCTTTCGCTCGATCTTGCACTTGGCGTCTTTGGTGTTCCGCGCGGTCGTGTGGTTGAAATCTATGGTCCAGAAGCTTCCGGTAAAACCACTTTGGCACAGCACATTATTGCCGAAGCTCAAAAAATGGGAGGAATCGCCGCTTTTGTTGATGCAGAGCACGCGCTAGACCCGGACTACGCACGCAAGATCGGAGTAAATGTCGACGAAATGCTGATCTCCCAGCCGGATACGGGCGAGCAAGCGCTCGACATCGTAGAAACCCTTGTCCGCTCTAATGCCGTGGACGTTGTCGTTGTGGACTCGGTCGCCGCTCTTACACCCAAAGCGGAAATCGAAGGCGAGATGGGCGACCAGCACATGGGTTTGCAGGCCCGTCTCATGAGCCAAGCCCTGCGCAAGCTCACCGGCATTATTTCCCGTTCCAAAACCACGGTCGTATTCATCAATCAAATCCGTCAAAAAATCGGCATTGTCTTCGGAAACCCGGAAACAACCACAGGCGGAAACGCTCTCAAGTTCTACTCATCCGTTCGCATCGAGGTTCGCCGCTCGGCTCAAATCAAAATGGGAGAAAAAATCATCGGAAACCGCGTCAAAGTCAAAATCGTCAAAAACAAAGTTGCCGCACCGTTCCGCACAACCGAATTCGACATCATGTATAACGAGGGTATCTCGCTCCCGGGTGATACGCTCGATACCGCCGTCGAGCTCGGCGTGGTTGCAAAGTCCGGCAATTCCTATGCGTATGGCGCAGAAAAGCTTGGAGTTGGCCGAGAAAACGCCAAGTTAGGGCTCAAAGAGCGCCCTGCCCTCATGAAAGAAATCCGAGAAAAATCCTTGGTGGCTTGGCAGGAGCGCGAGTTGAGCGAATCCGGTTCCAAAACACCTTCCGACGATGCCGAAGAGGGGGACGAAGCATCGTCGGCCGAATAGTGGTAACATAGGGCCGTTACCATGGGTCGCAAGAAACAGCCAAAATTCGATTTATCGCTGGACGCGGACACCCGCAAGGGAGTGGCCATCGTCTTTCTATTCTTTTTCTCGCTTCTATTGCTCCTGTCGTACTTTGATTTGGCAGGAGCATTTGGGCGCGTTTTGAACGATGGTATTTCGTATGTATTTGGCTGGGATAAGCTCCTTCTGCCATTCCTGCTCATGGCATGGGCGTACCATATTTTAGCGCCGGACCGGCTAAACCTTCGTTTCATGAATACGGCAGGATTCATTCTGTTTTTCCTGACGCTGAATCCATTGGTCCACGCCCTGACATTTCCGATTGAAGAAGTCGTAGCCGACGCGGCTTTGATGCAGGCTGGAGGAAAGCTGGGAGAAGTCATTGCCCTGCCGCTCATCCGCATGCTCGGCATGGCCGGATCCATTGTCCTGCTCGTTGCATTGCTCATCGTCTCCATTCTTTTAAGCTTCAATGCATCGCTTAAACAAATCCTGTTCTTGATCGACGGAGCCGCCAAGGCCGTCATTCTGTTTTTCCGCGGTCTGCTCATGCCCTTCCGTCTTTGGAAGGATAGCCGCGTGCGTGCACAAGGAGGCAGCATGCCATCTCAAGTAATGGAGGAAATGGAATCCGAAGAACAAGAAGCAGAAGAAGACGCACCTGAAGAGGAAGAGCCTTCAGAAGAGGACGAAGAAGAAGTCGAAGATGACGAAGAATCTCCTAAAGTAAAACCCAAGCCTCGCAAACGTTATCCGAAAGTGGAAATCCCGTTTGAATTGCTCGAGCGTCGCGACCAGCGCCCCACGTCCGGCGATATCGTCCATAACCGCGAAGTAATCCGCCGAACGCTTGAAACGTTTGGGATTCCTGTCGAAATGGGCGAGGTGGCTGTCGGCCCGACCGTGACTCAATTCGCGCTTAAACCGGCCGACGGTATCAAGCTCACTCGCATTACCGGATTGCATAACGATCTTGCGCTTTCGCTTGCTGCACATCCGATCCGTATCGAAGCCCCGATTCCTGGAAAATCCTTGGTAGGTATCGAGGTTCCGAATCAAAGCGTGGCAACGGTCGGGCTGCGAGAATTGCTCGAGGCCCGCGAATTCCGCGAGCGCAAAGGCGCACTCTCGTTCATTCTCGGGAAAGACGTATCAGGCAAGCCGTGGGTAGGCGATCTTTCAAAGATGCCGCACTTGCTGGTTGCAGGTGCCACCGGTTCAGGTAAATCTGTTTGTCTCAATATCATCGTCATGTCCTACCTCTACGCGCTTGGACCCGATGATGTGAAATTCATCATGGTTGATCCAAAGCGCGTCGAGCTTCAGGTGTATAACGGAATCCCGCATCTGCTTACTCCCGTTATCACCAAGGTTCCGGAAACGGTTAATGCGCTCAAGTGGGCATTGCGCGAAATGGACCGCCGCTACGATTTGCTTTCCAAAATCGGAGTACGTGATTTGGCGGGATACAATGCCAAGGTTCAAGAAAAGCTCCCGTTCATTGTTGTTCTTATCGATGAGCTTGCAGACTTGATGGCGACATCGGCCTCCGAGGTAGAAGGCCCTATCGTTCGCTTGGCACAAATGTCGCGCGCGGTCGGTATCCATTTGGTGCTTGCAACCCAGCGTCCGTCCGTGGATGTCATCACCGGCCTCATCAAGGCAAACATTCCGGGCCGCATTGCATTTGCCGTCGCATCAGCAACGGATTCGCGCACCATTCTTGACCAGCAGGGTGCAGAAAAACTCCTTGGCCGCGGAGACATGTTGTATTCAACAGCCGAACTTGCCATGCCCAAGCGTATTCAGGGCGCATTCGTATCCGAAACAGAAATCGGTCGCGTAGTAGAATTCGTTAAATCAAAGTACGAACCAGCCGACTACGACTTCTCCGTTACCGAGCGCCCGTCGGCTGGCGGTACATCCTTTGGCGATGGCGGAATGGATGCCGAAGACGCCGATCCGATGATTCCTGCAGCCAAAGAAGAGATTCTCCGTGCCGGAAAAGCTTCCGCGTCTCTGCTCCAACGTCGTCTGAAAGTGGGATATGCCCGAGCTGCGCGCCTGCTCGACCTGCTTGAGCAAGAAGGATTTATCGGTCCGGGCGACGGAGCCAAGCCGCGCGAGATCCTGAAAGCGGATTTCAGCAAGCACATGGAACCCATCCCTTCTCCTCAAGGCGATGATGAAGAATCCGAAGAAGAAGCAGATGATGAGGAAGTCGAAGAAGAAGTTGACGACGAAGAAGCCGAAGAGGAAGATCAAAAATAAATATGGGCTTCGTCATGAAGCGTGTGAACGGTTCCGAAGCGCTCGGACCCGACTTGCGCGAGTTGCGCGAGCGCGGAGGCCTGACCATCGAAGCCGCGGCACGCGTGTCAAAACTTACTCCGGCCTTTATCCGTGCGCTCGAGGCCGAGCGCTGGGAGGATTTACCGGACCCTGCCTATGTCGAGCGTCTGCTCCGCAGTTATGTTGCACGGTTCGGGGTAAATGAGTCCTACTATCTTCACAAGTACCGCGAAGGACTCAAACGCCGCGACATAGAAAAAAACCCGGCTGATTTTTTACCTCGTCCGATTAGGCTGAGTATTGGATCCATGTTGGTCGCACCCCGTTTATTGGCAGCTGCTGGGTTTTTTATTTTTGCCGGTTTGCTTGGCGGATACGTGTACATGCAGGCGAGTGCAATGAGCACTCCGCCGGAAGTCGAGCTCCTCACTCCCGAGGACGGTTTAAAGCTTGATGGTCCTGTGCTCCGTGTTGCCGGGAAGACAGCTATCGGTGCGAGCGTTCGCGTAAACGGGGTTGAGGCGCCTGTCGATCCGGAAGGGAATTTTCGTCTCGATATCAATGTTCCGCGCGGGACCACCATGATCATTGTGACGTCCCAGCGCCGGCATAGCCGAGAGTCCACCGTAGTCCGCCGCGTTATCTACGACCGTGAGCTTCCTCAAATACCAAACAGCGAGTAGCGGAAATCGCTACTCGCTGTTTGTTCCTCGATCAAAGGCTGCAGCGGTCCGCCATGCGGAATGCCCTTCGGAACACGGCGCAGAGAGAGAATCCGCCAGCAGGAGTACCCGTTGATGGATGGCCGCACACCGGCAGGCACGCATACGTTCCGCCGCAGTCTCCGATCGGAGAACGTTTCGAGCATAGTGCCGGATCCAAAGAAGCGTCAATAGAAAACACCCCCGACCGTCTGTCGGGGGTGTTTAAGGGAGTCGAGCCGGAGCTCGTTCAGTTGTCCGCGGGGGTGTCCTTGGGAGCGGGCAGCTTCGGAACGGGAATGTCCCGTTCGTATTCGGGCGGCGGAGGATTCTCCGAGCTCCGCACGACTTGGGCGTAGTCCGCCACGCTCACGATGACCGTCTTTTCGCTCTCTTCTTCCATTCAGCCTCCGGGAGAACGATTGTGCACAAGGAAGCAGATTCTGTCGAGTATCCACAGATGAAAACCCCCCGCGGCCGAGAACCGGCAGCGGGGGATTCGGGGTTCGGATCAGGTGATCACGCCGAGTAGCGCGTGTTCTTGTCCTTCGCCTCCTTCAAGAAGTGGATCTTGCAGAGCTTGTCGTCGAACAGCTTCTGCATGTTCTCCTGCGCGAACTCGATGTTGGACTGGATCGCCGCCATCGACGGCGACGCCATGACCGCCACGAATCCGGCCGGGCAGACCCCGTGGGACTTGTGCGGCGCGATGACCGCGCAATCGTCACGGAACTCCGGGATGATGTGCGGGGTCAGCCCGAACGCCATGTTGAACGGAACCGACGACGAGGTCTTCTGGACCTCGAGACGGTCCTCGCGGTCGACGAGCGCGGTGTAGAAGATGCGGTTGGCGTTCCGCTTCTCCGGCGGGAGCTCGCGCAGCTTGTGCGGCGGGACCCCGATGGTCCGGCCGAGCATGCGCTCGCACGGGTTCCACTTGGCCTCCAGCATGCGCTGGTAGGACAGCTGGAGCGTCCGCGGCCCGGGCCGCTGGTACTCCGACTGGAAGTAGCGGAAGCTCCTCCGCAGCTCCGCCGGCAAGCGGAGCAGGGAGTGGCGCAGGTAGTACGCCTTCATGCGCACCTCCTTGCCCTCCTTGTCCACCAGCGGGTAGAGCCGGTTGTTCTCGGGGTTGCGCACGCGCCCCTCGAGGTAGCCGCGCGTCCGCTCGTCGAACATGGGGCCGAAGTTGTGCAGGAGCTCGTCCGGATGGACCTCGTCCTGCTCCTCGATCACCACGTTGACGTCGACCACGAGCTGGCCGTGCTGGATCTGGGGGAACCAGACCAGCTCGAAGCGCGGGCTGTAGTAGGCGCCCAGGCTGTTGACCCGGTCGAGCGAGAGCATGGTGCGCACGGAGAAGTGCCGGTGGTGGTGCTGGTGCAGCTGCTTCGCCAGCCGCTTCTCCTCGCGCTCGAGGTCCGCCTCTTCTCCCTTGCCGGTCATCAGACCGAACAGGAAGACGGCTTCCTCGTCGTTGGCGATGTCGAAGCGCGTGTCGCGCTCGTTGGAGGTTCCGCCATCGGCGCCCGGCTGGGCGTCGTTCGGGATCTCCTCCTCGCCTGCGCGGGCGGCGGCGGACTCGTCCTCGTCGTCGAGGGCGCTCGTGTGCTCTTCGGATGCGGGTGCGGTGCTGATCGTCATCGGTCTCTCCTTCGGCCAAATGGCCATTCGAACGTTTTTTTGAAAAAAACCTGTTCCGAAACGCGAGCCGCCAGTATCGGCGACTCGCATAGATGTAGATTGTGAACGTACGCGCCCGATATGATCGGACAAATAAATGGGGACCGCTTGCGCTAATGTCCGAGGGTTACTGTCCTGCCGAAATTAATCGACAGGCGTTGAAGCTCCTCGCAGGAGGCAAACGACATTCGGGATTGAACGCCCCTCTGAAAATGTTTCTTGCGAAACATGCTCGGAGGGACGGATCTCGCTTGAGGAAGCGAGATCCGGAGAGTCAGCGCGGAATGCGCCAACGCGGGTGGATGCGCGGTACGAACCGCGTCTTGCCCGTCTTTCGGTCCTTGATCGGGAAGGATCGCAGGCGCTCGTAGCGTGCTCGATCTCCGTGGAGATCGTCGAGACGCTGCAGGAGCACCTTTCGATGAGCCATGGTGCGCTCGATGTCGCGCAGCAGGAAGTACTCGTCGGCCGCTTCGCGAAACGGTGCCAGCCGTTCGCGGATCAGGGCCGCGAGACGGGGTCCGTCATGCATACGAGCCGGCGGATCGTAGGGCTTGGGACGGAGCTGTTGGAGCTTGGCCACGAGCATGTGCTCGTCCGCCAGCTCCAGCCGCTCGAAGGTTCCGCGAAGCTCGTCGAGCTGGGTTTCCTCGAGCATGCTCGGCAGCAAGAGGATGTCGATGCCCTTGAGCGCCGACGTCAGGACGAAGAACTTTCCGTCCCGAAGCTGGGTCTGGATATCCTCGACGTGGCGTTGCCGCTCGTCGGGATCGTCCGCAAGGAGGATGAACTCCTCGATCTCGCCTGCCGTCTTTTCGACGGCCGTGAGCCATGCGTCGCCATCTTCGGCGACATAGGTGCCGAAACTCATGATAAAAGGTTCTCCTTCTTGGGATTCCGTTTGGTCTCCCACTTCTTTCCCGAAATTCGTTATTCGCGATTCGGGATAGAAGTGGGAGGCTGAGACGAGAGGACAAGCAATCGTCTCGCCTCAGCCACGGTGAGTAGGAGCTAGGCGCTCCCACCGCGCAGGTAGTCGGGAGGCGCGAGCCTCTTGGGGCGGTGTCGGTTGAACTGCCCCATGATTTCTCCGACTCTGATCATTCCGGCGGGCCCGAGGCCCTCGATCTGCCGCACAAGGGTGGCAATCGCGGGACCGAGCGATTCCGGTCTGAGTTTGCGGGCCCGAAGGGCCGCGCGCGAGCGCGCCGGAGTATTCCGGCAGCGCTGTTCCTCGAGCCGGCGGACAAGCACGGCGGCGAGGAAGTCGATCTGGTGATGGAGGCACTCGCCCTTCACGGGCGCGGCCACCGTCAGATCTTGATAGAGGAGCGGGGAAGGCTCGCTCTCCGACCCCTGTTTGAGGGGGCGTGCCATGAGGAGCGTTTCCGGGTTGAGCGTGTAGCCGGTCGTTTCCACGACCTGCTGCCACTCGGCATTGGTCAGGTTGCTCGGATTGAGCTCCCTGAGCGGATCATCTCGTCGCCAGCGCTTCGCGTCAGCGACGATCCAATCGTCTCGTTCCATCATTTTGTCTCGCTTTCTTCGGCGGTTCACCCGCCGGTTTCTGGAGGCCGGCACCCTGATGCAGGAGCATCGGAGCGCCGGGGAGAGAATAGGGAGGGCATTATGGTCCAGCGTCGGCCGGAGCGTAATGTCTCTCCTATCAAGAACCTCCAAAAATCGGCAGGCGAAACAGTCAAAGAACCGTGAACCTTACACAAAATCTTGGATTTTGTCAAGAATCACGGACAATCGTATCGGGTAAAAACCCCGACCGGAAGATCCGAATGAATCGGATATTCCGGGAGGGCCGGGTCCGTGAGTGATCACGGACCCTGGCCAGATGCCATCAGGCATCAGGAGGAAGGTGCAAAGTTGCGCGGTCGGCTTCGTATCGGAGTCTGCCTCCGCGTACGAACGGTCCGCGCGAGTCGAGAATGTGCATGGTGAACATGTTGTCCAAGTCCACCGTGACATTCGCGACCCAGTCGCGCATGAGCATGGCGCCGATCTGCTCTTGGATCACGATCTGGAACTGGCGCGTGCGGCGCGAGAACGGGATGCGCACTTCCCAGACACACACCGAATGGTGATAGTCCGTCGAGCACATCTGGAGTCCCGCACCGCGCGAGACGCCGAGATCGTCGGCATACGCGACGCCGCGCAGGTTCGGACGCGAACGGGAGCTGATGCCCCATCCGCCGTAGCGCTGATCGACCGTGAAGGTGATCACCGCGCGGTAGGAGCCGAGCTCGCCGACGCGACCCGTTTCCGGATCACGGTACTCGCTGCGGCTGGTGGCCGCCATGAGCCCGAGTACGGCGAAGAACGCGAGAACGAGCATGTAGGCGACGTTCTTCATCGTTCCTCAGCTCGCCATCTGCTGGCGCTGGATGTCGAGCACCATGGCCTCGATCTCCTCGTCGGAGAACGAGACCGGCGCCGTCTTGCCGACGAGCGAGTGAAGCCGCTTCTGGGCGGTGTCACGGCGCTGGGTCAGCTCGTAGCGCGGCTTGGTCGCGCTCTCGTAGAGCACGTGCGCGAGCGAGTTCGCGACCACGTAGAGGTCGGCCGCGCTGTGCTCACCGCGGTGGATGGTGCACAGCATCGCGACTCCCTCGCGCGTGAACGGATCGAGCTCGCGCGGTCCCTTGGCCCCGAAGGCCCACAGGAACTCGCCCTGCGAGAACCGCAGGAAGCCCTCGAGCTCCTTCTTGGGGAGCTTGGGGGCCGTGGCGTTGCAGTCTTCGGACATGAGCTGGCCGAAGTAGGCCGACATGTCCTGGAGCTTGCGCACCATGGCGAGACGGCACTGGAAATCGTCCATCGGAACCTCCGGTTTGGAACCACCACGAAATTGTGATGGGTCCGAGTGGAGGTCCGAGCCGTAGGGATACGGCTCGGGACCTAAGTTGGGTAAGTTGGGGGAGAGTGCTACGCCGCGAGCGGCGAGCGGAGCGGGCTCGGATTGTGGGTCCGGTAGCCCGCGCGGCGCGGATCGAGCTCGCGCGCCCGCATCTCGACCTTCGGGCGGTAGCCCTTGATCTTGGCGAGCGCGGTCTCGAGCTCCTGCTTGGTCGCCTTGGAGGGCGACGGCAGCTCGATGTACTCGAGCTTGACCCGCTTGCTCGCCGCGAAGGCGAGCAAGTTCTTGACCTCCGTGCGGCAGGCCTCGTAGAGGCGCTGCAGCTCGGCGAGCTCGGCCGCACGCTTCTCGGCGGCTTCGCGCTCGAGTCGCTTGCGCGTCTCGAGGTCGGCGGTCCAGATCGTGACGGTGTGTGCGAGCCGCTCCCTCAGCTTCTCGAGCTCCTCGTTGTCGAGGGACTTGAAGCCGCGGGGCAGCATCGGGCACGCATCGCGCCGATCGAGCTCGCAGGCGAGACCCCAGCACATGGGCTGGAGCTTCTCGCACTGCTTGAGCAGGTCTCGGTGCATGGCCTCGTTGGCCAAGCGCTCGAGTCGCTCCATGTCGCTCTCCGACTCGGGCTCGTCGAACAGGTCGACGATCTCGGCCTTGGGAGCGGAGCTCGGCACGAGGTTGTGCTTCTCGCGCACGCGCTTCACGAGCACCCCAGCCTTCTCGGCGATCACGCCGTAGCTGTCGATGCCCTTGTAGATGCGGCACACCACGAGGATGGCCACGCGCGTCTTGCGCGGCAGGAACTTGGGGCTCGAGCGCTTGAAGGCGCCGCGCACCAGCTCCGTCTGGGTGAAGTACAACTCCGGCGGGAGCTCCTTCCTGCTCATCGAAGCCGGCATGAGGTTGGCGGGCTTCGCCGACACGAGGGCCTTGAGGGTCTCGAGCCGAGCCACGAGCTTCTCGATCATGATCTTTCTCCTTTTAAAGGACGGGGGACATTCCCCATTTTCGATTTCCGATCTTGCGATCAGACTTCGGAAACGGGGCGGGTGGTGAGAGAGATGAGTCTTGATCTAGGATCAGAGGACTTTTGTTCTTCACCACCCGCCTTACAGTCAGGAACTCTCGAAAGAGCAAACCGTTTTTCTTTTTTCGGGTCGTCTGGTTAACGCCCGTTCTTTATTTTTAACGATGTTCACCCGCCGATCATGACTTGTTTTTTTTGATCGATCGGCAGCGGTGGGTGCCTCGTCTCATGCGGATTGGTTTAGTGGCGCATGCTGCCGGCGTTATTTTTTGTCCTGCCGGCTTCGGACGTTTTTCCTTTCTTGATGTGCGTTGCGTGGAGTCCGGATCCGCCGGACGCGGTGGGCGCGGATCAGGCGGCCTTGGTGCCGCCGATGATGCGCGCCTTGAGCGCGCGCGACGCCTCGAGCGCCTGCTTGTTCGCCGTCGTCTGGAGCTCGTTTTTGATGCGGAGCAGCTCCTGCTTGTCGGTCTCGACGACGGACTTGCTGGTGAAGCGCTCGGGGTTGAGGTCGATGAGGGTGAGCTCCTCTTCCTTGAACCCGAGCTCCCGCTCGAGCGTGTTCACGAAGCGCAGGATCTCCGCGAGCTCGGTGAGCGAACGGGCCTTGCGGCTCTCCTTCAGCTTGCTGAGCTTGTCGTCGATCTCCGCGACCGTGAGGCCGCGGACGCGCTCCGGGTCGAGGTCGAGACGCTTGATCTCGGCCATCAGCTCGGCACGCTTGACGGTCAGCGCGCTGTAGCGGTTCTGGATGTAGTCCATGGCGCGGCCGATGTCGGCGTAGCTCATGCCGCCCTTGTGGGCGCGGCCGGCCAGATGGCAGGCCCACCACAGCCGCTTGTTCTCCGGCGTGAGCTCGAGCATGCGCCCGAGCTTGTTGACGCTGATCTCCGTGAGCAGGCCCGCGGGGAGGATGCCCTCCTTCGGCGTGCCGTCGTCGTTCAGGACGAACTTGATCGCGAGATCGACGCACAGGAGGATCTCCTCCTTCGTCAGGCCGTTCTTCTTCTCGCTCTGCACCGCGGTGGCGGTCGTGTCGTTGTTCATGGTCACCTCATCAGCGGGTCTGATTGGCGAAATTGCCTCCCGTCCCACTGCTCGGACCGCTATGCATTCGCGGCTCGAGACGTGGGACGGGAATCCCACGAACATGTGAAAGGTCAATCCGTTCGAGTTTTCTCGACGGATCAGATCTGTGGAGATGGGATGGAGGGCCGCCGAGGCGGCCTCATCTTTAGTGGCGCGTTACTGCAGGTGTGGCAGCCGGAGCCGCCGAGCCTGTTTCTCTTGCCGCTCGCATAGAGGTCCGTGTTTGGTTCCATGCGAGGATCTCCTCAGGTCTGATTCGTTGAGAGTTCTGTTCCGGAAAACGTATTGGAGGCGGGTGGTCCACACAGGTCCGAAGACCGGTAGATCCAAGTGTCGTTGGCTGAGCAATCCCAGACGGATCCGGGTTTACACAGCTCGCGAGCACCTTTCCGCCTTGCGACGGGCTCCTCCTCCAAGACGTTTTCAAGAACAAAAATCGAGACGTTTGGCGTCTCGTTGGTTTGGGCGGTCGGTCACAAACACGTGCTTCGTGACACTTGGTATGTGTGACGTGCTACGCGTGGGTGACATCTCGCTCTCTCCTTCGAGACGTACTGTCTAAATTGTGAATTGGGTTACCCCAGTTCGGTCACCGAATGAATCGGTGAGCGGAGTAGGGAGCCGAGTGTATTACCACGTCGGCTTTCAGAAGGTGGTGAGGAAAGGATCGTTTAGGGACGGGAAGAAGTATGCGTTTCGCGTACTGGGTTGTTGTTGCAAGTGCTTGCGATATCTCTTCTTCGTCGTCCGGCCATCTTTCGTGCCATTTCTGCGCTGGGAGCACAGCGCTGAAGGCAGCGCGTCGGGTTCCGCCAACGGTTCGATTTCCATCATCGAACGTATTACTATAGCACAAAGCAAAGAATTTGTCAAGTAACATGAAACATTACAAAAACAAGTGTTTCTTTTATTTTTAGCCAAAAAATCTGTTTTACAAAAAAATATGTCAATTAAGGTCAACACTTTTTTGCTAATATTAGCCACCTTCTGTGGATAAACTATTGCTATAAGCCATGTATTTTATACATTTTGGCTGATATTAGCCTTTTTTGACAAAAGTAATCATTTTTCCTTCCCCCTTGACTCATACGTACGCGCTTGATAGATTTCGGCAGAATTCACGCACTTGACTTACTGCAGCAGTCATGAGCATCGCCAGCCACAATTAGTTGAAGCCCCTCCCGATATCCCCTTCGGGAGGTGTTTTAATCTCTAGTCCGCCTTAGGCGGGGCTCAAAGTGCGTGATTTCCCATAATTTACAACGGCCCGTTTGATCTTCGCGGCTACCGTCTACTCCCGGCTGTCCTGTCTGCTTTTGACGGTCCCGTTCGGACAAGCGTGATCCCGTCTTTTTTCATCGCTCACATGCCTGCGATGCAGTTCCGCCGCCAAGCTCCGAAAGAATCGGAGCGGCGCTATTTCACGGCCGCGCGCGACGCCATGGCCCTGCCTGATCTCATCGAGATCCAGAAAACGTCGTATCGCTGGTTCCTCGAAGAGGGAATCCGCGAATTGTTTAAAGAGATTTCTCCGATCAAAGACTTTATCGGTCGCGATCTTGAATTGTCATTCGTCGACTATTATTTCGACGAACCTAAATTCGACGAGAAAACGTCCAAGGCAAAAAACGTCAACTATGAAGCTCCGCTCCGCGTGAAGCTCAAGTTGGTGAATGCTCGTCAGAATTCGGAAAAAGAATCCGAAGTCTATCTTGGTGATGTTCCGCTCATGACCGACCGCGGTACCTTTATCGTGAACGGAATCGAGCGTGTCGTTGTTACCCAGCTTGTGCGTTCGGCCGGTGCATTTTTTGCCGCCGAGCTCATTCATGGTCGTCGCTACTACGGCGCCAAAGTGATCCCGAACCGCGGTGCATGGCTCGAATTCGAAACCGACGGCAACAATGTCATTTGGGTCAAAATCGACCGTAAGCGCAAAGTCGCCGCAACGGCTCTTCTGCGTGCTTTCGGAATTGGCAAGGATGAAGACATCATCAAATTGTTCGAAGATGTCGATGTCCACCCGCTCAACAAGTACATCGAAGCGACGCTCGCCAAGGACGTCTCCAAATCGGAAGAGGACGGCTACATCGAAGTCTATAAACGCATCCGCCCGGGCGACATGGCCACATCGGACAATGCCAAGTCCCTCATCCACTCGATGTTCTTCAACTTCGACCGCTATGATCTTGGTCCGGTAGGCCGCTACAAGTTCAACAAGCGTTTCGATCTTTCCGTCGAGCATTCGGAATTGATGAAAGAAGAGAATCGTATTCTCACGAAAGAAGATCTCGTGATGATTTTGCGCGAGGTCATCCGTTTGAATGTCTCTCAAGAAGAACCGGATGATGTCGATCACCTCGGCAACCGCCGCGTGCGTGCGGTAGGAGAGCTCGTACAGAGCCGTTTCCGCATCGGTTTGGCCCGCATGGAACGCATCGTCAAAGACCGTATGTCCACCATGGACATTACGCTCATCAATCCGGCCAAGCTCATCAATGCTCGTCCGGTCATTGGTGCCATCCGCGAATTCTTCATGAGCTCGCAGCTGTCGCAATTCATGGATCAGACCAACCCGCTGTCTGAGCTCGAGCACAAGCGCCGCTTGTCAGCCATGGGTCCGGGTGGGTTGACGCGCGAGCGCGCCGGCTTTGATGTCCGCGACGTGCACCGCACCCACTATGGCCGCATTTGTCCGATCGCATCTCCGGAAGGTCCGAACATCGGTCTTGTGGGCCACTTGGCTTGCTATGCCCGCATCAACGAGTACGGCTTCATCGAAGCTCCGTACCGCTTGGTAAAATCGTGGGCAAAAAATGACGGCAAAGATTTGGTCGGAGAAACGCTGCGCGTGGATGTCCGCGACGGAGAGGGGAAAATCGTCGCAGAAGCCAACACCGAAGTCGACAAAAAACTCGCCGAAAAAATTGCCAAAGTATCCATCGATAAGGTGCCGGTTATCCCGACAGTCTCCAAGGAGATCGTCTACTTGAATGCCTTCACCGAAGAGCGCGGTACCACGGCTCCGGCCACCACTCCGATCGGCAAGGACGGCCGCTTCCTCGTGAAGCGCACGCCGGCCCGTAAGCTCGGTGAACCGACCGTTGTTGATGTCGAAGAAATCGACTACGTAGACGTTTCGTCCAAACACATTCTTTCCATCGGCACGTCGCTGATTCCGTTCGTCGAACACGACGACGGCCACCGCGCCCTCATGGGAACCAACATGCAACGCCAAGCCGTTCCATGTATCAAGCCGGATGCGCCGATTGTCGGAACCGGTGTCGAACGCCGCGTCGCTATCGACGCCGGCCATGCCATCATCGCACCAGACGACGGCGTGATCGTTTCGATGTCGGGCAAGCATGTCGAGTTTCAAGGAACCGACGGCACCATTCGCCGTTACGAGCTCACCAAGTTCCAGCGCTCGAACCACTCGACATGTATCAACTTCCGTCCGACCGTTTCAAAAGGACAAAAAGTCTATGCCGGAGAAGTGCTCGCTGATGGAACATCCGTCCAGCGCGGCGAACTCGCTCTCGGTCAAAATCTTTTGTGCGCCTTCTTGTCATGGGATGGATACAACTATGAAGACGCTATCATTTTGTCCGAGCGTCTTGTGCATCAGGACCGCTTCACGTCCATCCATATTGAGCATCATGTGCTTGATGTCCGCGACACCAAGCTCGGTCCCGAAGCCGTAACCGCCGATATCCCGAATGTCTCGGAAGAAAAACTCCGCAATCTTGATGAGCACGGTGTCGTGCGTACCGGTGCCGAAGTAAAATCCGGCGACATTCTTGTCGGAAAGATCACGCCGAAGGGCGAAACGGATCTCTCCGCCGAAGAAAAACTTTTGCGTGCGATTTTCGGTGAAAAGGCCCGCGACGTCCGCGACTCCTCGCTCTATCTCGAACATGGCGAGAAGGGCAAGGTCGTCGACATCAAAGTGTTCTCGCGCGATAACGGCGACAAGCTCCAGCCGGGTGTCTTGAAGCAGATCGTTGTCTCGGTTGCCGACCTCCGCAAGATCCAGGTAGGTGACAAGCTCGCTGGCCGCCACGGAAACAAGGGCGTCATCTCCAAAATCGTTCCGGTTGCCGATATGCCGTTCACGGAGGACGGAACGCCGGTCGACGTGATTCTTTCGCCGCTCGGCGTCGTGTCGCGTATGAACCTCGGACAGATTCTCGAAACGCATCTTGGTCTCGCCGCCAACTCGCTTGGCTACATGGTGGCAACGCCTGTATTTGACGGTGTTCCGGAAGAAACAATCCGCGAAGAACTCAAAAAGGCCGGCTATCCGGAAGACGGAAAGATCGTCCTCTTTGACGGCCGCACCGGCGTCAAATACGACCATGCTCCGACCATCGGCTTTATCTATATGTTGAAGCTGAACCACATGGTCGAAGACAAAATCCACCAACGCTCCATTGGTCCGTACTCGCTCATCACCCAGCAGCCGCTTGGTGGAAAGGCGCAGTTTGGTGGTCAGCGCTTCGGTGAAATGGAAGTCTGGGCTCTTGAAGCCTATGGCGCCGCACACACGCTCCAAGAAATTCTCACGATCAAATCCGACGACGTTCCGGGCCGCTCCAAGGCATACGAGGCCATTATCAAAGGAGAGCCGATCCGCAAGGTCAATGTCCCGGAATCGTTCAACGTGCTTGTTCGCGAATTGAAAGGTCTCGGTCTCGACGTCGAGCTGCTCAAGGACAATAAACGCATCGAGAGCGAGCAAGGCCCGCGTCCGGAACATCTCCGCAAACCGGCCGTTGCCGCAAGCCCCGACGAGAACGAATGGGGTCCGAATCCTGACCAGTTCTAAATCACCTCGACTACATATCCTATGGCGTTTTTCCAAACGGAGAACATCAAGTCCACGGACTTTGATTCCATCCGCCTCAAAGTAGCCTCTCCGGAGGTGATTCGCGGCTGGTCGTACGGCGAGGTGACCAAGCCGGAAACCATCAACTACCGAACCCAGAAACCGGAAAAGAGCGGTCTGTTTGCCGAAGAGATTTTCGGTCCGTCCAAAGACTGGGAATGCTACTGCGGAAAATATAAAAAGATCCGTTACAAGGGAATCATTTGTGACAAGTGTGGCGTAGAAGTTACGGGTTCGCTCGTGCGTCGCGAACGCATGGGACACATCGAGCTCGCCGCTCCTGTTACCCATATCTGGTTCCTGCGCTCGGTGCCGTCCAAAATCGGTACCGTGCTCGACATGTCCATCCAAGGACTCGAAAAAGTCATCTACTTCACGGCCTTCATTATCACGCATGTCGATGAAGATCTGCGAGTGCAGACCATCGAGCAGGTCCGTACCGAATACAAAGGCAAGCGCAAAGCGATCGAAAGCGAAAGCGAGCGCGAACGCGAACGCGTCCAAAAACAGGGCGAAGAAAAGAAATGGTCGGCCGACCAGCTCGCCAAGGAATTGGACAAGGCTGAAGCCAACAAGACGCGCCGTCTTGAAGAGCTTGATGCGGATTTCGAGCAGGCCGACAAAGAACTGAAAGACCTCAAGGTCATGAAGCTCTTGCCGGAAACCGAATACCACGACCTCTCGCTCAAATACGGCCATGTCTTCGAAGCCAAAATTGGTTCCGAGGCAGTAGAAGAATTGCTTCGCAAAATCGATGTCGAGTCCACCATGAAGGTGCTCAACGCCGAACTGAAAGATGCATCCGAAGCGAAGCACGACCGTCTCACGCGCCGTTTGAAGCTTCTCAAATCGCTTCACGCCAACAAGCTCGACCCGAGCTGGATGATCCTGAAGGTGCTCCCTGTGATCCCCCCGGATTTGCGTCCGATGGTTGCACTCGACGGTGGCCGCTTTGCGACCTCCGACTTGAACGACCTTTACCGCCGCGTCATCAACCGCAACAACCGTTTGAAGCGTTTGATGGAATTGAATGCGCCGGAAGTGATTGTGCGCAACGAAAAACGCATGTTGCAGGAAGCCGTCGATTCGCTTATCGACAATAGCGCCCGCGCCTCCAAGACTGTCATTGCCGCCACCGGCAAAAAGCGCCAGCTCAAATCGCTCGCCGATATTTTGAAAGGCAAGCAGGGCCGCTTCCGCCAAAACTTGCTTGGAAAACGTATCGACTACTCCGGTCGCTCCGTCATCGTTGTCGGTCCGACGCTCGAGTTGCACCAGTGTGGTCTGCCAAAGACCATGGCGCTCGAACTATTCAAGCCGTTCATCATTGCCGAGCTCATCAAACGTGAACTCGTTCACAACATCCGTTCGGCTAACCGTTACATTGAAGCCGATCATCCGGAGGTTTGGGATATTCTTGAACGTATTGCCGAGGATGCCGTCGTTCTCTTGAACCGCGCTCCGACGCTCCACCGTCTTGGTATTCTTGGGTTCCAGCCAAAACTCATCGAAGGAAAGGCTATCCAGATCCATCCGATGGTATGTCCGGGATTCAATGCCGACTTCGACGGCGACCAGATGGCCGTCCATATTCCGCTCACCGAAGAGGCCCGCTGGGAAGCCAAGAACTTGATGCTCGCCACCAAGAACCTTCTCAAGCCTGCTACCGGTCAGCCGATTACCAATCCGGATAAGGACATTGCATGGGGCTGCTACTACATGACCTATATGATCGAGCCGGAAGACGGCAAGATCAAAACCTTCGGCTCTCCCTCGGAGGCGCTCTATCTGTTCAACTCGGGACGCTTAAGCATCCGCGAGAAGATCAAGGTGCGCATGGGAGCCGGCGATATCATCGAAACCAATGTCGGCCGTATTATTCTAAACGACCTCTTCCCGAAGGAAATCGGTTTCCGTAATGAAGCGATCGGCAAGAAGCAGCTCGGCGAAATCGTGCGCTCGACCATCGAGCTCCGCGGCTTCGAACGTACTGCTCGCTTCCTCGACGAAGTGAAGAACATGGGATTCCACTACATCACTATGTCGGGTTTCTCGTACGGCATGGGCGACCTCCCGAAACTTCCGAAGAAAGACGACACGATCGGCGACGGCGACAAGAAGACACTCGAAATCGAAGAGCAGTACAAGGAGGGTTTGCTCACCAAGAAAGAGCGCTACAACTCCATCATCCGTGTCTGGTCGGACGTGAAGGATCTTATCCAGAAGCAGTCCAAAGACGCGCTTCAAAAGGATGGAGCTGTCGCATCCATGATCGACTCCGGTGCCCGTGGTTCCATTACCCAGCTCACCAACGTCGTGGGTATGAAGGGCCTCGTGTCCAACCCGGCTGGTGAAATTATCGAACTTCCGATCAAATCCTCGTTTGGTCAGGGTCTCGACGTGCTCGAGTACTTCATCTCGTCCCACGGTACGCGTAAGGGGTTGACCGATACCGCTCTGCGTACGGCCAACGCCGGATATCTCACACGTCGTCTCGTGGATGTGGCACAGGACGTCATCATCCAAAACGAAGACTGTGGCGATTCGAACGGCGTAACGCTCACCAATGCAGAATGTGAAGAAATCGGCGAACCGATTCTTACCCGCTTGCTCGGCCGCGTGCTGATCAAAGATTTGAAGGACGCGGAAACCAAGGAGGTGCTCATCAAAAAGAACACCCTCATCAACGAAGACCACATTCGTGCGATTGCAAAAAACAAGATCGACTCTGCTGTCGTGCGTTCGGTTCTGACCTGCCGTTTGAAACGTGGTCTGTGCCAGAAGTGCTACGGCTTTGATCTCGCGCACAATGACATGGTCAAACTCGGGACATCAGTCGGTATCATTGCCGCCCAATCCATCGGTGAACCGGGTACCCAGCTCACCATGCGTACCTTCCACTCGGGTGGTGTGGCTGCTGCCGATATTACGCAGGGTCTTCCGCGCGTCGAAGAACTCTTCGAGGCACGCATTCCAAAACGCAAGGCACTCTTCGCAGAAGCTTCGGGTATGGCCAAGATCGTGGAGGGCGAGCGCCGTATTCTCACGACCGCCAAGGGCGAAAAGCTTGTCGATACGTCTTCCGGAAACAAGACCATCATGATCCATCACAGTGCCGTCCGCGAGGATGTGTACACCTTCACCAAGAAGGACGTGGTCAAGGTAGAAGATGGCCAGAAGGTCAAAGAAGGCCAAATGCTGATTCTCAAGGGAACGGGCGAGGAAATCATTGCTTCAAAACCCGGCACAATCCGCATTGAAAAGAACAAGCTCGGTCACATCTACGAGGCGCCTGCCGTCATCGAGCAGGAGGTCCCAGCCGGATACTCCATCCTCATCAAGGATGGGCAGGAGGTCACGGCAGGTGATGTGCTCACCGAAGGCCAGTTCGACTTGCAGGAGCTGTTCCGTTTGAAGGGTGCTGATGCCGTCATGCGCTATCTCTTGAAAGAAGTACTCGCTATCTACGCTTCGCAGGGTCAAAAGCTCAATGCCAAGCACATCGAAGTCATCATCCGCCAGATGTTCTCGCGCGTGATGGTCAAAGATGCTGGCGAAACCGATCTTCTCCCGGGACAAATCGTAGACCGCTTCCGCGCCGAAGAAGAGATCGAAAAACTTCCAGCTCGCGGCAAAACCGAAAGTGCCAACCTGATCCCGCTTTTCATGGGTATCACCAAGGTTGCGCTCTCGACCGAATCGTTCTTGTCCGCCGCCTCCTTTATGGAAACGGCCCGCGTGCTCATCAATGCCGCGGTCACGGGTAAGGTGGACCGTCTCGAAGGCTTGAAGGAAAACGTCATTATCGGCCGTCTTACTCCGGCAGGTACCGGCTTCGGAATCAATCCCGCCGACCTCGTCGTCGAAGACGAACCGAAACGCGACTATCGCTCCAAAGATCAGGAAAAATCCGTCGAAGCATAAAAACTTCCGGAATCAAAAAGCCCTCTTGCAGTTTGCATAGAGGGTTTTTTGTTTGCAGATGAATGAAAAAATATTTTTTCATTTCCGCATGATGATAGTGGAAGAAGGAAAGGTCAGGCGATGAGCAGGTGCAGCGGTGCGCTGAGCTCCGTGGAGTCGAACGCGTTGGCCATCAGGCGCTGTGCGTTGAGCTCGAGGATGGCCAGGCTGTTGAAGCGCGGGACGAGCTGCAACCAGGGCTTGTAGTGGGTGAACCACAAGTCGTGGCTGAGCGCGAAACCCAGCAAGAAGTAGGCGGGGATCGGGTCGGGGCGGCGGATGTGCTTGAAACGCGTGTACTTGTACGGGTTCACGCACGGGTGGCGGTTCGGGTTATCGGGCTTGGGCGAGTAGACGCCGAAGGTGACCGTGCTGCCGGCCGCCATCATCCCGTCGGCCATGCTGAGCATGCAGGCGTGGCGCGGCATCCAGACGCCGGTCGCGAACTGGATCTCGAGCTGCGGGTCGACGGGCACCGACTTGCCGTCCGGGTAGAACACGTACGCCTTCCGCTCGCGTCGGAGGTCCGGGATCGCGTAGCGCTGGATCGTGATCTTCTTGTGGACCATTTCCTCTTCCTTTCTCAAAAGAACATCTGCAGCCCTATTGCCACAGACATATTAAAATACCTAAAAATCCGTATTTTGTCAATAAATAGTGTAGGATATGACCATGTATCAAATCTCGGACCAGCGGCTCGAAGTGCTATTTTCTAGGTTTCCGCTACTAGCCCTAACCTTAAATACGCTTAATGAAGCCGGTATTCCATTTGCCGTAGGAGGAAGCGGCTGTCTGTATCTTTTGGGTAATGAGCGTCTACCAGATGACGTAGATATATACTTGCCTGACGAAAAGCATGACTATGCTGACCAGCTATTCCACACCCAGTCCTACACCTACGAATCCGCAACCGAAAATGTACGTAACTCAAATCCAGAGGGCGATCATTCAATACAGCTCACTAGTCGCTTGCGTCTTAACATTCAGGGCATGGAATATGACCTTCGGCTAACAGAAGATGTTCTATCTCATAGATTTAGCGCCGAATATAAAGAAACCACGATTTCTTTACTTCCCCCTGAAGACGTTTTATTGATCAAGGCTCTCCTCCAGCGTGGGAAAGATGTCGGAAAGCATGATATTGAGGATATTCATCGGTTTTTAGAGGTATATCCGAGCATCAATCGAGAATACCTAAGACAGCGTATAGCTTCGTTGAATGCTGAAGCGCGTATCGGCGGCATTTTCGATCTATGAAAATATTAGGGATCGACCCTGGCTTTGACCGCACTGGTTGGGGAGTCATTTCGGATGACGGCGGTCGCTTAACCTATATTGCCTGCGGATGTTTGCAGACCGACAAAAACGATAATTTCAGTCTTCGCCTGCAAAGCGTGCGCGACGAACTAGCGCTCCTGATCCGCACGCATGCGCCCGATGCCGTCGCGGTCGAGCATCTCTTTTTTCAAACCAATGCCAAAACCGCTATCAAGGTAGGCATGGCCCGTGGCGTTGTCTTATTAGCAATTGCCGACGCCGGGTTGCCGTTGGTGGAGCTGACTCCGAACCAAGTAAAACAGGGGACGACCGGGCACGGAAAAGCCGATAAAAAACAGGTACAAGAAATGGTAGTCCGTTTGCTCAAATTGAAAGAAACACCCAAACCGGACGATGCGGCTGATGCTTTGGCAATCGCCATAGTCGGGGCAACAATTGCCCACAGCCGGAGGTCTTGATTTTCTCTTGTCTACCTAGCCTAAAACTGCTATTATCTTGATTGTAGAATACGTCTATTTTTTCGCTAATTTATGCAAATTTTCTGGCATGGTTTCTCCTGCATCCGAATCGAGGCCTCGCATGGCGATAAAGACGCGGTTTTGGTAACCGATCCATATTCAAATGAAAGCGGTCTGCGCTTCCCGCGCACCCTTGCTCCAGACATCGTCGCCTTGACCCATCAGGATGCCAAACGGTTTCCCTCCGACGTGTTTACAAATGAACCGTTCATCATCAACAACCCTGGCGAATACGAAGTAAACGGATTCTTTGTTTACGCCATGCCCGTCCGTACAGGCGACGATACGCATCCGTATGAGCTTATGTACCGTTTCGAGGTTGAGGGCATGTCCGTCGGTTTTCTGGGAGGCATGAAACGTCCGCTCACCGACGAAGAAGCTGGTCAGCTTGGCAATATCGATATCCTGCTTATTCCGGTCGGCGGGGGAGACAAGCTCACCGCCAAACAAGCGGCAGAAACAATTTCAAAAATCGAACCGCGCATGGTTGTCCCGCTCTACTACCACACCGAAGGTGTCAAAGAAAAACTTGGTACCGCTGATGCGTTCTGCAAAGAGTTGGTTTGCAAACGTCAGGACTCCAATAAATTGAAAATCGCAAAGAAAGATTTGCCGGCCGAAGACCTCGTCGTTGCCGTCCTCGAGCGCGCATAACAACGTACATTATGAAACCCCGCCGTACTCCTCCCAAGCGAGCACATGCCGTAGCGCCGGAAACTATGCCGGCGCCGCGTGTCCTGTCTCACGAAGAAAAGTACGAGCTGATTCGCGCCCATGCAGAAGCACGCAAGGCGCGCCCAGGCCGTCTAGGTCTGGGATACTACATCGCGATCGCCGCTTCATGTCTCGTGGTCGCATCCGGCTGGCTCTATACGCTGGATCGCGGTCTCTGGATTCCTCCGCGCGAGCCTGACCCGGCTTTGCAAGAACTCCAGGACACGACCATCGAGCTCAAACGCCAATGGGAGGCTGCTCGTCGCGAAGCGCAAGAAGCGATCTCTACCATTTCTTCGACAAGTTCTCCGGCCGTCAAATGACGCGCTGGACGAAGCGGGTGATCCGTTCGTTGGAATCGAGCGCGGAGTCACCCGTTTCGTCCAGGTCGCCATAAGCCCTGAATATGGAAAACCAACCTCTCATCCCCGTCGGCGTAAAGCCGGCCGCTCTAGTCGACGAAGTGCAGACAGCCTTCCTCGACTACGCCATGTCCGTCATTGTCGACCGCGCCCTTCCGGACGTTCGAGACGGACTCAAGCCCGTACACCGCCGCATTCTCTACTCGATGTGGCAGTCGGGTTTGCGTTCATCTGCGAAATTCAAGAAATGTGCCACCGTCGTCGGTGATGTGCTTGGTAAGTACCATCCGCACGGCGATGCCGCCGTCTACGACTCGCTCGTACGCATGGCGCAGGATTTTTCTTTACGCTACCCCCTCATCAAGGGTCAGGGAAACTTCGGTTCTATCGACGGAGACTCTGCCGCAGCCTATCGTTACACCGAGTCCAAATTGGCCGCGATTGCCGAGGAGATGTTGTTCGATATCGACAAAAATACCGTCGATTTTCGTCCCAACTACGACGGCTCGCACCCAGAACCAAAGGTCCTGCCTGCCAAGCTCCCGTATTTGGTATTGAACGGAACCCTTGGCATTGCAGTCGGCATGGCAACCAATATCCCGCCGCACAATCTCACCGAAGTATGCGACGGAATTTCGGCCTTGATCGAGAATCCCGATATCGAAATGGAAGATCTGTGCAAAATTATTCCAGGTCCTGATTTTCCTACCGGCGGCATCATTTACGACAAAAAAGAAATAAAGCAGGCGTATATCACGGGAAAAGGCGGCATCGTCATGCGCGCGGCAACCGAAATCGTCGAAGAAAAATCCGGCAGCTTCCGCATTATCGTGACCGAGCTCCCGTACCAGGTAAACAAGGCACAGCTCATCGAAAAAATGGCCGAGCTCGTGAATGACAAAAAAATCGAAGGCATTCGCGATTTGCGTGATGAGTCCAATAAAGACGGTATCCGTGTCGTTGTCGAACTCAAAAAAGACGCCTATCCGAAAAAAGTCTTGAACCAGTTATTCAAGATGACCCAACTGCAGGAGACCTTCCATGTCAACATGCTCTGTCTCGTGGACGGGATCCAGCCGCGCGTCCTTACGCTCAAGAATATTCTCGAAGAATACCTCTCTCACCGCAAAGAGGTTGTGCGCCGTCGTACCCAGTACGATCTCGACCGCGCCAAAGAGCGTCTTCATATTTTGGAAGGCTTGCGCATCGCCTTGCTCAAAATCGACCAGATCATCGAGACCATTAAAAAATCCAAAGATAAAGACGAGGCAAGAACAAACTTGATGAGCAAGTTCAAGCTGTCCGAGATCCAATCGCAGGCGATTCTCGACATGCGCCTGCAGCAGCTTGCCAACCTCGAACGTCTCAAGGTTGAGCAGGAATGGGAAGAAAAGAAAAAGCTCATCGACGAACTCGAAAGCATTCTCGCTTCCGCCAAAAAGATTCTCGGAATCATCAAAAAAGAAGTCGAAGAGCTCAAAGAAAAATTTGGCGACGAACGCCGCACCAAAATCGTAGCCGGTCCGGTGGGGGAGTTCTCCATGGAAGATCTTGTCCCGCAAGAAGAGACCCTCGTCATGCTCACCGACGACGGCTATATCAAGCGCTTGCCGCCGGATACCTTCAAAACGCAAGGACGCGGCGGTAAAGGGATTATCGGTCTCGAAACCAAAGACGAAGACGCCGTGCGTACCATGTTCACGACCAATACGCACACCGAGCTCATGTTTTTCACGAGCCGCGGACGCGTCTTCCGTCTCAAGGCGTATGAGCTCCCGCAGGCATCGCGCACATCCAAAGGACAAGCCATCGTCAATTTCCTCCAGCTCGCACCTGGAGAGCGCGTCACCGTCACCTTGCCCATGGATAATCTCGAAGGAGAAAAGTTCCTCGTCATGGTAACGAGTCAGGGCACAATCAAAAAATCGTCGCTGGACGAATTCTCCAATGTCCGCCGCTCCGGACTTATCGCTATCGGCCTGCACGAGAATGACGAACTCGTCTGGGTTAAGCCGTCTACCGGAAAAGACGATATCTCGCTCGTCACCAAGGAGGGCCAGAGCATCCGCTTCTCCGAGGAGGACGTGCGCCCCATGGGCCGAAATGCCGCCGGCGTCCGCGGAATAAAACTGAAAAAGAAAAACGACGAAGTCGTCGGCATGGATGTCATCGATCCTAAGCTCGCCGACAAAGGCATGCTCGATCTCTTCGTTGTCACCGAAAACGGCCTCGGCAAACGCACCAGCCTCACCGAGTACAAACAGCAGGGCCGCGGCGGATCCGGAATCCGAACCATGAAAGTCACGCCAAAAACCGGAGGAGTCGTCGCCGCCTTCATTTCTGGCAAAGACGACGAGCAGGACCTCGTCATGATCTCCAAAAAAGGCATCGTGGTCCGCACGCCCTTCAAGTCCGTGCCGTCACTCGGCCGAGACACGCAAGGCGTCCGCCTCATGCGCTTCAAAGAAGACAACGATATTCTCTCAAGCGTCACATTCGTATAAAAAAACGGCCCCGATGACTCGGGGCCGTTTCAGTTCAGCGATACAGACGGACCGCAGCTTCGAGATAGCCGAGCGTCTTGTGGAGATTGAGAATGTCGTCCGGATCCCGCAGCTGCCCTTCGGCATCGATGCTCGGACGAAGTCCAGCGTCGAACAAGGGCTGTACCAGATCGATCGAGACTGCGGACAGTCCGCCTGCGACACCGATGCCGAGGTCGGGGAAGCTCTCGACGAGTGAGCGGGTGAGCGGCAGGAGCTCGGCAGCATTCATCGAAATGCCCTTGCCGCCGCTCCCGTCGATCAGAACATCGGTGATGTATCCGCGGTAGCGTCGAAGACGTTCCGCGATGTTCGCCGGGTTATGCGCACACAGCTTCAGCGCATTCGATCCCAGCTGGAGCACGACCCGCATGCCCTTGATCGGAGCGAGCAGCTCCGGTTCTGGCCAGCAGACATTGATCTGGAATCCGTGGAGATTCGCGCCTCCGAGCTGGATCATCCGCTCGAGCTGCGTGGGCAAGGTGCCCAGATCGTCGGTGGCATAGTGGATGAGATTGATGGCACCCGGGTCTGCCGTGAAGATCTCGGCGATACGTGATACCGGCGGGTAGCGATGCGCATAGCGGTTGGTGCCGCCATTGATGGTCTTGGAGCTGGCCAGCACGCCAACCATGAGCAGCACCCGCGAGTTGACGTCCGCCCGTTTCAGACACTCGAGCGAGAGGCGGACCTCGTTCGAGCTGACATAACCCGTCACGCCAATGTAAGGATCCACGTTCACCTTCCTTTGTACCCCAATGCTCGGAGCATGCTCTTCACGATCGGAATCGGAAGCCCGATCACGCTCGTGCGGTCGCCCTTGATCTCGGCCACGTACGGCTTGAGATCGGGATCTTCCAGATCGAAGGCGCCGCAGCACTGCATGATGGTTCCGCGTGCGATGGCGCGCTCGACGGCCTTCTTGGCGATCGGACGGAAGCGCACCTCCGCGCGGTCGATCTCCACGATCTGCGACTTGGTGCGCGTATTCGTGACCAGCACGGCCGTCACCGTTGTCGGCGGATGGAGCGGATACTCCTCGAGCCGCTTACGCGCCTCTTTGGCTGATGCCGGTTTCTCGCGGATCTTGCCGCGGCTCACCACCACCTGATCGCTCGTGATCAGGTAACAGGGAGGCAAATCAAGCTTGAGCAAGGCATCGGTCTTGGCATGTGCCAAGAGCACGGTCAGCTTGTCGGGGTTGTCTTCCCCGCGGCCGATCCGTTTCTCGTCGATGTCCGGAAACATCGCCGTGTGTTTGATACCCGCCTCCGAGAGCAGCCTCTGTCGAAAGGGCGAGGATGAACCGAGAATGATTTCCATGCGTCCTCCGCCTGTCTTTCTAGTGAAAACTTGGCTTTTTGTCAATCCTTGCTAAGGTCCTGGCGGAGGAGGTTTGATGGAGAATCTTCAGGTTATCTATACGCTTGATCCATTGGTCGGAACCGCATTGCCCTCGCTCTTTCTCGCGGGTCCGACGCCTCGTCACCCTCATGTCAGGTCTTGGCGTCCGCAGGCTCTGCGCACGATCCGTTCGTATCGGGAGAAGCTAGCCATCTATTACCCCGAGCCTCGGGGATCGGATTCGTGGAATCCGGATGGTGTGCAGCACATCCGCTGGGAGCGCGAGGCGCTCAAGCGCGCTGATGCCATCCTGTTCTGGATGCCGCGTCAGCTTACAAACATGCCCGGCTTCCGGAGCAATACCGAATGGGGGTTCTGGACGGCTCGCAACCCCGACAAGCTCGTGCTCGGGTATCCGAAGGACGCTCCCGGCATGCGGGGTATGTCCGACGATGCTCAGTACTACGGGATTCCGATCGCACATTCGCTTTCCGCTACGGTCAAACTCTCGCTCGAGAAGCTCTTCTCGGTTCGCTGATCGGCAAACCCCCGTACCTGTCTGGTACGGGGGTTTCAGGTTTAGGGCTTGCCGGGAACGTCATGATGCGTTTCGCAGCGTGCCTCGTATGACTCCGATCCGCCGATCTGGATGAGCGGTGAGTCGTAAGGTGCGGGTCGCTTGTCTTTCCCGATCAAGCGCTGGGTTCGCGTCGCATTCCGCTGCTTGCACACGGCGCAGTACGTGGTGAGCGCCTCGATCTTGGTGGCGCGTTTTGCGAATTCAGGCATGAGACCGAACGGTTCTCCACGAAAATCAAGATCAAGTCCGGAGATGATGAGCTCGATGCCCTCCGCAAGTATCTCGTCAAAGAGCGGCAGGAGCTTCGGCGAGACGAACTGCGCTTCATCGATGGCGATGCATCGGGCATCACGTACGAGATGGCGGAAGCGCGGTACATGCTCGTCAAAGTCATGTGCTTCGACGCGCGGTCCGAGCCGGGAAGCAATCGCGCGCGCATCCCGCGTATCAACCTTGGGCTTGAGAACCGTCACCGGGATGCCGGCTCGCCTGCGCATGTCGATCTCGCGGATGACAAGCAGGCTTTTTCCGGATGCCATTGGACCGATGAACAGCGTGAGTGAAGACACCATGCCTCCATGGAAAGAACCGTACGAAGCCTAGCACGCAGCCGTTCTATCGGTTATCCTCATGTCAACGTATGATCGTCTCTCTTCGCGGCCGTATTCTCGAAAAAGCCGTAAATTGGGTCTTGCTCGAAGTAGGCGGCATCGGCTATAAAATTGGTGTTTCTCCTGCAGTTTTGGGGCAATTACGGCAGGAAGGCGAAACCTTCTTGTACGTGCATCACCATGTACGCGAAGATGCCGAAGACCTCTTTGGATTCGTGGCATTAGCCGATCTGGAGCTTTTCCATAAGCTCCTTTCGATTTCCGGAGTCGGACCAAAGTCGGCCATGACCATCATGTCGGTCGGTCCAGCCGACCAGGTCCGTAAAGCAATCATGTCAGGCGATCTCGCCATGCTTACCTCGGTTCCGGGAGTCGGAAAAAAGACCGCGCAAAAAATTATTTTAGAGTTGAAAGGACAAATCGTCGAACCTGATGACAAGGCAAATGCCGATATGGATGTCATTGATGCCTTGGTCGGTCTCGGCTACACCGCACAGCAGGCCAAAGACGTGCTCAAACATGTAAAAGCCGAAGAGCCGTCAGACCGCATCCGCGAGGCATTAAAATATCTCGCCAAATAATCATGAAACTCGTTGAAATAACTTCGCGTGAAACGTGGGACGCCTTTGTCTCGGGTTTGCCGTATGCGCAGTTCACGCAATCATGGGCATGGGGAGAGTTTCAGCAATCGCTCGGCAAAAAGATCATGCGTCTTTTTATTGCCGAAGGGAAAAATACATTCGGCGCTGTTCAATTCATGTTTCAGCCCAAGCGTATTTTCGGGGGGTATTGGCTATGCCCGCGCGGACCGGTCTTCGCTCTGGATTTGCCTGAAGAAAAAAAGCGCAAGGTCATGGACGTTATTTCCGAAAACCTCGATTTGCCAGGCGGATTCTTTATCCGCCTTGAACCGATGCTCTACTCGGACGAGCGCCAGCTTTTGTCAGGCAAATTCCATCGGCGTAAATCATACAACCCCTCTTCGACCGTGCTGATCGACTTGTACAAATCCGAAGAAGACCTCCTAGCAGCCATGCATCACAAGACGCGATACAATATCCGCGTTGCCGAACGTCATGGCGTGACTGTGCGCGAAGGTGGAGTGGATGATATTGAAACCTTCATCCGTTTGGCCGAGGAAACGGCGACTCGCGACAAGTTTCTTCAGCATGATGCCGGGTATCTACGGAAGACATTTTTAGAACTTGCTAAAACCGGATCTGCCATTCTCCGGCTTGCCGAATGGAACGGAAACGTATTGGCCGCAAACATGGAAATCCATTACGGCGACACCGTAACCTATCTGCATGGAGCATCCGCTTCACTCGATAGACAAGTCATGGCGCCATTCATCCTCCACTGGATGGCGATCCGGTCTGCAAAGGAAAAAGGCCTTAAATACTACGATTTATGGGGTTGCAATCCCGAGAGTCCGTCCAATCCCGATTATAAAAAATCATGGGAAGGAATCTCACGCTTCAAGCTCAATTGGGGAGGGCGCCGCATTGAACTGGTCGGCAGTCACGACATCACCGCCCACGCATTTCTCTACAAGCTTTATACTTCATTCGTGAAATAAAAAATCCTCCGGCGAGCGGAGGATTTTTGATTTATTTCTTGCCGCCCTCCATGTCGTGCTTGTCTTTCATCATCATGCCGGCCACCGAGTAGCATCCCGGACCAGTCATTGCGATAGCGAGCGCGATCGAGAGTAATGCTAAGTCGGCATCACCGGCAGGGAGCGCGAACTTTTTTGCCATACCCCATGCAACCAGCATCACAATTGAGAGCAGGACACCGGCCGGGCGGGAAAAGATACCCAAGATCAACGCAATTCCGCCGAGGAATTCCGTCAGGGCAACCACCCAGGCAAAAAACAAAGGGAAGAGCGGCCAGCCGATCTTGGTCAGCATGTCCGCAAAACCGGCGATTTCAATTCCGCCAGGAGTGAGCTTGTCCCAACCATGCATGACAAAGATGAGACCGGCTGCCAAACGCAAAACGAGCAACGCTTTGGATTTGTAGGCCATCATGCCGTGGCCGCAGTCGGTTTTGCACAAAATATTTTGCATAGTACATCCAGTATACCCAAAAGCGTCGTTTAGCGCCTGCCGACGGTCAAGCCTCGCAAGAACTCTTCTTGGACTTTGTCCAAATGCGCTTCATTGCGCGAAGTTTTAATGATATTCCAGGCTTGGTCAAAGGAAAAACCTCGTTTTAGTATCAAGAAAGCGCAATAAAAAGTTGGCGCTCGACCATGGCCATTTTTGCAGTGGATGTAAACCTTCCTTCCTTGAGCAAGCATTTGATCCAATGCCGCGCATCCAACTTGGACATTGTGGAGCGACGGAGCTGTATGGTCTTGTGTCGGCAGCCAAACGAAGCAATCGACCCCGTACGGCTGATCCAGGCTTTCTCCCTCTAAGGAGATGTCGCAGGTGACACCCTTGTCGAGCAAGGCGATTTTAAAGTGGTCGACACAGCAGGCATTGGTACCAATAATGACCTGCGCATCGATCTGGGAAAATTCCATGACGGGTATTTCCGGATGCATATCGTTTCGCATGCATTGTATCATGCCCCTTGATTCGGGAGCGGGAATCTGGCATGATGCCCGCGCAACAAAAAGGAAGACGAGGGCCGTTAGCTTAGTTGGTAGAGCGCCGCCTTTGCAAGGCGGAGGTCGTCGGTTCGAATCCGACACGGTCCACCATGAAAAAGCCCCCGCGTGACGGGGGCTTTTCTATTTGTATGAAATATGTTTGACTCGATTTTACGAGGTGTTCTTTTGCCCAAAAAGTACTGGAATTACCCGTCCTTCAACCCCGATCGGCTCAAGTCATATACCGTCCGGCAAGTCAGCATCCTGCGCTGGACCGACCGCGACTATGCGGACATCTGCATCAATGTGACGGACTCGCTTCGTCATGAGACTCGTCCGAATGGGTACTTCCTCTCGAAGCGGCTGAATGTCAGTTTCGAGCAGTCGCCCGAGCGCCGTTTCTTTCTGAAGCGCATGCACGTCGTCGAGTCGACCATAGTCATCTCCATCTCGTTCTTTGAGCATCTCCGTCGTCGATTCGTGGCGCACGAGCCGCTCCTGCTGGCTTCTACGAAGGTGCCGGAGTCCCGTCTCGTCATTGCGGAGTACGCATTCGACGAGATGGCGATTGGTCCCTCCAAGCCCGATCCGGATCTCCCGTTCTGAAAACCCCCTCCAACTGGAGGGGGTTCTGTTATTTCGCAGGAGTGAGTGGTTCGCGTCCTTCGAGCACGGCGATGATATTTTCTGCCGCTATGCGCGACATGGCCTGCCTCGCCTCGATGGTTGCGCTGGCGGTATGCGGCGTCAAAATCACATTTGGAAACTGCTTCAGTTCAAGCTTGTCGGTCAGGTCGCAATCGATTGCCGGCTCGCACTCGAACACGTCCAGCGCCGCACCCGCAATCCGTTTTGTGCGCAAGGCAATCAGCAAAGCTTTTTCATCCACCACCGGACCTCGCGCGGTATTGACGAGGAAAGCGGATTTTTTCATCAAGCTGAATGCATCCGTTGAAATCAAATGCTTGGTCGATGGCAAAAGCGGGACATGCAGAGTAACAAAATCCGCTGTCTTCAAAAGCTTGTCCATCGGCAAATACGTGGCGCCAAACTCGCGTTCAAAATCGCCATTGCGTTTAGGATCGCTGTACACGCATTTCATTTTGAAACCTTTTACGGCCCGCTCTGCCACGGCAAAACCGATGCGTCCGAGTCCGATAATGCCAAGCGTTTTTCCATACACATCGGTTCCGATCAGATTATTCGGCGACCAGCCTTTATAACGGCCGGCTTTTGCATAAACATCAGACTCCGCGATGCGATGGGCAAGTGCCAGCATCAAGCTGAACGCATGTTCGGCAACCGTTTCCGAAACTTCTGGAGCCGGGGTATTTGTGACGGGGATCTTGCGTTTCTTTGCTTCGACAAGATCGATATTATCAAAACCCACGGCATAATTTGCGACAATTTTAAGCGATGGTCCGGCCGCCTCCAGTACGCCAGCATCGATCTTGTCCGTCAAAAGCGAGAGCAAAGCATCCGCGCCCTTCACGCGTCTCAAGAGCTCTTCGCGAGAAATGACTTCGTCACGCTCAAATACCTCCATGTCATAGCCTTTTTCGCGCAGCATGATGATGCCTTCATCCGCAAATGGCCGTGTCACAAACACGCGCTTCTTGGATGTTTTGAAAGGGTTCATACGGTATAGTCTATCACTTTTTCTTTAAGACGTACGCCGCCGATACTTTTACAAACGGAAGCAGGGCATTCACAACAAGCAGGAGAAGGATTTGGATCGGCACAACTCCCAAATGCGCAAAAAACTTTGAACCGATAAACAGCGCGAGCGTATTGTTCATGTAGAGCATGCACAGCGCGATAGTCATGCGGTCCGCATCCGGTCTCCAGGGAGCGAGATAGAATCCTGCCCACGTAAGCGCTCCGAGCAATGCCATGGAAAAGAGCATCATGAAAACATCAAAGCCGGTAATGGACACATTCCCGCCGCTCGAGCTCGCTGCCACGATTCCCGTAATCAAAACTCCGAATGCAGCCACCGAGAGATTGCGCCACCAGGCATCGTATTTTGCTACTTGTTTCGGTGTCGCGCGTTTCACAAGCATCGCCAAGGCGAAGGGAGCGACTATGGTCAGGAACAATGACCAAAACATGCGCAGCGTATCAATCTCCACCGCCTGTCCGACCGTTATCTGCGTGACAATCGGAATGGTAAACGGTGCCAAAAGCGAGGTAACCGTCGTGATCACCAAAGCGAGCGATGTCTTACCTCCAAAAAACTCGGCCATGAGGGCAATAGTCATGCCCGTCGGCATCGCCGCCACAATCATCAGTGCCACGGCCCAAGGATATGAAAGGAGGGATGCCGGGATAAACACGGCAAAGGGCATGATTACGAGCATGTAGGTCGCGGCAAAAAACAGCATGCGCCAGTCCTTCGCATAGTTTGTCACTTCATCCAATGAAAGACGTAAACTCGAAAAGAAAAAAACCAGAATAAGGAGCTGGGTTGAAAACGCATTGAGGTATTTGAGCGTTTGCGGAAAGACGAGGCCCAAAATAATACCAACCAAGATCACTATGGTCTGGTTTTCTGTCGCCAAACGTTTGAGATTAGAAATCAGCATGAGAAATGTGTATGGACTTCACGTCTTTATCCGTCGGTATTTTTTTTAGGATGCCCGCCTTGGCGCCCATATGCGTGACAACGCCGAATGAATTGAGCATGCCCCACGCCAGTGCCGTTTTTACGTTTTTATTTTGTGCAATTGCCGACACAAATGCACTGCCAAATGCATCGCCGGCACCCGTTGTGTTTTTTCGTTCACCTTGGAGAGACGGGGCATATAGGGTTTCTCCATTTGCATGTACGTATGCCCCGTTCGCCCCATCTGTTACGACAAGAATCAAATCCCGTTTCGATACTCGATACTCGATATTCGAAATAATTTCTGAAAGATGTCTTGGCGGAAGCTGGGCCAGCTCGGCGGCTTCTTCGCGATTCAAGAGCAGGATGTCGGTTTGCCGGAGAAGGGGAGCAAGTTTTTCCATGCCAAGTTCCAGCTCCTTCGCTCCCGGATTCCATGCCACGCGCGCGCCAAGCTCGATGGCCTGTGCAAACACCTCGCGGTTATTTTGCAGGTCTCCCGCGAGCGAGGTGATGTAAATCCAAGAAGTGTTTGTCCAAGGAAAAGATTTTGCATCCAGATGTCCTGCCGCGCCTCGATGGGTGAGAATGCCGCGCTCTCCGGTACCGGCGACGAGAATGACCGAATACGCTGTCTTCTCTCCGGACTTGATCATGATCCCTCCGGTATCAATTCCTTCGTCGCGCAATTGATTGATCACGGTCCGACCGGTTTCATCATCTCCAACCACGGAAAAACAGGCTGTAGTAAGTCCAAAACGTGCAAAGGTGACCGCTGCATTCGTAGCACCGCCTCCGGTGGCAATGGTCAGCTCATCTATGGGGAGTTTTGAACCCATCGGGATACAGGCATTGAAGCCATCCGGGGCACTTGGGTCTTTTTGCTCATCCCAGCCACGGCTACGGATAAACACGTCCTGTGTAGCAGAACCAATGGTGATCACGTCAAAAGAGCCGGCCATAATCAAGGCTTATCTTAGCACATTTGGCTAAAAATAGAAGAATTAATACACAAGGAAATTTGTCACATATTGCTTATATTAGCCAAAAAAATTTGGCTAATTTTAGCCAATATTGATGTTCAATTTACTTGACAAAATGATCATTCTGTGCTATATTATTATGTCAGGATTGAAATGGATGTTGGCCGCCATTTCGACAAAAAAAGACCCAAAACAGTGAAGAATGCATCTTCGCTGTTTTTGGCCGACCCATGACAATTTCGTCGTGGGTAGAAGAAAAGAAAGAGAAACCACATGACCACCATCCGCACCTTCGCCGCGTTCGTCATCTTCGCCCTCACCATCATCGCCATCCCGGCGAGCGCGACCACGCGCCCCTCGATCGAGGTCACGGTCAACCACGCGCTCATCGAGCGCGAGCTCGGCACGTGCGACGCAGGCCGTGAGGTCTGGGTCCATGTGGGCAGCCACAGCCAGCGCGTCGTGGAGCACGCTTCGATCCCGATGTCGTACCGTTCGGAGGACTCGCTGAGCATCTCCGTCGAGATGAACTGCGGTGGCCGCGACGAGCGCCTGCCCGACGGCAGCGTCGACATCGCGTTCAGCAACTAACCGCTCCTTCCCTGATAGGTCCCGACGCGCATACTTCGCGTCGGACCTCCCCTCGGACCGCCGACAATTTCGTCGGAAGTCTGATCCGGAGGTTCTCATGAACATCACCCGCACCTTCGCAGCGTTCGCGCTCGTCATGATCCTGCTCTTCGGCCTTCGTACGTCCGAGAGCTTCGTGAGCGACGGCACGCCCATCGATCTCGGCACGATCTCGATCGTGCACGCCGAGAGCCCGGTCCAGGAGATGTACGAGCTCCGTACGCTCGACTTCACCATGGACCGCTGCGAGGAGCTCTCGAGCTTCACGCTCCGCGTCGACGAAGTCGACATTCCCGATGCTCGCTACCAAGTGGTCTGCGAAGAGGGGATGGCCATCGTCGTCTTCACCGAGCCGCTCGAGCTCGTCCGCGAGCCCGAAACCACTTCGCTCTACGGCTTCGCCAGCTAACCGCTCCTTCACGGGTCGCACATCCCCCTGATGTGCCTCTTCTTAGACTTCTGACCAAATCGCAATTTCGCGACGGTCGGAGGTCAAAGACGGAGGCAGGTAATGCTACTCAACTTCGTGACATTCGTCGTGTTCGTGGTCACCCCGATCCTCGGTTTCATGGTGGACCGCAAGGCTGGTCACCAGACCAAGCTTAGCCGGGAAGAGTACCGGCATCAGTGTCGGGCGCACTTCCACCGTCGGTTCTACTGGGTACTCGGATACATGTCCGTGTCTCTCATCCCGCTCATCATACTGGGAGCGACGGAACAGATTCCGGCAGAGTGGAGTACGCTCTGCAGCTTCAGCGGCCTCATCGTCGTCTGGCTCTGGTACCGCTTCTTTCGTTTCGAGCACTGGTACTACGGGTACTAGATGTTCGTCGCTAGCCCCTTCTCTCTGGACCTCGTCGGTGAAATGACGAGACTCCTCTCGGACTCATCACAATTTCGTGGTGATTCCAAGGTGGAGGTTTGAATGGACATTCGACACATCGTGTTCTTGTTCACGCTCGTGTTCGTCGGATGCTCGAGCACCGGCCCCGTCCACATGACGGAGGTCGAGTGCCGGCTCAACTCCGACTGTTCCGTCGGCGAGTACTGCGACACCTTCGCCAGCCTCTGTGGCTGGGACTGCCGCAGCGACGACGAGTGCGCGCCCGGCATGTACTGCGACGCGACCAACGGCCGCTGCCTCCGCGAGGAGACGCCGCCCCCGCCGCCAGACGAGAGCCCCGTGCTCGAGATCGTGGCCGGCGACCAGTCGGACCTCGTACTCGTGGGTGGCGCGAATGCCGCCGAGCTCTACCGTTTCACGCTTCGCAACAACGGCGATCGTCCGATCGAGGTCTCGAACGTCCACATCGGCGCGACGACGACCTCGGCCTACACGCTCCGCGTGCTCGGCCTCGCGATCATCCGTGACGAGCGGAGCATCGACACGGTCGCCGGACCGATCGACCTGACACCGGACGACGAGGTGTACGCATTCGGACAGCGATTCGAGTACGCCTTCATCGTTCCGCCGCATGGCGAGCTACCGTTGGCCGTTCGGTCCGATCTACTGGACGGTGAGCGCGCGGAGTTCGATCTCTTCGTCGGCTTCGCTGATGATCTGCTCGACGTCCTGCGCTACGCCGATACAGGCGAGGAAGTCGCGGATGAGGACGTCGTGGGAAACCACTACATCGTCCGTCACGTCATCGTTCGCCCCGACCACCCAGGCGCGCTCTCCATCGTCATGGAGGAAAGCGGTGGGAGGCAGCTGATCGATGCCGGCACGGAGTCGGCGATCTCGCTCTTCCGCATCCTCGTCGAGAACGACACGGACGAGACGGTCTACCTGAGCGACCTGCGCATCCGCGTGACGGCCGACGACGGCCGACCGTGGATGACCGACGGTGTTGTGGCGCTCGGCTCGATCGACGTCCACAGCAGCTACGATCGTTCGTGGCTCACGGCTCCTCCCGGAGCCAGCGGCTGCGGAGGTCTCGGTTGCACCTTCGTCTTCGACGGTACGGCCCTCCCTCCCGGCGAGTCGACGGTGCTCGAGGTCTACGTGCGCATCAACACGCCGGGCCGCACCCTCTTCATGGCGGTGGGCGAGAGCTTCACCATGTTCCCGGGATCCACTGATGCCGGCTCGATCTTCCACAGGATCGCAACCGCTTCCGGTGACCTTCTCCCAGCGGACCAGGTCGTCGGAAACCAGGCAGGCTTCTTCTACGTCGCCTCGCGCTGAACGCACCTTCGCCCTCACGGGCATCTCTGGAACCCCACGCAATGATTCGCTCTTGCGTGGGGACTCCTCTCCGCCTGCCGACAATTTCGTCGGCGGCCGAAGATGGAGGATAAGATGAACCTTTCCAAGATCCTGTTCGTGCTGTTCGCGGCCTGCATTGGCGCGGCTGTGGCTCTCATCCAGGGCTGCGGCATGTCGCACCTCTCGGCACCCGATACTGGCACCCCGTCCTTCACGGACGATGCCGGCATCACCGCCGTTCCCGACGCGCCCATCGCCGCTCCCGACGCCGGCCCCTCGATCTACGAGTGGCCCGACAGCGGTCCCGCTCCGACTCCGGTCGACGCGGGTACGGACGCCTTCGTCGAGCCGGATGCATACGTTGCTCCGCTCGGGCGTTACGCCTTCTGCGATCCATGGACCGCGGACATCGATCATCGCGGCGGCTTTCGCGGCTGCTGCGCAACCGAGGGCGTCTTCCCGACGGCCGACAGCGTCTCGCCCGGCATGCTTGTGAAGGGGAGCGGTTCGCCGGTCTACTACATCTCCGAAGACGGAACACGCCACATCTTTGCGACATCGCAGTTCCTCACGAGCTGGTATCTCGACCCATCCCGCGACGTGCGGTTCGGTCAGGATGCATACGCCTGTAGTCTCGTGACGCAGATTCCGGACGAGCTCCTCGCCTCGATTCGTATCGGCGGAAACGTGCCGATGCGTCCCGGTGTCGTCACGGCCGGCATCCTCACGGATCCTCGGCGCTACGTCATCGATCACGGCAACGTGCTTCGACGAATCGGCGATCCGACCGTGACCTTCAATCTCGCTGAGCCGTGGCTGCGTGGCCGCGACATCCTGATCAGTGACGCATTTTTCGTCACGTTCTGTATCGGCACCGAGATCTGGAACTCCGACGAGTACGACGGCGAGAGTCTCTACCGAGAGGCCACCATCCAGTACGAGATCGACCATTACTGCGGTCGAGATCTATAGTTCCTTCTTCCGAGGTCCTGTCCGCGTACTGCGCGACAGGCCTCCTCTCCGCCTCCCGACATTTCGTCGGGGGCCGAAGCTGGAGGATTCCATGAACGAGTTCGTCGCCGCCGACCTGTTCCTCATCATCAACAACGGCATCACGCAGTCCGATCTCGCCGCCATCCGCGACCACGTCCGCAAGGCCGTGCCGCGCATCCGCGAGCTGGGCAACTGGCCCGCGCACATCGACGCCGAGCGCTCGCTCGTCTCGCGCGTGCCGACCATGCTCGATCAGGCGCCCGGCTTCGACGCCGGCATCGCCTGCGCGCTGGATCTGATCCCGCGCGACAAGCAGAAGCTCGCCGCCACGCTCCACGCCGTCTACACCGAGGCGGCCGTCGAGCAGGTGCGCCGCGAGGTGGTCGAGATGGAGCCCGACTCCGAGACCTGCTGGTGGCTCGCTGCCTCTAGCGTCTGCCTCGAGGGCGCGGTTTACGCCGACGTCTTCGAGCGTCAGCTCAAGGCCTTCGACCACCTCATCAAGTCGCCGGTCTTGCGCCTCACCACCGCCATCAAGACCTTCGCCGAGATGGGTAAGAACTTCCGTCTCGTCGACGGCATCCCGTTCGTCATCAAGGACGGCGGCCTCCAGGGTGCGTACGTCTCCGGTCACGACTGGGGCGTCCAGTACGTCGAGGACTACGGCCTGTTCTTCATCGGCACCTTCCGCCCTTCCCTCGGTCTCGAGAGCTTCCCGTTCTCGGACCGCAAGGACGAGCAGAGCCGTCCGATGAGCGGTCCCGTCCACGGCTCCAAGCAGTTCGTGAAGGTCTCGAGCTTCAAGGAGCTCGAGGCCGCGACCCGCTTCGTCCGCGCCCACTTGGGTTCGCCCAAGAAGTAGCCCTTTCTTCGGAGTCCGACGTTGTTCACTCAACGTCGGCTCTCCTCTCGGACTCCTGACTCGGCAATTTCGCCGCGTCCGGAGTCTGATCTGGAGGATGAATGCAAGAGAAGAAGAATCTTCGTTGGGAGGACGGCAAGTCCGCTGCTTTCGACGATGCCTTCGACTGCTTCCTGCTTGCCTGCGTCGCGCTCACCGTGACCGTCGGCATCTGCTTCGGATCCTATGTTGCCAACATGGCAACGGCGGGTCTCGAGCTCGAGCTCGCCGTGGGCATGACCGGTTCCGCCGGCCTCATCGTCAGCGGCTGGTTCGCCAAGCAGAGCTACAAGTCTTGGCGCCGCTACGCCGCCTGGGACGACCGCATCGAGATGCGCAAGCGTCTCGCGGCCACGGGCATCACCCGCGCCGACGACTCGCCCAAACTCGAACACAGCACAACCCTGATCCGCAAGAAGCTCTAACCAGGAGAACCATGGACCTCAAAACCCATTCCTACCTCCTCGCCATCTGCTTCGCGTTCAGCCTGCTGCCGGCTCCCGCCCTCGCCCAGTACGACGAGTACATCAGCCAGGCATCCGAGCTCTACGACATCCCCGAAGCCTTCATCCGTGCGGTCATCCGCGTGGAGAGCAACTTCAACCCGCGCTGCCGTTCGAGCGTCGGGGCCATGGGGCTCATGCAGCTGATGCCGGAAACGGCTCGTAGCATGGGAGTCACGCATCCCTTCGATCCGTACCAGAACATCATGGGCGGGACCCAGTTTCTGCGGATCCTCGCCAACCGCTACAGCGGCAACGAGTTTCTCGTGCTCGCGGCCTACAACGCAGGTGCAGGACGCGTCGATCTCTACTTGAGCGGACGCCGTTCGCTCCCCGAGATCACGGTCACGCGCTACATCCCGCGGGTGCTGAGCCGCTTCCGCGAGTACTCGGCCCGCACCTAGTCCTTTCTTCTGAGGTCCTGACATGCACACTTCGTGTCAGGCCTCCACACCGAATGCTGACAATCCCGTCGGCAGTCGGTTCCGGAGGATCCATGAAGAACCTGTCCCTGCTCCTTCTCACCGCCGTCGCGGCCATCGGCTGCGCCGGCCCCGTCGAGCCCGCCTCCGTCGAGGAGGCGCTCGTCACCTACACCGTGACCTTCGACGTCGGCGACATCGAGACCAACACCGTCCGCATCATGCTCTGCGACACCGCGACCGGCATGTGCGAGATCGGCGAGCCCGAGGGCTGCCGCTTCATCGACGACGCGCCCGTCTCCGGCCACGCCTGCGACATCTCGGTCCCGGACGGCGACATGCTGGCCTTCAACATCCAGCTCGACAACGGCTTCGTCTGCGAGCTCGACGACGACGAGTGCGCGCGCCTCGGATCCGTGCACGTCTTCCGCGACGGCGCTCCGGTCCCGCTCGAGCGCGACATCCACGGGGAGTTCTGCAACTTCCTGGTGATGCCCGACGCGATCGCCATCCCGCACGCCGCCGCGCCCGAAGGCATCTAGCTCTTCCTCGTTCCTTCCCAGAGACCTGACATGGTTCACTCTGTGTCAGGCCTCCTCTCCGCCTTGTCATCAATTTCGATGGCAGGCCGAAGCTGGAGGTTTACATGTTCCTTCGACACTTCAGTTTGATGGTTCTGTTCGTCAGCGTGATCGGCTGCGGCACGTCGCACCTCGCGACCATGTCCGACTCCGGCACCCCGCCCGTCATGGGCGATGCCGGTCCGCCGGTCACCGGCCGCGACAGCGGCTTCTACGAGTGGCCCGACAGCGGCCCGGTCATCCCCGGCAGCGATGCCGGTACGGATGCGGGTACCGATGCCGGACCCATCGTCGAGACGGCGCTCCGCATCGTCTTCGACGGTCCGGCCGACTCGACCTACCTCCGCGGTTCGCAGGATGTGGTCATGTACCACTTCACACTCACCGCCTACGAGGATCTCGAGATCCGCCGCATCCCGTTCACGCTCGAAGGCCTCACCGCCGCCGACCGCATCGTCGGTTCGGCAGGTACCGAGTACTTCCGTGATCTCAAGATCAAGGATGCCGACACCGGCATGACCGTCATGGGGCCAATCAGCCTCGGCGACGGTTCATTCCCCGGCATCTTCGCCGATTCCTTCGTCATCCACGCAGGCGAGACCCGTCACTTCATCGTGACCATGGATCTCGCCAACACGGAAGACGCAGCCAACGAGTTCTACGGCGACGGTAACAACCGCTACCGTGTGACCATCGGCCAAGACGGCCGCTTCTTCCAAGCGAGCGGCGTCCGCCGTATCGCCACGGGGGAGTTCATCACCCCCGAGGAGATCGAGAACAACGTGGTCATTCCCGGCAACGAGATGACCATCGTCGACGCCGAGCTCGCGGTCGCCATGGCGGCGATCCCGTCGCTTACCATGGCGGTCAGCAACGAGCCGCTCATCCCGAGCGTCGGTCTCGTGTTCACCGCCTCCGAGTTCTCCGATGTCCTGGTCCGCTCCGTGCGGCTCTCGGGTGTCGGGAATCTCGACGGCACCGACTCGGCTTCGGAGCTGAACGATGTCATCACCGCGTGCGCCCTCTTCAATGGGGACGTGCAGGTGGGGCTGGCACAGACACCCGACGCCGTGACCGGCTCGATGCTCATCACGAACGTGAATGTGACCGTCCCATCCGGTGCTTCCGTGACGCTCGTCGCCCGCTGTACCGCGGATTCCGTGGTCGCTGGCGAGTACGACATCTACACCATCGGCATCGCCGATGACTCGCATGTCGTGGCCGAGCGCACCGACGGATCGTCCGTCTTCCCAGCTGTGGGCACGAGCCTTCTGAACAACGCGCTCATCTCGACCGGCAACTTCGTCATCGTACACGATCATGGATTGGTCACGGTGCAGACCAACAGTCTCCGTCAGTCCACCATCCTCGTCGCCGGACCCGACGTCTGGCAGAACATGGCGCAGTTCCGCATCACGGCCCAGTACGAGCCCATCGAGCTCGAGATCGTACGCATCACCTCGCGCGGCGAGGCTGCCTCGTTCACCGAGGTAGCGGTTGCTGTCGACGGTGCCATTCGTGGCAGCTGTATCCTGCCGGCAGGCACGGATCGTTCCTGCGACGCGCATCTCGATGACGTCTTCCGCGTCTCGCGTGACAGCGGTCGCGTCATGCAGCTCTGGGCACGCGTCTCGCATGTCGTCTCGTCGGCTTCGGTCGGCGGGGCAACCTCGGGCGTCGCTCGTTCCGGCAACCGCATCCGGCTCGGCATCGCAGCCGATGTCGAAAGCGGGGAGTGGGATCCGAGTTATGTCGGTATGCTCAACATGCGCTTCACTGGTGTCATGTCTGGCGACCGGCTCTTGGCCGACGGCCCCGAGCTCATCGGCAACGAGTTCGTCGTGCGGCGCACCAAGCCCACGGTCACGCGCCTGCCGCTCTCGACCGCCACCATCGCCAATGGCGTCGATCAGGACCTGTACCGGTTCCAGATCTCCGCCAACAGCGCCGGCTCGGTCGGCCTCATGGGCTTCACCTTCATGGTGGATCGTCCGGCCGGTACGAGTATCGGCCTCAGGATCCGTCGAGGAGCCACGGACATCCCCACCGTGAGTACCGGATATCCTGACGGAATGGTGACTCTCCAATTCCTCAGCGAAGAGGTGATCACCGGTTCCGGCAACGTCTACACCGTGCACGGTGTCCTCGATGGTTTTGCCATCGGTGACGCGATCAGTATCACGCCGTATCGTGACTTCGCCTCCGCAAATGCGGTGACCGGTTACGTCGCGAGCGACCGCCTGCTGCTCGAGACCGCCACGGGCTCCTTGTTCACCGGGCTTCTCTGGTCCGACATGTCGGAGATCCCGCACTCGTCCGCGACGCGGATGATGGGCGGCTCCTTCGACTGGACCGGCGACACCTTCGTCGAAGACCTGACACAGACCCAGGTCCTCACGCGCTAGTTCCTTCCCTGAGTCCTGACACGCACACTTTGTGTCAGGCCTCCTCTCCGCCTGCTGACATTTCGTCGGCGGCCGAAGCTGGAGGTTCCATGTTCCTTCGATACACGGTCTTCACGGTCCTGTCGCTCTTCCTTCTGGGCCTGTCCCAGACCGCACGAGCCCAGACGACCGAAGCCTGCTACACGGGTCCGCCCGGCACCGCAGGAGTCGGCGTCTGTCGTTCCGGCTCCCGATCTCTGGTCGACGGTCCTTGCGACGGCGAGGTGCTGCCCTGGATAGATGTCCCGGACAACGGGATCGACGAAGACTGCAGTGGTGCGGACCTCACGTTGCTGGCCTGCGGCGCTCCCTTCGAGGAAGAAGCGTCCTTCTCCCTCGCCAATCATCGGCCGGTGATCACGGGAGTGATCATACTGTCACTGGCTACGCTCACCGCTCTCATCGTTCTCATCTTGCGGAGACGGAAAACCATCCGTCAGCGCGATATCGTGACGGAGCGGATACCGCGTTACACTCGTAACAAAGATGAAGTCTAACCGAGCTCCGACGTTGTTCACTCAACGTCGGACCTCCTCTCCGCCTTGTCATCAATTTTGATGGCAGGCCGAAGCTGGAGGGTCGATGAACGACCGTACTTTGGAAAAGACGCGCATCATGGGTGCCAATGAGGTGCCCGTTCGTATCGAAGCGCCGCCGGAACATGACAATTCTCCCCCTGCCTGGAGCCCCGTTCAGGCCGCCCTGCTTGGAGCGGCGGCAAGCATGGCTGTGGTGATTATTTGCGCAGTCGGTCCCATCATTGGTTTCCTCGCGCGTGAACACGTGCAGGACACCGGAGTCGCGAGCGTATCGGAGGATGTCGCCTCTACATCCGAGCGAACCGTCGCCGTGCTCGGCATCGAGTCGATTGATTTCGATGATCGGCTTGCCCGCGAGCTGACGCAGGAGCTTCGTCACGCAGTCGGCACGCATCGAGGTTGGCGCACGCATCCAACGCGGGCAACAATCCTCGGACTTACAATCGCTTTCGAATGTGATCCACGTACCATGAGATGTCTTGAACGGATGGCGACCGAGCTAGGGACAGATCGATTGGTATTCGGGTACATGCACCGGGTAAATCCGTTGGATGGACGCGAACAAAACACATTCCGTTACGAGCTCTTCAGCTACGACGTGGAGGCAGGTGACATTGTCGCCATTACCGAGGGGAATTTAGCGATAAGCGAATATTCCTTCGAAGAGCTTGCACAAGTTGCAGACGATTCAAGTGTGGTTCTTCTTGATGAAGTCGACGGCGAGGAAGCGCATGCATCCGACCCTTGAGCGCGTGCTCCGTATGGTCATCATCCTGATCATCGCGATCGTACTCCTCATCGATGTCCTGATCGCGCTCCATTCAATCTTCAACTCGCTCCTTTCCCGATAAGGTCCGACCTTGTTCACTCAACGTCGGACCTCCTCTCCGCCTGCTGACATTTCGTCGGCGGCCGAAGCTGGAGGTTCCATGTTCCATCCCGACCCCAACATTCGTTCCATCGAAGAGCGCAACATGAGCTGGGCGGCCAACGCCTGCTCGTTCATGCGCGAGCTCGATCAGGAGCTCCTCAAGTACGATCGTCTCGGCAAGTTCGCCTTCATGCACGATTCTCTCGACGATCTGCTTGCCCTGCGCGAGATCGATCTGCTCGTCGTGTGCGCCATGACGGCAATCGTCGTCCGCGCCGAGGACGCGCTCTGCAAGTCATCCGAGCCGTACAAGGCCTCGGTCCGCTTCGGCGGATACGGCGCCCGTCCGCGCCTATTGTTCGTGGATGTGGTAGGCATGTTCCTGCCGCTGGCCGAAGAGCCGGTCTTGGTCGGCGACATCAGCCGCCGTACGCACCTCACGAGCACGCAGTCGCTTCTGCTCCTGCGGGCCATGGCCTGCTACTTCGATCGCGAGCCGCCCGAGAGCTGGGGCCGTCTGGTCTTCGAACGGATCGAGAACGGCGCCATCAACGCCAAGCTCGCACCAATCGATTGAGCCTGCTACGTTCATTCAGTCTGAGGCCGTCCGCAATCCTGCGCGACGGACCTCCTCTCCGCTCTCCGAACAGCATAGGGCTGCTCGGGGGCCGGATCTGGAGGGTTCGCATGTACCTTCGTCAATTCGTTCTCGGTCTATTGGTTCTACTCATCGTCACGGGCTGTGGCCCGTCGGATCCACCGGATGAGATTCCGGATCTCACCGTCTCGCTTTCGGTGGGCACACCGAGCGGAAGCACGGTCCCGGCGAACGCCTCGAGCGTACGCATGGCCCTCTTCGTCTTCGAGGCGGGTAGGCGGTCCATCCAGCTCGAAGGGCTGCAGCTGCGTCACATCGGCGTCGGCTCCTTCGCGGATCTGCAGAACGTCTACCTCTACGACTTCTACACCGGCCTGCGGCTCACACCCGGCCGCGCGGTCGATGCGTCTACCGGCAATGTCCAGTTCTATCTGCCCATGGAAGCAGACCGAACCATTCCGGCCGAGAGCAGTCGGACGTTCATGATCGTCGCCGACTTCGATGCCGCTTCGCTTGGAGGACAGCATGGGTTCGAGCTGGTAGCCGCCACGGCCATCCACTCATCCGATGCGCCTGCCATCGAAGGCGAGTTCCCGCTCACCGCCAGTCTCTTCACGGTCGGTATGCCGGGGCCTCGCATCGATGTCCGCAGCGGAGCGGCGCCTGCCGACCCGTCCATCGGTTCAACCGATGTCGAGATCTCGAGCTTCACGCTCACCGCCTCAGATCGAGCGGTCGATCTCGCACACATCACGGTTTCCGAGACCGGTTCGATTGCAGCTGAAGACCTCACCGATCTTCGGCTCTATGTCGGCACCGAGCTCGTGTCTTCCGATATGGATGTAGACCCGCTCTACAACCACATCGCATTCGGCTTCCCTGTGCCCTTCCGCCTCGAAGCCGATGCACCCATCGAATTCTCGGTACGCGCCACGGTCGGCGGTCCTCCGGGTCGCATCATCCGTACGTGCATCGAGTATCCGGTCGATGTCTATGCAGTCGATGCCGAAACCGGTGGGGAAGCGGCCGTCTGCATCTCGCCACTCGCGGATGGGGGATGTTCGGCGCCCGGCCAAGGCTCCTTCAACGGAACCGTGCCGGGAACCTATATCTCGGTCACCACCCGTTAGTTCTTTCTCCCGAGTCCTGACACGCACACTCCGTGTCAGGCCTCCTCTCCGCCTGCCCATCATGTCGATGGGCGGCCGAAGATGGAGGGAACATGTTCATTCGACTGTTCAAGAAGTTCTTCCTGCCGATCATGCTCGATCGCCGATACTTCATCGGCGGCGAGTTCATCGAGAACGCGGGCATGATCAACGCCGAACGCTTCCGCGATTTCTATCGCAGCATGCGGACGGGTCGCAACTTCACGTTGACGATCTTCCCGTATCTCGCGCTCGCCTTGCTCGTGTCGCTCGTGACTTGGTCGCTCCCGGTCGCTGCCGCCTGTTTCGGCGCCTTCACGGCCTTCCTGGTCGTCGACGGGGTGCATCTGCACGACCGTTGGGTGAACGCCAGAACCTGCGTGTCGAACGGGACCTACCGGGAACACGCCTCGACCCCGGGCAAGTTCTTTCTCTTGCCCGGAGCATGGCTCGTACCGCTAGTCGCCTGCGTGGCGCTCTTCCGCGCCGCCTACGTGTTCACCCCGGTCGCGCACGACGTCATCACGACCCAGGTGCCCGAGCCTCGCCCGAGCTCGCACTTCATCTCCTTCATCGCGACGGATCTCGACATCGAGCAAGAGCTCGCCGCCGAGATGATGAGCCTCGAGTTCAACGACGAGATGTGGGACCGGGGAAGGGGAGGCGACCACGCAAACAACCAGGCGATCGTCATCGCCATGGGGTGCCGCTACTTCGACCAAGCCTGCATCCGGAACGTCTCCGAGTACACGCAAGCCGATCACACCTACTTCGGCTTCGTGAACCGCATGTACACCTTCGAAGGCGAAGTCTTCGCGGTCGACATCTACCGCTTCGACCGCCGTTCCGGGGAGACCATCCACGAGAGCTACGACTGCGGAGGCAACATTCGCTCAGGTCAGTACTGCATGGACCTCGCCGCCGAGTACTTCTCGCACCTTTGATGTCATTCCCGCGAAAGCGGGAATCCACTCTAGAGCCGACGTTGTTCGCTCAACGTCGGCTCTCCTCTCCGCCTCGCGATCACGGTGATCGCGGGCCGAAGATGGAGGGCTAATGAAGCGCGGTAACAAGCACGTTCCCAAAAAGTCCGCCCCGACTCGATCTACGTCATCTTGGTTCAACAAGGTGTTGGTGATTGTCGTCGGAGCACTCGCGATCATGTTCGCCTACGGCCATTTCCATGGACGTGGCGGCACGACTCGCTCTCGGCGTGCTCACGCCTCACCTCCCTCGCACCGTAGCCTGCCCGAGACTCCGAACGTGAACGAGATCCGCCGTGCGCAGTATGCGCTGCTTCGCTCAATCGTGGACGAGGACGCGGAAGGTCGTGAACTTCTCGAGTTCTTTGGCAGCTACGCACGCTACGGCATCCTGCTGGGAGACGGAATGATGACGGATATCCCAACCGTCCCGGAGGGAATGCCCTCAGCGGAGGGTGACCCGATGAACTTCACGGTCGTCGTGTCCACCCAACGCCAGCGGATGGAGAACGGCATCAACTCTATTTCTCCATGGGAGTTTCTTCACGAGCATGCTCTGCTCTTCGTTCCACCGAATTGGTCGGATCAGTCCGATCAAGTCGCTGGCGCCGTCTTTGCTCACGAGCTCAGACATGCCTTCGATCACGCACGCGGTATCCAGCCCGTACGCGCGACGCCGCGTGAAGTGATCGAGGGAGAGCTACGAGCCTATTCGCTCGAGATCAGACTTCTCAATCTCGCCAACGCGGGTCGAGTCGACTCGGTCCTCGGGTCAATCATCGCTTCTCGAACCGAGTGGACGGAAGATCCGGAAGCATGCGTCTTGATGGGCGACCTACGCGATGAAGAGAAGCAGGACTTCATCGATGCCTTCCACGGCATCCGCTCCGAAGACCTGTCGCCGCTCATCGTGCTTCTGCCAATCGGACTCAACCAAAGGTTGGCAGAATCCCACTCTTCCGATCTCGCGACAAGAGCAGAATGCTTGGAGCGATATCTGGAAGACCAGGCTCGTCGAGCTCGTATGCTCTGAAGTGCCATTATCCGAAGTCCGATCCCGCGTTCACTCGCGGTCGATCGGACCTCCTCTCCGCCTCGCGATCACGGTGATCGCGGGCCGAAGATGGAGGTATCATGTTCATTCGCAACTTCACGTTTCTGATCCTCGTTCTGCTCGTCGCGGCTCCGGCCACGGCCAGCGCCCAGGTCAGCATGACCTATCTCGGACTCGACGCTCTCGAGTTCGATGACGCATTCGGCGTCCGGTTCAACGCCTCGTTCCGCAGACAGGCTGCAAGCGTGCCCGCCTGGAGATTGCGCGAAGGCGATACGGGCACCTCGTCGATCGAGTTGGCTTGCGACTGCAGCCTCTCGATGGCAGATTGCCGTCGAACGGTGCTCGCATTCCTCGGTACCGGATCCATGATCTACGGACAAGCCGTCCGTGCGATCTCTTCCGACGGAAACGACTTCGACTACCTCGTGCGGCTCTTCCGCTACGATGCGCTCGAAGCGCGTGTCATCTCCGCCGATCAGGTGGCGATTCCGCGCTACATCAGCGATGAGGATCTCGATGCGATCGTCGCACGCCTGATCCGCTCGTTCTCCTCGGGTGATCCGGTCCCCGTGGCCGCTCCCCTCGACGAGGACGAAGCTCCTTCGACCGAGCTCGCATCCACGGATTTCTCCGAGCTCGACCAGCCCGTGGCGCCTGCGTCTCGGTCGTCGGAATTCGATCTCGAGTACATCGGCTGGCCGCTCGTCGGTTTGGCTGTCGCCTCGTTCGCCGGTGCGCTCGGTACCATGGCGGCCATCGAAGGCCTCGGAAACGATCCGAGCTACGTGGCATACCGAAACACGGTTCCGTCTGGTATGGGCGATGCCTGCGCCAATGCGGGCAGCAGCATGCTCTACGAGCCGACCTCGGCTGAAGCCGTGGCCCGTCTCGACCGCGCACGCAGTGTCTGCTCCGAGGGCTCGTCGCTCGAAGTGGCACAGATCGTGCTCTACGTCGTCTCCGGCCTTTCGGCCGCGGCAGGGGGTATCCTCATCGGATACGATCTCTCGCTCCGGCCCTCGGTCGGTGCCGACCACGCCTTCCTCGACGTCTCCCTGACGTTCTAGGAAGTGGACCCCGTTTCGTGTTCCTGCGAAACGGGGTCTTCTCTTGCCTAAATGCTAAAAAAGTAGTAAAAAAATATTGGAGGATATCGCATGGTTCGCCCGTACATTCCCAACCTGTTCGTCTTCATTCTGCTCACGGCCTGCGCCTCGGATCCGGTCGGCCTCTCGACCGGAAATCTGGAGGTGGACCACATGCCCCCTCCGGAAGCCGACAGCGTCGTGAACCAGCTCGACACCGTCGCCATCCTGCCCATCGAGGCAGATCTGATGGTAGACGAGATTCTGACCGACCTGACCCTCACCGGTCAGGCCGACATCGGATCCGGCTGGACGACAGCCGACTTCGACCGCGTGGTCGTCAACTGCGGTCTGTTCGAAGACGCGGTACAGTTCGGTGCCTTCGTGGCACCAGACGATACCGGCCGCATGGTCTTCACCGGTCTCGACATCGCCGTCGCGGCCGGCACCATCCGTCCCATCTCCGTCGAATGCGAGATGGACGGCACCGTCGAACAGCCCACCGGCGACCGCATCACGGTCGGCGTGGCTAGCGACACCGATGTCGCCGCACGTTCCGAAGCCGGTACGTCGCCGGTAACCGTCGGTATGAGTGCTTTGCGCGAAGCCGGCGCTCTTCCGGGCGAAGATCCGATGGCTGCGACCACCGTCCTGCCCTTCGGAACCTTCAATGCCGCACTCGCAGACGACTCTCCGGCTGGCGCCGTACGCGCCTCCGGTGAAACCGTTCTCTCGCGCTTTGCGCTCGATGTGGGTGCCGAAGGCGCTCTCATCGACCGCATGGACATTCCGGTCGGCGGATACGGCGGGAGCTACGCTTCCGTCATCGTCCGCTTGAACGGCGTCGAAGTCGCACGCGAAGCCGTGCCTCCCGGAACCGGGAATACGCTCGCGCTCGACTTTTCCGGCGCTCCGCTCAGCGCTCCGCGCGACACCGTCTCGATCATCGAGCTCGCATCCGAGCTTGCGGTTCCATCCGAACGCGGCGCAGGCCCTGTCGACGAAGAGCTGCCGTTCTACGGCGATCCCGTCAGCCTCGGCCTCAACTTCCACGCGACCGGCGAGGATTCGCTGGCTGAGCTCTTCTCCGGCAGCGATCGTCCGCTCGACGGCGGCGCGCACAATGTGCGCAACGCCACTCTCGAGATGGTCTTCATCGACCAGCCCACGAGCTATGTGCCGGACGGAGAGAACGTCCTGCTCGCATGGACATGGCGTTGTCCGAGCGGCACCGCCTCGGTCAAGCGTATGCTCGTCGTCGCCGACGAGATGGTCGTGATGGCCGGGGGAGCCTACCTGCTCTTTGGCGGTGTCCGTCTCGAAGCCAACGGCGTGCCGCTCGACGGCATCCAGTTCCGCGATCCCGCCGGATACGACATCGTCACCGACGGTCTCGGAACCTACGACCGCATGACGTACCGCATGAACATCGTCTTCACGGACGAGTACATGGTCGGCAGCTCGGAAGTCACCTTCCGGCTCATCTCAACCCTCGGCGGCGTAGATCCGGGCGAGACTGCCCGTTTCCGCTTCGATCCGACGGGAACGGGAGACACCGGCTTCCTCACGCCGGACAATGCCCTCGATGCTGCCGGCGCCTTCATGCAGGAGGCCCGCGGTCCGTACGTGGATCTCGGTACCGAAGTCGACCCGCTCATTCCCTCTTGGGGGACGGGCACCGAGCGTCTCAATCTCGGTTCCATCGTCTGGTCCGACTTCCTGTCCGGTTCGCATCGGGCAGTTGCCGGTATCGACGGCGGTTCCCGTGACTGGATCGACGGTCTCGGTGGCGCCCTCGCCTACGAACGCCTGATCACCAACTGATCGCCCTGACTCCCTCCGTCACTCGACGGGGGGAGTCTTCTTTTCTATGCTGGTTCCATGAAACGCCTACTCTACCTGTTTGTCTTTACGCTCTGCGCTTTCCACTTGGCGCCATCGGCTCTGGCAGCAGAAGCTATCAATGCTTTTAACGTCTCTGCAAAGCTCGGATCTGACCGTTCCCTCGTTATCACCGAAACCATCGAATACGACTTTGGAAATAGTTCGCGACGTGGAATTTTCCGTCTCATTCCCGAACGCTATCAACGGAGCGGCGGAGCCTACCGTCTCAATCTCCAATTTCTTGGCGCTACCATGGATGGCGGATCGGTCGAAAGCAGTCTTTCGCATGAAGACGGCAATCTTCGCATCCGTCTTGGCAGTGAAGACGTCTACATAACCGGCAAGCATGTCTACACCATCAGCTACCGCACCGACCGCGCCATAAATGATTTTCCCGAAGAAGGAGTTCGGGAGCTGTACTGGAACGTAACCGGTAATGGCTGGGAGGTTCCTATCAAATCGGCTTCGTTTGATTTGGAAGGCCCGGGCGAGCCGTCGGACCTTGTCTGCTTCACCGGCTATTTCGGAAATCCTGAGCAGGCTTGCGAAATCGTCGCTGCAGGATCATCCATACAAGCTGCCGCTCTGCGCGCGCTTTCGTCCGGCGAGGGTCTCACGGTTGCTATCCGCTTTCCCGAGTCCGTCATATCGCCGCTCTCGACATCCGACCGAGTCTGGCAATTCATCCAGGATAATCTATGGCTATTCATTCCTGTATTGGTATTTGCCATCATGTATGCCATTTGGTGGACGCACGGGCGCGATCCGCGCGGCCGCGGAACCGTTATTCCGCATTATGAAGAGCCCTCCGCTCTCTCTCCTATGGAAATGTCGGCCCTGCTCGATCAAAGCATTTCATCCAAGGCCGTGACTGCCGCTATCTTGGATATTGCACGCCGTGGGTATGCCGTACTCGTATTTGAAGGCGACCAAACCGGCGGCTGGTTTAAAAAGAAAGGCAAAATGATTTTGAAAAAAGTAAAAGACGCGGACAATGGTTTGAAAAAATTCGAACGCACTCTTTACAATGGATTATTTGAAGATGGGGACGAGGTCGATATTTCAGAACGAAACGAAGGATTCTATGCAGAGCTCCAACGAGCTCGCGAGCAGGTCTTTGAAGGGCTCAAAGAGAAAAAACTATTCTTGCGTTTGCCCGCTTCTATTCGGACAATTTGGATGGTCGTGGCTATTATTGTTGCTGCATTTCTCTTTATCTTCACCATAGATCTTGGCGAGCTCAATATGATCTCTTCCGTTCTTTCCGGACTGATCATCGGCGGTTTTGGCTGGTTCATGCCCAAGCTCACTCAAGCGGGCGCCGTGCTGCGTGAAGAGATCGAAGGGTTCAAACGCTTTTTGTCGGTCACCGAAACCCAGCGGCTTGCCTTCACGGACGCTCCAGAAAAAAAACCGGAGCAATTTGCAAGGTTCTTGCCGGCGGCTGTCGCTTTTGGCGTCGAGAATCAATGGGCCGGCCAATTTGCAAACATGATGCTGCCCGCGCCGTCCTATATGACGGGTTCGGTAAACGGATGGAATGCTGCCAACTTTGCTAATGCGGCAGACAGCTTCCATTCTACGACCTCATCCAGTATGTACGCCGCGCCTTCATCTGGGGGTTCTGGCGGATCGGGTTTTTCGGGAGGCGGTTCTGGCGGAGGATTTGGCGGAGGCGGGGGAGGAAGCTGGTAAAAAAAAAGAAAAGAACCCCGGTCCGCGTATCGGACTGGGGTTCTTCAGTTAGGGCTTCCTGAACTTCTTGTAGAAGGCTTCTTCCTCGTCTTCCTCGTCTTCCTCGATCGGCGCCTTTGGCGCCGGCGGAAGGAGCGAGGGGAGTCGTACGGCATCGAACCAGCTGTCGACGTCGCTTTCGAGCTCGGCCGTCTCGACTTCGTCACGCGCTTCCGGTGGAAGCGAGCGCGTTTCGATCAACGGCTCGTCATCATCGAGCATCTCGATGTCGTTTGGATCGATCTGCTCGGGCGGATCCGTGTCCCGCTCGTCCCGTTCTTCTGGTTCAAGTCGTCGCGGGGGTTCCATCCTCTTCTTCGTCGATGTCGAGCGTGAGCTCTTCGCCGCTGCCTTCGACCGCCGTGGTCGTGACCTCCGGCTCGTCGTCCGAGTTGGAGGAGTTGCGCTTCTTGGGCTTCTTCTTCTGCCCGGGGAGCGGCGGGGGCGTGCTCTCCGCGGATGCGGCGGGCGGGGGCGGCAAGTCCGAAGGCGTGACCACCCCCTCGGGCAGGCCGGGCTTGGGCTCGATCCAGCCGTTCAGCTTCGCCACGGCTTCGACCGCGGTGAAGAGGTCGGCGAGATCGACGTACTCGACGAGCGATCTCGGCGTGTAGATCCCGAGCACATCGTCGTCGGTGAAGACGGTGCCGGCGCGGTTCTTCTCGAGCATGGCCATCTGGCAGAGCGCGAGCAGCACCGGCGGCGTCTGTTCGTTGATGATCTTGTCGTCGCCGATCGTCCGCATGTAGCTGGACGCCGTCTTGTCGCCGAGCAGGTGCTCGCCGAGGAGGATCTTGTGGACATGCGTCATGAGCTGCCTGGTCATGCGCTCGCGCTTGCCGAAGATCAGGCGGTAGAGACCGTTGGAGGGGAGCACCTCGACCATGTGATCGGTCGAGATCTCCTTGCAGATGTCCTCGGGCATCACCAGCTTGTCCTCGAGCATCGAGGCGACCGTGCTCGCGACGATGTCCGCGTTCATCTTCGATGCGCGCTCGCTATCGCCGCCGCCGTTGCAGGTGACGAGCACCTTGCCGCGCACCTTGGGGCTGAGCTTCTTGATCACCTCGATGATGCCGAAGTGCTCGATGAAGTCGGCGCTCGAGATGTTCTTGCCCGTGAAGGCGTGGTGGAGCCAGCCGCTCATCGCACGCTGGATCGGGGTTTCGAGTGTCGAGACGAATGCGTGGTTCGTTTGTTCCTCCATGTCGCTCCTCGCTGTGAAAGGCCAGACTAAACCGTGGCAGAATAATCTTAAAATGTCAAGGGATTTATGCAAAAGAAAAACCCCGGTCCGACATGTCGGACCGGGGTCAGTGGTGCGGCGGGCTAGGTGCTCGTCGGCTTCGGAGGGGCGGGGAGCGGCGGGGGCGGAGGGACGCCCGGCGGCCTGGGAACCATGAAGCCGGCAGTGCGCGGATCGGGTATGGCCGGCGGCATCATCGACTCCTTGTCGGCCGTGGTCTCGAGCACTCCGCAGCGGCTGACGTACACCGCGAACGGATTGCCCAGCTTGTCGAGCGGGATCTTCGACTTGAGCGCGAGCTCGTGGAACGGCACGCCGCCGAGCTGCTCCTCGAACATGTACTGTTCGATGTACTGGCTCGACTGCGGGTACTTGCGGCACCCGGCCTTGATCGCATTCGCCATGCGGATGCGCAGGGGAGCAGGCACCACGTCATCGAACATCAGATCGAAGCCGATGGCCTTCACGATCGCGCGCAAGGTCGGGATGTAGCTCTCGACCACTTGGTCCGGCACGTTGATGTTCTGGTCGTCGCCGAAGGCGCGGTGCTTCACGAGGATGTCGCACCCTTGGGCCGCGAATCCTCGATGGCTCGGGGTGTCCTTGAACATCCACCCATTGGCCATCACGCGCTCGTAGATCTCGCGCGGGTCCATCTTCTCCTGGAAGAAGTCGACGCCGCCGATGGCCTCGAAGAACTTCTTGCTGCGCTCCGGGTTGTCTTCGATGTAGGCGTGGATGTCTTCGCCGTACCGGACCGGATTGAAGCGCTTCAGGACGAGCTCGAGATCGGTGCCGATCATCTGGTGGACGATCTGTGCCGCTCGTTCCCGGCCCTGCTCCGTTGCTCCCGCAATGAGCTCGAGGATGCGCATGGGCGGGAAGTCGTGCAGATCGCTGAACTGCATGACGTCGAAACCGAATGCCGCCGAGAACCACTCCCGAAAGATCTCGGGCTTGAGCTCGAGCGGTATCAGGCCAGCCTGGCTGGCACCTGAACCGGATCCCGACGAGCTCAAGCGCGTCGGAGAAGCGTGCGAGGAAGATCCGTCGTTCACTTGAGCCTCCGTATTAGTGTTGATAGAAAGATCGACTTTGCCCAATCAACCGTAAAGTAGGCCATTTGTCAAGCTATATCCTTGACTTTTTCGCTTATTTCTGCTATTATTTTTTGGCTTAGGTCAGACAGATGACCGAGCCGACGCAATGTCGGTTAGGAAAGTCCGAGCTCCGATTCCGTCGTAAGGCGGAGGAAAGCGGAAGCGGCTAACGACCGCCCGGAACAAGGAAACGGAAGGAACACGTGTCATTCCGTTTCACCAAACCGAGGGAAAGTGCCACAGAGACAATACTAGTTCCGTAGCAATACGGGATGAAAGGTGAAAAGTGTTCCGTCGAACGGAACTCGCTCCGTAGTAATACGGAATTGCGGCAAACCCTTCCTGGTGCAAGAGCAAGCTCTCTATCGTAAGATAGGGAATGGTCGCTCGCTAGAGGTCGTCAGTAATGGCGATCCCAGAGAGATGGTCATCCATGTTCGCCTTTGGCGGACATGACAAAACTCGGCTTACCGTTTGGCCTGGGCATAAAAACGCCTCGATACAAGTCGGGGCTTTTTTGTTACACTCGGCAAAGTTATATGAAGAAATGGTTGCCCTTGGTAATCGTATTCCTGATTTTGCTCGGGGGGATCTGGTTTTGGTCTCTTGGAGCTTTACCAGACGAAAACCGTGCGCTCGCAACCGTCTCCGAAGTCTCCGGAACCGCTTCAGTAAAAACGGGGGATACGGTGGAGTCAGGTACGGTCATCACGACCGGTCCGGATTCTTCCGTTGTTCTATCATGGTTTGGATCGGGCGAGACGCGACTCGGTCCCGACTCGGAACTTCTTATTGAGACCGCATATTACTGAGCAGAGGGGAGAATGGTTATCAAGCTCAAACTTGAAACCGGACGCGTCTGGTCGCGCATTCTTCGCTTATTGGATGTCGAAGGTGACATGACCATCGAGACCAACGATGTCGTTGCAACTGTTCGCGGAACAGCCTTTGATCTCGAAGTGGCACAAGGCCAGCCGACCACGCTCTGGGTTTCCGATTCCGTTGTACAAGCATCGGCAAAGCGGGCAGCAGGGAATCCGCTTTTTGTGGCCGAAGGTTCCATGGCCAAATTCACATCCGGCAAGCGCGCCACCTCGACCGAGCCGATTACCGCTTCAGGGAAAGCATCGGATTGGTTCAAGAACAATCAAGAGCGCGATGAAAAATTTATTGAACAGGCAAGGCGGCAGCTGCGTGAAAAAATCGGATTGGACCGCGTCCCTTCTACAGGATGGCTTCGCGATGCTATCCGCGCCTCTGAACGCCTCCGGGCACCTAATGCGCGGTACCTTGTCCGCCGCATCGCACAGATCCGCCGCGTAATTGAAGAGGGGAAAAGCGGGCTCGCATTCCAAGAATTCTCCCGGCTGGAAACCGAGTGGCGCAGCCGCATGTCGGATGGGGCAGATCCTTCCGAGCTGCGTGTAGCTCGACAGGCATTGATCGCTTCCGAGCGTCTATACGAGGACGTGGCGCCTGACCATCCGGCTTATCGCATTAAACAATCGCTCGAAGATTGGCGGGTAACTATTGCCGTCGGACCGGCAGAAAAATTATTCGCCCGTCTGCTGGCTATCGACGCGCGTCTCGACGAGGCTCGGTATTTTTTGATGAAAGGGAATGCTCCGTCATCTATTATTTCTGTCGAACTCGCCGACAAAGCGCTTGAAAATATCAACCGTGAGTATCAGCAGTCGCTCAAAGAGCTCGATGCAGCCAGGGCAGAAAAACTGAAATTCAAACTGGATGCGCTCGCAGCACGCTCAAAAGCATTACGCGCAGAGACAATTGCAAAAGAAAGCGATTTGATCGGGACCGACAATCTTGAATCGCTCGATCCTCCTGATGCGATCACGGTTTCAAGTACCTCGGCCACGGCCACCATCCCCGTTATCGAAACGCCTACAGCCACGCCCCCGGTCCCGCCCCCGCAAGACGAAGCGCTCGTTCCCGTTTCTTTGCGCATAGAACCGTCTCAATCGAATCTTGGGTTCAACCAATCGATCGTCTACCGCGCAATCGTGGTGTATAAAAATGGTCTTACCAAGGACATAACCAAATCCGTACGTTTTACGGCGAGTCCGACAGGTTATGGTGCATTAAACGGGAACACCTTCCGGGCCATGGAGCTTCGAGGAAATATCACGATCAATGCCGTGTATTCAGAAGGCGGAACCGAGGTAAACTCCCAAGCCTTCATCAGCATCGTTGACAACCCATAGGCAGAACAGGGAACATAGCCTGATGAAACGCTTTTTACCGCTTATTATTGGCGGTGTTATTGGTCTTGTAGGGTCTTTGGGTCTTGTATTCGGGATCTTTGATACCTGGGGAAGCCGCGTGACGGACCGCTTTTTCTTGGCAAGAAGCGCCGACCCGTCGGCTATCATTGTGGCGATTGATGATGCCTCTTTGGGACGCGTAGGACGCTGGCCATGGCCGCGTTCCATTCACGCCGAGCTCATTCGCAAACTGGAAACCATGGGAGCCGAGGCGATCGCGCTCGACGTGAACTTCCCTGAACCGTCAAATGCAGCGGACGATCAGGATCTGGCAGCGGCCTTGCGCGAGAGCGGCTCGACCGTTCTCCCGATCGAGCTCGATTTCGTCGTACGGAACGGACGCGTAGTCTTTGATTCCAAAAATAGCGTTCAGCCTATCGCTCTCATCCAGTCTGCAGCCAAGGCAGGAGGCTTTTCAAATACGCCGCTGGATGCCGACGGGATTGTGCGCCGCGTACCGGTTGTCGGTCGCGGACTCGATGGTTCGGAGATTCTTCCATTCTCGTTCGAGGTAGCTCGTCTTGTAGGGCGCGCTCCGGAAACGGCATCTATCCCGGTTGATAGACAAGGAAACATGCTCGTAAATTTTCCGGGCGGTCCTCGTCAGGCCTTTCCGATTATCTCGGCTGCCGATGTGCTTCAAGACCGCGTGGATGCCTCGCGTATTAAAGGAAAAGTTGTCTTTATCGGCGCGACCGCCCGTGATCTGCACGACCAGCAAAATGTCGCTACGTCTTTTGGCGATCCGATGAGCGGAGTAGAGATACATGCTTCGATTTACGACACGTTCGTCACCCGCAAGTGGCTCATGCCCGTATCCATGTGGTTGCAGGCGCTCGCGCTTGTACTCCTCGGGCTCTTGCTCGCGGTACTCGTGCCGCGGGTGAAAGCTACGCTAAGCGCGGTATCGGCACTCGTACTCTGGATTGCATATATCGTGCTCGCTTTTGTGCTATTCGATCGCGGCAGCGTGCTCGATATTGTCTGGCCGACCCTCGTCATCTTTTTTGCCTACGGCGGACTCTTGCTTGAGCGCTGGCTCGAAACCGATACCCAGCGAAAACAGATCCGCTCCGCTTTTACACGTTACGTTTCTCCATCCGTAGTAGAGCACTTGATCCAAGATCCGAAAAAACTCAAGCTCGGAGGCGATCGCCGAACCATGTCGGTACTCTTCTCTGACCTGCGAGGATTTACCACCTTGTCCGAAGGGCTTTCTCCGGAGGATTTGGTCGATGTGCTTAATACCTATCTGAATGAAATGACCAATATCGTCTTCGAGGAAGGCGGTGTGCTCGACAAATATATCGGCGATGCCGTTATGGCCTTTTGGAATGCCCCGCTCGACCAGCCGGACCACGCGGCCCGCTCGGTCCGCACGGCCATCCGCATGCGCGACAAGCTCGATGAAATGAACAAAGAAGGCGTATTCCCCAAAGGAATTGAGCTCAAGGTAGGCGTAGGAATCAATTCGGGCGATATGGTTGTCGGCAATATCGGTGCCGATGTCCGTTACGACTACACCGTCATCGGCGACAGCGTAAACCTCGCCTCGCGTACCGAAAGTCTGTGCAAAGAGTACGGCGTCCTCATTATCATCACCAAAAATACGCTCGATAGACTCGGGGAGGGATTCGTCACGCGCGAGCTTGATTCGGTTGCGGTTAAAGGAAAAAAAGAACCGGTAAAAATTTACGAAGTCCTTGGCGTAGAAGGTGCAGTTTCGGACAGCCTGATCAAATTTGCGCGCCGCTTTGAATCCGCGCTTGCTGATTATTACGCACGAAATTTTGCCAAAGCCGCTAAAGAGTGCGAGGACCTGCTATTGATCAATGCAGAAGACCTCACGACCAAAAATCTGCTTGAACGTTGCCGCATCTACTCGGAAACGCCGCCTCCGGATGATTGGAATGGTGCATGGATCATGAAGAAAAAATAATGAAAACGCCCTCGGTACATCCGGGGGCGTTTCAGTCAGTACTAGATCTGCTCGAGGAACGGGTGTTCGAGCGCATTGTCGATCACATGCCGGCCGAGTCCGCGGTCCATCGACCGGATATCGACCGCGATATACGGCGCATGGCACATCATCCAGCCTTCGGGATACCAACCCACCTTGCACCAGAAATCCTCGGCGAGGAGACGGAGCAGCAGCTTGGAATCTTCCAGCCGGAATCCGTCAGAACTCCGGGCATAGTTGATCATGCGGTTGATGGGCTTCGACTTGTGCCGGTACGGAAGCTCTCTGGCCGTCACGACCCGCCCATGCGGAATATCCCAGATCTCTTCACCGCGCTTCCACAAGAACGTGTACTTGATGTGGTTGTTCCACAGCGGATTGGGTACCCGTAGAAAGAACTGCGTTCCTTCTTTGACGCGACAGCGATCTGTCAGAATACGCTTGGCAGCGATTTCGGTCTCCAAAAATTCCGGGGGCACGCCGACCTCCTACCTTCCGAGTCCAACGCGCTGGCGCACCAGCTTCATTTTCTCGGTTGCCAGAGCTTGGGCCGTTTCGCGGCCAGCGTCAAGCAGTTTGTGTAGGGCATTCGGATTGTCGCGGTACTCGTGGTAGCTCTTGGTGACAGGAGCCATATGCTCGATCAGGGCTTCCGCTAAAGCCTTTTTGAAATCGCCATAGCCTTTACCTTCAAATTCTCCCTCGATATCCTTCATGGTTTTGCCTGTGGCATGATGAAAAATGGTCATCAAATTTGCGATTGCCGGTTTACGGTCCGGATCGTACGAGACGCCGCCTTCGGTATCCGTAACCGCGCGCATAATTTTTTTGCGGATGGTGTCGGCATCGTCGGACAGCAAGATTTTTGAGAGCTCCGACGGATCGCTCTTGCTCATTTTTTTGCTTGGATCTTGGAGACTCATGATGCGCGCCCCATGCTTTTGGATCAGCGCCGCCGGTACTTGGAATGTATTGCCGAATCGCTCATTGAAACGCCGGGCAATCACGCGTGTCAATTCCAAATGCTGCATCTGGTCTTCGCCGACTGGTACGGCGCTCGTGTCGTACAGCAAAATATCGGCCGCCATCAAAGCCGGATACGTAAAAAGTCCGGCACTTGCCCGCTCGGCTCCGCCTTTTCCGCTCTTGTCCTTGAACTGGGTCATGCGCTCGAGTTCGCCCATCTTGGTAACGGTTCCCAAAATCCAGCCAAGCTCGGCATGTTCCGGCACTTCGCTCTGCACGAATATGGTGGATCGTTTCGGATCGATTCCAGCCGCAAGGTAGGCCGCTGCCGCATCCAGGATGTTTTCACGCAATTCTTTTGGTTCCTGCGGAACCGTAATCGCATGCAGATCCACGATACAAAACAGACAGCGGTGGTTGTTTTGGATAGCGGTCCATTGCTTGAGGGCGCCAATATAGTTGCCGAGATGGATATCCGATGTCGGCTGCACTCCGGAGAAAACCAAGTCTTTCATATCTGCCAGTATCGTAGCCTAATGGTCCGAAACTGGCCAAGGCTTGATTCATACGGGATTTCAGGCAAAGTCATTGCGGTTCCTTTGACACGAGGAGTTCGTATGCGTCCCGTGATCCTGTTTAGCGTGCCCGCCTTCGAGAAGCAGGCCGAAACCATCGTCGGTAAGAGCTATGAAGTCCGTAGCATCCGGCGGGGGAGGGTGTCTTGGGGGAGATTTCCCGACAAGTTTCCCGATCTCTTGATCGAGGGCATGGAATCCATGTCCCAGTGCCATGCCGCCTTGCTTCTTTCGATCACTACGCCCGAGGTCGTATTCGAGCAGATCAGCGTATTCTACGCCTTGGCTGCACGACGGCCGGCATCGCTGCGGCTTCTTCTGCCGTACTTTCCCACGGGCACCATGGAGCGCATCGATTACGAAGGACAGGTCGCGACTGCGCACACGCTCGCGCAAATGCTCTCGGCAGCCGCTCCCTCGGGTCCGGGTCCCATCCCGCTCTACATCTGGGATGCGCATGCGCTCTCCATCCGTCACTACTTCGGGCCAAACATTGCGCCGCGTTTCAAGAGCGGCGTGAAGCGTCTGACCGAGGAGAACCGTCTGGACAAGGACGATGTCATCGTCTTTCCCGACGAGGGTGCTTGGAAGCGCTTCAAGATCATGTTCTCCGACAGTCAGCGCGAGATGCGCCATCCGTTCTCCGTCTGCCGGAAAGTCCGTCTGCACGGCAAGCGCATGATCTCCCTGCAGGTCGAGGATGTGGCCGGCAAGCACGCCGTCATCGTCGATGATCTCATCCACTCCGGCGGCACCATTCTCGAGTGCAAGAAGGCGCTCGATCAGGCCGGCGCAACCAAGGTCAGCGTCTTCATCACCCATGCGGTCATGGAGAATGAGGCCTGGAAGAAATTCCTCGATGCCGGATTCGAGAAGATCTGGATCACGGACTCTATCCCGGAAACCGCCTCCGCCATCCACGGGCAAAAGCCCTTCGAGGTGGTGAGCCTCGTGGACTCCATGCGACGAGCCATCCTCGATGGTCTCGATCCCTGAACGAAAACACCCCCGCTTTCTCGCGGGGGTGTTTTTCTTTTTCTTAGACCTCGATAATGACCGGAATCACCATCGGACGAAGCTGGGTCTTGATGAACAGGAATTCTCCCATTTCATCGCGGATCTTGTCCTTCAGATAGCTGATATCCGGCGTAACCTTCGGATCATAGTTCTTGAAGATGCTTGCCGCCTTGTGGCGAGCGAGTCCGACAAGTTCCTGATGTTCCTTCATGTAGACGAAGCCGCGCGAGATAATATCCGGAACAGCCTGCGGCTTGCCAGTGCGTCCGTCTACTACTGCAACCACGATCACCACGCCGTCGCCGGCCAATTGCTGGCGGTCGCGCAAGACGATTTGGTTGGTATTGCCGACCCCGAGACCGTCGACGAATACATAATTCGTGTCGATCTTTTTATTGGTCAGCATGCCGTTTCCAAGATTGTCGAACTCCATGATCTGTCCATTGTCGGCAATGAAGATGTTCTTTGGATTGAATCCTGCGGCCACGGCTGCTTTTGCATGGTCGCACAAGAACGAGTAATGGCCTTCAATCGGGATCAGGTATTTCGGTTTGATCATCTGGTGCATTTCCACCAAATCCTCCTGCTGGGCATGTCCGCCGGCGTGCACGTCCATCATCTTGTAGTGGATCACGTCAGCTCCTTCGCGGTACAGCGTATCTTTCACGCGCTGGACCGAACGTTCATTACCCGGAATGACCGAGCTCGAGAACACCACGGAATCGCCCGGCTCTATGCTCAGGATCGGATGTTCATGGTTTGCAATGCGCATGAGCACGGCACGTTCCTCGCCCTGGGCGCCGGTACAAATGACGGCCGTTTTTTCGCGGGGATATTTATGGATGTCCTTGGTATCGATGAGCGTACCTTTTTGGATATCCATGTAACCGAGCTGCTGGGCAATCATCACGTTCGATTTCATCGAGAAGCCTTCGACTGCAACTTTTCGTCCATTGCGTTCGCAGGCTTTGATGATCTGCTGGACACGCGCAATCATCGAAGCAAATGTACCGATGATAATGCGGCCTTTGGCATTTTTGATGATCTCGTCGATATTGGTCTGAATGACATGTTCTGCGATTTGTTTGCCTGGCTTTGAGGCATTCGTCGAGTCACACATGAGCGCGAGAACATTGCGTTCGCCGAGGGCTTTAATCTTCTCGGTTTCTTGTACGGACTGTGCGCCCGGTTCGGAATCGAGCTTGAAGTCGCCCGTGTGGACGATAATGCCGGCCGGAGTATTCACGATCACGCCGAGCGAGCTCGGAACGGAGTGTGCAACGCCGAAAAATTCGACTTTGAACACGCCGAGCTGGAGGACATCGTTCGAATTGACCGAGAACAAGTTGAGCCGCGGTTTGTCGCGGTGGTCTTCTTGGCGCTTGGCGATAATGCCGCAGGTCAAATCCGTCGCAAACAGCGGGGGATTGCCGAGAACCGGCATGAGATGCGGGATGCCGCCGATATGGTCATAGTGCCCGTGGGTGATAATCACGCCGCGGACATTTTTTTCTTTGCCCTTGAGATAGCTCAAGTTGGGGATGATGTAGTCAACGCCCGGCATGTCTTCGTCCGGAAACTGTAGACCAAGATCGATAATGATAATGTCATTCCCATATTCCATGATGGTGCAGTTTCGTCCGACTTCTTCATTGCCGCCTACCACCATGACTTTCAAACGAGCACCCTCTTTTTCGAGGACGTCGGTATCAGTACCGGTTTTATGATGCGGCGCATTCTTGAAGGTCGACATGCGCGGAGCGCTCTGGAAGGCGCCGCCCATGGGGCCGCGCTTACGCTTTCCTACTTCATGCTTGTCTGAGGGGCCGGATTTCTTACCTTCTTCTTTGGCAAATCCCTGCTGCAGACTGGTTCCGGAGGTCCGGAAATTGGCTCCGCCGCGCTTAAAATCGCGCTTGGGGCGGGGGCCGAACGGCTTGGGACCCGGATTGGTTCCGGTTCCGCCGCTTGTAGTGTTTTCCATTTCTATAAACTTACGAATAAAGCAAAATGTAATTTTTGCAGGTGCGGAACTCTTGAATTGAGTGTCACGACTTTCGAGGATATCCCACGCCGGGTCGGATACGATCGAAAAACGTTACCCTTATAGAATACGCGAAAACGGCCTTATCGTCAAGCAGAATATGTGGAAAAGTCGCTAGGTTGAGCGAAAACTATTGACAAAATGGGCAAAAAATGGTAATCACCATCTATCGTCCTTTCAAAGGAGTTCCCATGGGAGCCTTGGAGCGCATCGATTCCATCGTGAGCCGAGTCATTCCCGGCCTGCGCCGCGACCCGAACACGGTCATCGGCACCTGCATGTACTGCGACCAAGCGGTCGTCCACGCCGCCGGCGATCACGATGCCGAGGGGCGCGCCCGTCACGACGCCTGCGACAGGCGCGCACGCAGCCGAGCGCTAGCCGCCATCGAACACGACGAGCTCTTCTTCGGAGCCGTGACCACCATGAGCCACTTCCCGGACCTCAAGTCCGCGGTCGAGGATCTCATCCGTGCCATGCCGGACCGCTTCGATGGCCGTGACTCCCTCGGCTTCGTCACGCGATGCGAAGGGCTTGTCCGCAAGGCGTCTGTCCCCGAGCTTCAGCGCGCAGCCGCGCTCAGCTCCCTCCGCACGATCCGCCGCTCCTTCTTCGCCCTCGCCCGCTAAGGGCGGCACGAAACACCCCTGACTTCTCGTCAGGGGTGTTTGCTTATGCGGCGGCGCGCATGTCTTGTCCTTCGATGCGTTTTGCCATGCCGATATTGAGCTTGATATCGGAGAGCTGTTGGCGGATCCCGCGCAAGTCGCGGTAGAGGCTATTGGCGCGGGAGGTAAGCATTTTTCGGCGCTCTTCATCCAGCTGTATGGCGGTTTCTGTCAGGGCATTTTGCAGAGGGGTGACGCGGTTGAGTTCGTCGATTATGACATCGAGCTCTTCTTCGATTTCCGTTTCGCGGACGAGGAGCTGGGTCTCTTGCATGCGCATTTCTTTGCTGGACGGAACTTCCACGAGATCCTCAGGATCAAGCGTTTGGATAGCCGGATCTTCCATGAGCAAATCAAAATTGGACGGCTTCTCGACCAAAAGCTCTTCTTTGTTCAAAAAAGCAATAGACCGTTCTTTGCGGACAGGTTCAAGCGTATTTTTGTAAACACGGAGCAAAGCATTGAATTTGTCTTCAAGTCGATGGACTTGGGCTGCGCCTTCCTTGCTGATTACAGATCCCATTTTACGTATCTCAGCTGAGATATCGCGCTCTCTATCCAGTTCTTCGTTTACGCGTTTTGCCTTTGCGTGGACGCTCTCCAAGAGTTCGGAATACGGGATCAGTTCTGGTGCATTAAGCGTTTCCAAGTTGATTTTCGGTATACGCTTTGCTTTTGACTGCTTGATGGCTGCTTCAGGGATCGGTGGCATGCGCTCGGGTCTCATAGTTTTAATATTTTACCATTTTTTTAAACTCGGGTCAAAAACACCGCAACAAACAAAAAATCCCGTCCGAATGGTGGGCGAAGAGAGACTCGAACTCTCATGACCTTGCGGTCGCTAGCTCCTGAAGCTAGTGCGTCTACCAGTTCCGCCACTCGCCCTTCATCCGGACAGGATGTTTCTTCAAACGCTGCGTAGTCTGCGCTGTTGTGCTCACCGGGTCAAGACGTAATCTCTCCAGCCCCATCGCGTGCGTACATACCAGGCCGATTCAGTCGCGAAGCGGTCGCTCGGTGTGAGCAAGCGCAAATCCTGGATGCCCTTCACGCGGGACGATACCGCGTACGCATAGGTCGGACGTAGCAGGAAGAGCGCCGGGATACGCTCGGAAAGCAGATCGGTAACCTTTTTTCGAGCGGTGACCAGCATTTCCGTATTGGTAGCAGCGCGAACCGATTCAAGCGCCGCATCCGTATCGCGGTCGGCAAGGTTCGAGAAATTACGACCCGTGCCTGCCGAGAATGCGCTGCCAAAAAACTGCGTCAAATCCAGATCCGGCAAAAGGAGCATGTCGCTGACGATAACTTGCGTATTGCGCAATGTGAGCGCTTCGCGGAAAAGGGTTTCTCCAGGTTCCGAACGAACCTCGACTTGGGCTCCAAGAAGCGACCAACGGCGTTTGAGCAAGTCCGCGACCCGTAAAAGGTCGGGCTGGTTTGGCACGTCGATACGTATCTGCAAAACCGTGGAGCTGGTTGAAGTCGCGCTCCCAGCCGGTTTCAGGCTTCGCACATTCGAGCCCTCGCTCAGTTTCCATCCGATGGTATCAAGAAGCTTGCGTGCGGCTTCAAGATTGGGCTTGGTACCGGTTGCGTAATCGAGATACGGATACGGCCCATTCGCCTTTTTGGCTTTTTGTTCGCCGATCAAAGACGATAATTCGTCTGGGTCCACCGCCATGGCCAATGCTTGTCGGACGCGCAGATCCTTGAGCAAGGCATCCTTCGTATTGAAGAAGGCGACGGTAGTAATCGGAAGTTCAAGCGAGTACGTTTTGATTGACTCGCTGCGGATTTTCTCTGCTTCCGTCCACGGCAAAAAGGCTACGCCATCGACTTGGCCATTACGTAATGCGTTTATAGCCTGCGTTTGATCCGGAAAAAAACGCAGACGCCACTCGTCGACAAACGGGGGAATGCCGTAATAGCCGGTAAAGCGGCGAAGATCATAATGGATCACGAGACCGGCTCCGTCGCGGGTAAACGAGTGGACGCGATATGGGCCGCTTCCGATCGGTCGCAGATTCGCATCCGCAAGCTGGGCTGTTTCTGGTGCAACATCTTCCCAGACATGTGCCGGCAAAATCCCTACCGTTAGATCGAGTAAAAAGGTCGGATCGGCTTCGACGAGTTGGAACTGCACCGTACGTTCGTCAACGCGTACCACGGTCACATCGCGAAACAAGCTGGCAAGCGGACTGCGCCAAGCCGGGTTTTTTGCCGCCTGAATCGTAAACTGGACATCATCAGCGGTAACCGGTTCGCCATCGTGAAAACGCGCATCATCTCGGATAGCGACTTCGAGGGTTTTACCTTCATCCAGCCAGGTATAACGGGCTGCCAAATCCGGGATCGCTTCCAAGTCAGGACCGATACGGAAAAGTCCGGAGAAGACCAAAGAGGCCAAATCGCGGTCTACGTCGTTTAATGGCGCAAACAGGGGATTAATGCGTTTCGGTGATCCGGTTACAGCCTCGGTGTATGAGCCTCCGGAAGCCGGAACATCGGTAACCGATGTGCGGACAATCACCGCCGATCCGGAAATGAGGGCAATGACAAAAATTGCACATGCACCCCAAAACACGCGGCGTTCATTCTGTGAAAGGACGCGGTTCAAAAAACGCAGCTGTTTCCAATGCGGGACTTTTTTTGGTTCTTTGATCGACAAAACAAGCGCATGGTCGTCATGGGCATCCGGTTTTGTTTCGCGCGTTTCCGCTTTTGCTGTCTGCCAGAAGAAAATCCGATTCCAAGCGGCGCGAAGTCGTTCAAGCAGGGAAGACATTGTTTAGGCGACCAGCAGGTTCAAGACCGCGGTTGCCATAAATACGATACCAAGGGCGATGGTGGCGTAAAACAGGCCCTTTTCCAAGCCGCGTTTTGTGCGGAAAACATTGGAATCTCCGCCAAAAGCCATGCCCAAACCCGATCCGCGCTGCTGGAGCAGGACGCTGACCGAAAGCAGGACCGACAACGTGATCATCGAGATGGCGAGAATGAGTTGGCGCATATCGACGAAACGGTACGTTGCCACGGGCGATTCGTCAACCGGTTTGCTATACTAGGCCCGATGTCGCGCCGTTCTTCCATTCTCTGGTTCCTGCTTGTCCTGATTGCTCTCGGACTAGTGGCTTTTGTTTGGCAGGTAGCAGTTTATTATCAGGCGATCCGCAGCGGCGAGGTGAGCCCGATCTTGCTCCAGCGTCTTGAATCAAGCGTCAGCCGTCTGCAGGCCAATAAAAACGTTACGGATGCCGATTTGTCCCGTTTGGCAAACAGTTCGTCGCCCTCGATGGGCGAAGTAGGCGCACCGGTTACCATAGTCGAGTTTTTGGACTACGGCTGTCCGTTTTGCCGCCGATCATTCGAACCGGTACGCGAGCTCGTAACCAATCGGCCTCAAGATGTCCGGCTCATCATCCGGGATTTTCCCGTTGAAGAACTTCATCCCGGGGCAATTGCCGCCGCCATCGGCGCACGCTGTGCCCAGGAGCAGGGAAAGTTTTGGGCGTACCATGACAAGCTCTTCGTAATGGATGTCCGCGAATTCGACGATAATATGCTTTCACAAGCGGCGCGCGAAGTCGGTTTGGATGAATCCGAATGGAACACCTGCCGCAAATCCGACGCTGTGCTTTTCAAGATCCGCAAAGATGTTGAAGACGGTTTGTCCGCAGGTGTCACTGGGACGCCGACCTTCTTTTTTAATGGCACTCGTATCCAAGGCGCGCTCGACCGCGACATGCTCACCTTGCTCGTTGATACGTTTTTGAAACAAACGGAATAATTATGCTGCGCGCCCTCATATTGTCTTTCCTCCTCCTGCCTTGGCAGATGCTATTTGCCGTCGCGCCCGCTCAAGCCGACACCCGTACCGCCGTCATCATCGGAGATAGCCAGGCACAAGGGTTGCGCCGTCCACTAACAGCGGCTTTGGCGGGATACGATATTAATGTGCTCGACGCCGCTGCCCATCAAGGCAAGGGACTCAAGTGGTTTTTGGATAATGATATTATCAGCAATCTTGTTTCTTCCCGCCGGCCCGACATGGTGATCTTGATTATCGGCGGTAATGACAATGTCCGGGTAAATGGCCGCATCGAAGGTGTCTCGAGAGAAACATATGAGGAGCGCCTGCGTACGGCCTACACTCAAGCTGCAGGATCAGGCCGCTCGGTTGTCTGGATAGGCCCTGCAACCAGTCAGGACTCCGGCGTCCAAGCTCGTCATGAGGCGACCCGTATTGTCCAGCAAGCAGTTGTTCCGGGATTGGGTGCGCGTTGGATAGACGGTATGCCGGGATCTGCTCCGGGACCTTTTCAAGGAGACTCAAATCCCAGCCAGCGCTCGCATCTGACCGGCGAGGGCTATCGCCGCTGGGCATGTTTACTCGCTCCTCAAGTATCGGGAGGAGGTACTTCTACCAGCTGTCCTACAACCGCAGACCCTGACCAAGAGTTTCCGCCCGCTGTTGCCGATCCCGAATCTGAAACCTCGGCGGGGTTGGAAGGCGGGTTTACCGGAACCACATGCGATCCTGCAGGCGCAGGCGTTTTGCCTGTGCATCTTGGCGTATCTGTAGGCGGAGTAACCGAAGTCATGGGCCTCGGTGAATATATCAATGTTTTTTATAGATATCTGGCCGGTATCAGCTTGATTGTGGCAATCGTGATGGTCGTGTACGGCGGATTCCGATACTTGTTAGGTGCAACCTCCGGAGAAATCGGACGCGGCAAAGAAATTATCCGAGATGCGCTTTTAGGCATGATCTTGGTACTTGGTGCATATGCAATTTTGAATACCTTCAATCCGGATACCGTAAATTTGAGATCTCCCGTCTTGCCATCAATTCAGTGTCTTGAGCTGCCGGCTACTGCGGTCTCTAATCGCTGTACAAACGATGCTTCCTGCGGCACCGGACGCCGCTGTGTGGAGGTGGACACGGTTTGGTCTGCTCCAGACTACGAAGAAGCGGCGCAGGATGCCGGTTCCGGGGCAATTGGTTTAGGAGCTGTCGGCTGTCTTACGGGCGTCGGCTGTCTTCCTGCGGCGCTCGTGGGCGGAGCTGGAGGATTTTTGTACGGCTACTTCAATAGCATCTCGACCCCAATCATGCAGTGTACGGACGGAACGCTCGGTTCACCGTGCGGAGATAGCGAGCATTGTTCCGGGGGTGTATGTGCTGACGGTTTCAATGTCTGCATTCCGCCCACAGGCAACCCGCTCGGCTCGCCATGTAATGACAATGGAAATTGCGCGAGTGGAATTTGCGACGGTGAAGACGGATATCGTCAATGCAAAGGCGATGTACCGATCATGACCATGAGCATCTATTCTGGTGCAGGTTATCGTGTTCCCGATGAATACGTCTGTTTCACAAACGATGATTGCCGAGACGCTGGTGGACTCTGCCAAGGACCAACCAACTCGCCCCGTCATTTCTGCGTGCCGAGACAAACAGAAACGCCTGAGCTGGGAGCGCCGTGTTACGCGTTTAACGGAGCTGTACAGCCGCCATTATGTAATGGGTTCGGCGACGCTGCCTATAACTGCATGGTATGTCCGCCTTCCGGTTCCCGTGTGTGGGAGCGCATAAGTCCCAGAAATGATCCGGACCAAGCACGTCTCGGTTCTTGCCGTCCGACGTCTGATGCAGGCTCGCCCTGCGCTGGCACCGCCCGCTGACCATAAGGGCTTGTCATGTGCGGCATTTGGTGGTAGCCTCGCCGCCAACATGCCGAAAAAAGATCCGCACAATGTTATTTCCATCAAGGGAGCGCGGGTGCACAATCTCAAAAACGTTTCCCTTGATTTGCCGAAAAACGCATTTATTGTCGTCACCGGTCTTTCCGGCTCCGGCAAATCATCGCTTGCCTTTGATACCATTCATGCCGAGGGCCAGCGCCGCTACATGGAGTCCATGTCCTCGTATGCACGGCAATTCATGGAGCTTCAGGACAAGCCCGATGTCGATGAAATCACCGGTCTTTCGCCAACCATCGCCATCGATCAAAAAACAACATCGCATAATCCGCGCTCAACCGTCGGTACCGTCACCGAAATTTACGATTTTCTTCGTCTTTTATATTCCCGTGCCGGACGCGCGCATTGTATTTCTTGCGGACAAGCAGTAATCGAACAGACGCCAAAAGAAATTGCCGGAAAAATTCTCGAAAAATCCAAGCGCTCCACCATTCTGCTTTTAGCTCCCATGGTCCGCGCCCAAAAAGGGGAGCACAAGGTCGTGCTTCAGGCTGCCAAGAATGCAAATTACCGGGAAGTGCGTTTCGATGGCACCATGGTCGATTTGGAGGAGCTCCTCCGCACGCGTATCGATAAAACGATCGAGCACTCGATCGAAGTACTGATCACCCGTCTGGATAAGGGTACTGGCGCCGTGATTGAAACCGTGACCGATTCGGTCAAGCAAGCGCTGGAACTGGCAAACGGTCTCGTGGTGACTCTCGACGAAGAATCCGGAAAAGAGGAGCTCATGTCCCAATCGCTGTATTGTGCTTCTTGCAATCTTTCGCTCCCAACGCTTGAGCCGCGCCTCTTCTCTTTCAACTCGCCGCACGGCGCCTGCAATGCCTGTACGGGGCTCGGGACCAAGCTTGTGCTTGAGCCGGAGCTCGTTATCCCAAATAAGCGTCTCACCATTGCCCAGGGTGCAATAAAGCCGTGGACGCGCATCGCAGGCAATCAAACATCCCATGTAAAACTATTGGAATCCGTCGGCGAAAAGCATGGGTTTACAATCCATCAGCCGGTAGGAGATTTTTCACCCAAGGCACTCAAGGTCCTATTTGAAGGCGATGGCGGCGAATTTGGCGGCATTTTGGCCATGCTCGAGGCGAAGCATAAAGAAACCGACTCCGAGTACGTCCAAAAAGAGATCGAAGCGTACATGCGCGTATTGACCTGCCCTGATTGCGGCGGCCGTCGGCTTCGGAAGGAAGCATTGGCTGTTACCGTGGCAGGTGTATCGATCGCAGATTTGGTTATGAAGCCGCTCGATGAAGTTTTGGCGATGTTCGAGTCGCTTGGTAAGGGTCCGGCCAAAGCCAAAGCATCCAAAATCAGCAAAGCCAAAATCGAAAAGAAAGAAGACAAAGCGGGGTTCAGCGAGCGCGAGCGTGCGGTTGTTGATCAGGTATCGAATGAAATCAAGCGCCGCTTGCGGAATCTGCTCGATGTCGGCCTCGACTATCTCACGCTCGATCGGTCGGCCATGTCATTGTCGGGAGGCGAGGCACAGCGCGTTCGTCTTGCGGCCCAGCTTGGATCGGAACTGTCCGGCGTGATTTATATTTTGGATGAACCATCAATCGGTCTCCACCAGCGCGACAATGACAAACTCATTGATACTGTGAAGCGCCTGCGCGATCTCGGAAATACGGTCATCGTCGTCGAGCACGATGATGCAGTCATGAAAGCGGCTGATTATATTGTGGATGTAGGGCCAGGCGCCGGAGAATATGGCGGCGAAATCATCACGGCTGGCCCGCTATCGCAGATCAAGAAGCATAAAGAGTCCGTCACCGGTCAATACTTGTCCGGAAAAATGAAGCTTGAAAAACCAAAAGTCCGCCGCAAGGGGAGCGGCAAGAGCATCACGGTGCGCGGAGCTACGTCGTTCAATCTGAAAAACGTGGATGTTTCTTTCCCGCTCGGCAAGCTTCTCTGTATCACCGGTGTTTCCGGTTCGGGAAAATCGACTCTTGTGCTCGATATTCTTGGACGCGCCTTGTCCGCCCACTTCTACGGGGCAAAAGATCCGGTCGGAGATCACAAAAAAATCGAAGGCATCGACCATCTCGACAAAGTCGTCTCAGTCGACCAGTCGCCGATCGGCCGCACGCCGCGCTCCAATCCTGCCACCTACACGGGCGTCTTTACCCTCATCCGCGATCTCTACACGGAGATTCCCGAAGCCAAAATGCGCGGCTTTGATGCCGGCAAATTCTCGTTCAACGTCAAAGGCGGCGGACGCTGTGAAGCCTGCGGGGGAGATGGTTACATCCAAATCTCGATGCAGTTTTTGCCCGATGTGTATGTCGAGTGCCATGAGTGCCACGGCAAACGCTACAACTCCGAAGCGCTCGAAATTCATTACCGCGGAAAAACCATTGCCGACGTTCTCGACATGACCGTCGAGGAGGCGCGCCGTTTCTTTGTTGATCAGCCGCCTATCTACGATAAGCTCTCGGTTTTGCACGAGGTCGGTCTCGGATATGTCCGTCTCGGCCAGCCGGCAACCACCTTGTCCGGCGGTGAGGCTCAGCGCGTAAAACTTTCCACCGAATTATCACGCCGCGCCACCGGCCGCACGCTCTACATACTCGACGAGCCGACCACTGGTCTCCATTTCGACGATATCAAGCGCCTCATGGTTGTATTGAACGCCCTCGTCGACAAGGGGAACACCGTGCTCGTGATCGAGCACAATCTCGATGTCATCAAATTAGCCGACCATGTCATCGATATGGGCCCGGAAGGCGGCATGAAAGGCGGCCAAGTCGTCTGCGAAGGAACGCCCGAACAAATCGCCAAAAACAAGAAAAGCTGGACCGGAAAATACCTCAAACAGGTCGTCTAGCCTGCCTCTTGACGATTTTCCTGCTCTCCGCTAACCTAAGCCCCATTCCAACGATATGGCCGAAACCATCTCCCTGCCCGCCGACATCAAGCCGTCGCAAGTCGAAACCGGCATGACCATCCGCGTGCACCAGAAAATCAAAGACGTCAGCCCTTCCGGAGAAGAGAAGGAGCGTGTTCAGGTCTACGAAGGCCTCGTGATTAGCGTCGGCGGCAACTCCGGCAAGACCATGACCGTCCGCAAAATCAGCTCCGGCGTCGGCGTCGAAAAGATCTTCCCGCTCGCCCTTCCGACCATCACCCGCATCGAAGTCGTCAAGAAGGTCAAAGCCCGCCGCAAGGTGATCAGCTTCGTCCGCAAGAGCAACAAGCGCCTGAAGGAAATCAAAGGTATTAAACTGAAAAAAGAAACGGCCTAATGGCCGTTTCTTTTTTTATGGATTCCCGAACCCGAGATGGCCATTGATCGAGCTCACGGATGAGCGGATGATATCGAGTGAAACATCGAGCGAGCTTCCTATCGGTTCACCAAATTTGTAATTGACGTAAAACGCTTCGGAAATGTCATCCACCTCTCGGTTCCAGTCACTGCCAAACCAGTTCCGCACGACATCTTCGCTCTGCACCCAGCGCAATACCCCGCCCTTGGTCGGGAGATAGGTTTTTGAGTCGGATTGGAACTTCACAAGCCTTGATCCGGGACGATAGGTGATATTCCCTCCGATAGGGATCAGCGACATTTGGTCGAGCGGAATCACCTTGATATTCGAGAATTGCGGATACCAGCTAAAATACACTTTCTCATTCGGAAACACGTAGCGTTTGCCATTCGAAGCGTAGTAGTACACTGCCGTGTCCGGTTGCGTGCTCAAGTCTCCATCATCCGGGATTTTTACGAGATCGCCGACATTGAGCAGGAGGGCGATTCCGTTTTCAAAACGGACATCGACGCTCTTGCCGAGCGGCTGGCCATTGACGAGCGCGGTAAGCGTCGAGGTCCCGTTCTTGAGCGAGCGGATCTCAAACTGCGCGCGGCCGGTAATGGTCGTATTGGCTGTTTCCGGCGTGATCTCGTCAAGCGTACCGCGCGAAGATTGGAGAATAACCGGAACATCCGGCATGGCGCCCAAAAATTCATTTTTTACGGTAATACTGATTCGTGCCGAGTCTATCCCGTCAGCCTTGACGCTCGGTTTATTGCTTCCGATAGTCGAGAAATTCGGATCAAAATTGGCTGCATGGGCCGGTACGGACGTCGCAAAAAAGATCAGGAACGAAAACCAGAAAAGTTTCATATCCCGGCCATTGTAGCACGGATGTATGTCTCGATTTCCTCTACGGCTTTGGCGAGTCTCCCGTCGCGATTATCAATGATAATATCGGCATATTTCGACGATTCGATTTCCCGGTCGATTTTTGCCACGCGCATTTCAAAAGTTTCCGGTTTGCTTTGGCGGGCCTTTAGCCGCTCGACCAGCTCTTCTTTCGGAACGTTCAAAAAAATGATCTTGGTATTCGGAAATTGTTTTTTGATCTCGAGCGCGCCGGGCATATCCGTCACGATGCTAATCGGGCGGCCGTCGCGCAGCTTTTTTTCGATCTCGGCCTTGCTTGTCCCGTAAAAATTACCAAACCCCTCTATCCACTCCACAAAATCGCCGCCTTCAATCCCGCGCTTGAAATCCTCTTTGCTCAAAAACCAGTATTCAATCCCGTTCTGTTCGCCGGTTCTTGGTTCGCGCGTCGTTGTAGTGACAGCCCGCTGCATCGCAAACGTATCATTCGTGAGCAGACGCTGTTCTATGGTGCTCTTGCCCGATCCGGATGGTCCTACCAGGATAAAAATCGGGGGAGTCATATCAGGAATTGCGGAATTCTTCGGTCATCTGTTCAAATTCCGGGACGGGTTCGAGCTTGAACTCTCTACGCTCTCCGCTCGCCGGATCATTGAACTCCAAACCGATGCTTTGCAGCATGAGTCTTGGAGCAACCACGTTCCGTTCGAGTCGGTCTATCGTATACATGGAATCTCCCATGATCGGACATTGCATGGCGTGCATATGAGCACGGATTTGGTGTGTGCGTCCGCTTAAAATTTCCAGATCAACGAGAGTTGCTCCGCGAAACCGTTCTTTGACACGGTAATGCGTCCAAGCAGCCTTTCCTTCCTCGGCATTTTCAGGACGTGCAGCCATGCGAGGCTTTGTGGTTGAGCGGGCGATTTTAAACTTGATATCGCCTTCTTCGTCCGGCAGTGTTCCATGCGTCAGCGCGAGATACGTTTTTTTGACCGTACGCTTGTTAAATTGATCCCGCAGGGACTCGTATGCGTTTTGGGTTTTGGCAACAATCATGAGCCCGCTCACATCGCGATCCAAACGGTGCACGATTCCGGGCCGTTGCGGATCCTCGCCGACTTTTGCCATCTCGGGAATATGTTTGAGCAAGAGATCAACCAAAGAAATTTCCTGCTCGCGGTCGTCTTGATGCACGAGGAGGCCGGCCGGCTTGTCCAATACAATCCAATCTGCCGTTTCTTCCACGATAAAGTCCGTCACATCGGGCAGCGGACCCTGTTCCTTTGATGGCTTTGTTTTGTCCTGAAACGGGTTCCGTACCGGAGCGGCGGCAGCAGGGGAGTAGCGCACTTCGTCATCCGTTTTTAAAAAGCGATGGACCGTTGCTTTGGCGCCGTTTACCAGCACCTGCTCGGATTTAATGGCTTTTTGGATAGCCGAGCGGCTCATCTCCGAAAGACGTGTGGTAAGAAAAAGATCAAGCCGTTCTCCGGCTTGTTCGGCTTCGACCTTCCAAATCTGTTCGGGGGGATTCATTTGCAGCTAGTCTGTCGGCTTTTGACGTTTTGATCAAGGCTCGCTAGCCTTGAGCGTACCTTGTCCTCATGGGACGGTAGCTCAGTTGGTTAGAGCAGGTGTCTTATACACACCCGGTCGATGGTTCGACTCCATCCCGTCCCACCATATAAAAAGCCCCGTTTCGGGGCTTTTTATGCGTCCATTGAGGCCAATTCTTCCGTCAGTCTCGTCCATTCCGCCTCGGTATGCGTGATCATGGTCTCGAGCGTGGTCAATTTTTTATTCCGCTCCATATCAAACTTTGCCGGATCCTGCGTGAATAGTTTCATGATTCCGCTGCGTTCCTCTTCCAGTTTGTCCAATTGCTTCTCTACTTTGATAATGGATCGTTTCAGTTCTTTGATTTTTTCATACCGTTCCTGCTTGTCATTCCCGCGAATGCGGGAATCCACTTCTTTCACTTCATCTTTGGCAACAAGACCTTCTTCCTCTTGCAGCTGATAGACATACTCCTCATACGTCCCTGGGAATACGCGCACCTTGCCGCCGCGCACCTCGAGAATACGTGTGGCGATAAGATTCACAAACGTACGGCTATGCGAGACAAAGATAACGGTCCCATTCCAGTTTTTAAGGGCCGTGCCCAAGGCCTCGACCGTCTCCAAATCCAAATGGTTGGTCGGTTCGTCGAGGAGCAGTACATCCGGACGTTTGAGGAGGATGCCTGCCAATACGAGCCGCGAACGCTCTCCACCTGACAAAAGGCTGATCGGTTTTTCCAAATCGTCTTTCGAAAATAGGAAATTTCCGGCCATACGCATGAGCACTTCGGGCAATAGGTCTTGCGCCATTTCTCGTTTGAGATATTGCTCTATGGTTTCGTTCGGATACAACGCATCTACCGAGTGCTGGTCATAATAGGTAAATGTCGTTCGGTTATTCCACGCGAATGTCCCATCCAGCTTTTCAATTGCACCTGCCAGCGTTTTCAAGAGCGTCGATTTTCCGGCGCCATTCTCGCCGAGGAGGGCAACTTTTTGTCCGCGATCGATTTCAAACTCGATATCCGAAGCAATGACGCGGTCTGCATAGCCGATGCGCAGGCCTTTTGCTTTCACAGCAAATGTTTTACGTGGCTCAATGCTCGGAATAACGATTTTCACCGTCTTTAAACGGTGTTTTATTTCAATCGTCTTGAGTTTTCGCATTTGTTTCAGCTTTGACTGGGCCTGCGTTGCTTTTGAGGCCTTTGCTCCAAAGCGCTCGACGAAAGATAAAAGCTTTTTCTTCTCCGTCTCGATCTTCTGATTATATTTGATATTGAACGCAAGCTGTTCTTCTTTATATGCCAGATACGTTTCCACATCGCCGGGGAATAACGTGAATTTGCCATGCTCAAGCTCCAGGGTATGGGTGCAGGTATTCTGCAAAAACTCGCGGTCATGCGATACGATCAGGAAGCCGCCATTCCAATCTCGTAAAAATGTTTCAAGCAAAAGCTGGGTATTCAAATCGAGAAAGTTTGTCGGTTCATCCAGCAAAAGAAAATTCGGCTCTTGGCATAAAAGCGCCGCAAGCTTCACGCGCATCTGCCACCCTCCCGAGAGGGAGGCGATCTCCTTTTCTAATTTGTCCTTTTTCAAATCCAATGCCGCGGCTGTCTTTGCGCAAAACCATTCCGGCTTTCCGCTTTGCCGTATCAAGAAAGAGAGAACACGCTCGCCATTTTCAAACGCATCCAACTGGCGCAAGTGGGCAAGGCGTAATTGTGGGGGATGGATGACCTCGCCGCTATCAGCTTTTTCCTCGCCTGTCAGGATATGCAGGAATGTGGATTTTCCGGTTCCATTGCGTCCGATGAGTCCGATCTTTTGACCCTCGGCAAAGCTCAAATTCGCATCTTCAAACAAGACATGGAGTCCATGCGCTTTGGAGAGTTTAGAGGTTTGTAAGAGTGTGGCCATTGGCGCTCAGAATGAGGCCAAAATCGCGAAAGGTCAATACAAAAGCCCCGAATGATCGGGGCTTTTTTTGACGCTTAGCGTTGCTTGGCGAGTACCTTTACCACGTTTCCGCAGGCAGCGGGCGAACCGCTCTCCAAAGCACAGATGCGGTAGTAGTAGTATTTGCCCGGGATAGCGGTGCCATCGATAAACGCAAGGGAATCCCGTTCCGGGAGATATTCGACATATCCATCTGCCGGGTAGCTCGGATCGGCATTTGAGGACGAGCGGACAACCTTATATCCTTCAAACTTTTCCGAAGTTCTCTTCGTCCAAGAGAGAGCGACGGCACCCGGCAAAACCGCAGCTTCGAGTTTTAGTTCTCCATTCGAGCTTTGGTATTTGGAAGAGGTGTCCTTTTCCGAAGCCGGTATAGTCAGCTCGATATTATTGCTGTAGACATCGCATCCGTTTCCCGTGTAACGGCAAACACGGAAATGGTAAGTCTTGGCCGAAAGTCCGTAGCGCGTAATCGTGCGCGTATTCCCATCAACATATTCTGCCGAGTCGCCCGGATATTCCGGATTCGCTTCCGTCGATTTCACAACCTTGAATCCTTTTGAGCCATCACCCGAAATCACCCACGTGAGCTTTACGCCTCCCGGAAGCGCTTCACCCTTCAAGCTGATTGTGCCCGCTTCACCAAGGGCGAGCTCCTTCTTTTCTTCTTTTTTCACTTCTTTTTTCACTTCTTCCTTCAGCTCTTTTTTTACATCTTTCGCTGCATCCTTCAATCGTTTGAATTCGCCTTTCTTTATCATTTTTACTTGCGAGAGCGTGCCATCCTTTTCGACATACCAAGTTTCGCCGCCTTTTTGGACGCGCAGCAAAACTTTGTCCTTCAAACGATCTGTCAGTGCTTTGTTTTTCTTCTGGACCAAGGAAAAGTCCTTCTCGGCGATTCCGAGCAGGCTCTTTTTAAGTGTGACTTCTTCGGTTGTGACCGCTTTCTTTTCCGCGGTCGCGGCACTGCCATTTGTCACGCTCATGAGCGATGCGCCCATCCATCCGACATGGCCGTTCCACTCGACCTTATACCAGCCATCCGTTTCAGCCACGATATTTACGGGCGTTCCGGCTGGGACAACGGTGAGTATTTTCGATCCTTCCATACAAGCAATGTCACGGATGCGCAGACCAACCGTCGGTTTGCCGGTCATGCTCTTTTTGTAGACCGGATCTGCTCCGCAGTCGCCTGCGAGTGCCGGCGAGGCGATGAGTAAGGAACCAAGCAGGAAGGATGTGGAAACAAGCTGTGGAAGAATGCGTTTCATAGACTTCCAGCATAGCAGAAAAAATCCCCAAAAAGGGGATTTTATCGATATTTTATCTTACATTAGCTAAATTTATAGGTAGCGCTCTTCCACTTTTTGCCAGTTCAAGTTCTTCCAGAATGCTTCGACGTATTTGGCACGTTCCGTCGGTTTATAGTCCACGGTATACGCATGCTCCCAGACATCGAGCGCAAATACGACCTTCTGTCCGCCGAGCTGTCCGAGTTCATGATCGCTCACCCAGACATTTAGGAGATTCCCATTCGTTTCATCGACGACAGTCAGTACCCAGCCGATTCCGCGCATCACGGCCATGGCCGAGACCTCGTTTTTCCATGCATCAAAAGATCCGTACTGGGATTCAAGAGCCATTTTAAGCTTGTCAGCCGAACCCTCGCTCTTTTCGAATTGCGAGAAGTAATACTCATGCAGGCGCATCCCATTGAATTCAAAACCAAAACGGCGAGTGAGCTCGGATAGTTCAATGGCCATCGCTTCCGCGTTTTGTTTATGCGCGGCGATCTTCTCCATAAGGGCATTCGTATTTTTCACGTATCCCGCGTAGAGCTTGAGATGCTCGCTGATCTGCGTTTCGGACAAGCCTTCCAATGCTCCGAGAGTGAATGTTTTTGCTGTATAGGATTGTTTCATACAGGAGTAGCCTAATCATTGTTCCTCATTTAGTCTATGGCCATGAAGCGCCTGGTTTTATTGACTTCATTCGCCGCGCTCCTGGGAGCCGGCTGTCTGAACGGTACCGATCCCGCATCGGTTGCTTTTGATCCGGCACGTCCTTGGTCGGAATGTCCGCTCGCTTTCGGTTCGGCCTCGGCGACGCATGGTCTGTATGCGTTGGAATTTAGATCGGTGACAACCACGCTCGAGTTTTCCGTCGATCCATCAAAAAGCACGGTATCATATCGTTTTGGCAGTGGACGCTCCGCTGTGCAAGATCGCAGCTGCATGGAGCATGGCGTATTCGAAAAAAATTATGTCGATCTACCGTCGCTTGGACTCGATGAGCCGACCGAAATAGACAGTCTTTCAGCTGAAGGCTCATTCCTTTCACAGCGTTTCGAAGTATTGATGCGGGTCGTGCCAGAAAATCCAGAAACGCGCGATCGCACCCGTTTCCGTGCCAGGGTCCGCATCGAGCGCGCCCTCGCGGGGGAGGAGAGTGTCCGTGTGCCGGCCGGAGAGTTTTCAAGTATACGGTACAACGTCACCACAACCATCGAGCTCGCTCCAAACCGTGCGCAAAACGGATCGCAATCCGTCATCACCTCGACCGAGTGGTGGGCGCCGGATCTCGGTCGTATCAAGCAGAGTTTTGCCGAGCGCAGCCGTCTCCGTTCCATCGAGCTTATTTCATTTCGCTAATCAGTTCTTTTGCCAGTTCCAGTGCTTCCTCTCTGGATTTAATTCGTCCCTCATCGCGCGCATGTTCGATGGTATCGATAATGCGGCCGAATTGCGGACCCGGTTTGAGTCCCAGCGCAATCAAATCCCTTCCTTGAACCAGCGGTTTGGCTGCTTCTTTATCGAGATGACGTTCGAGGATGACGCGCTTCGCATGTTCGCCGGCCGCATACGGATCAGTTTGAACTCCCGGTAGCGTCCGGCCGCGATAATCAGATTCGGATGCGGCGAGCAGGACGCGCCAAGAAATGGGTAGCGATCGTTTGAGCCATTTGCGCAGGGCATTGGCATACTGTTCGTCATCCATTTCTCCTTTTTCCCATGCGCGGTGCAGCATGCCCGGTTTCAAATGGTCCCTTGCCGCCGCGATCGCGGCGCGCTCTACGTCTTCGCCAAACATAAACCGGCCAAGCATGTGTTTGGTCGGTTCGACGCCCGCCTCTTCATGGCCGAGCGATGTGATGCGCATTACGCCGTGTTTTTCCATGCGTTTTGTCGTCGGAGGTTTGCCCAGATCGTGCACAAGCGCGCCCACCAAAACCTGCAGCCGCTCTTCATCAGAAAAGGCGTCCTCACGCCGTTGTGTGATACGCGCGGCAGCATCCAACACCATCATGGTATGGATCCAGACATCGCCTTCCGGATGCCACTCTGGCTCCTGTTCCACGCCAATCAGCGATTGGAGTTCGGGATAATCGCGTTCGATGATTCCGAGTTCGCGCATGTATTCGAATCCGATAGACGGCTGCTCGGACTTAAGCAGGAGTTTTTTCAATTCTTCGGTCACACGCTCCGGAGAGAGCTCGTCGAGATCGCCGCGGGCAACCATTTCTTTCATCAGCTCGAAACTTTTTGGTTCGATGGTGAATCCAAGCCGTGCAGCAAATTGTACGGCACGGTACACGCGCAGCGGATCATCCTGGAATCGCTCCGGATCAGTCACGCGCAGGATTTTTTTCTTGATATCGTCAACGCCGCCAAACGAATCAAAGATCTCGCCGGTCAACGGATCCGCGGCAAGCGAGTTCATCGTGAAATCGCGTCGGCGCGCCGCTTCCTTGACGCTCATGGTCGGGTCTCCGGTCACGGCAAAGCCTGTATGGCCGGCGCCCGTTTTTGATTCACGGCGCGGAATAGATACATCCAAATCCAACCCATCGCCCAAAAAGACCTTCAAGACACCAAACGATCTGCCGACGGTATCGACTTTTCCCGGATACATCTGCTGGAGCGACTGCTCCAGTGTGTCGGCATCAATCCCGTACACCTCGATATCCGCGTCTTTGGATATGGTGCCGGTGAGACTGTCTCGTACGAAACCGCCCACCAAAAGCGCCTGCCCGCCCATGCCTTTGATGCGCATAGCAAGCTCGTTTGCTGGTTCAAGCAGGCGCTTGTCCTGATTGAACAAAATGTCCTGCTGCTCTTTTGCAGGATCGGTTGTGGCGAAAGGGTTCCGCATACGCTCCATAGGGGAAGCGTAGCAGGTCCAATCAAACGCGCAATCTAAAATTTGCGAAGCGTGATCGGCGTTGTCCGCGGTTTTGCAAGAATATCTTTATACAGTTTGATGAACTCGTCGGCGATTTGGTCTGCCTTAAATGCCAAGCTCGTTTCATACGCGGCACGCGACAGCTGTTCGCGTAGTGTATCGTCCGCTAAGATTTTTTTTACGATTTTGATTGCGGCTGCATGGTCTTCCACGATGAAACCATTTTCTCCGTTCCGGACAATTTCCGGAGCAACGCCAACAGGGAAAGAGACCGGGATCACGCCTTGGGACATGGCTTCGACTAGGCTGAGCGAGAATCCTTCATAACGCGAGGTATTCAGGAAGATCTGGCCGCGCCGAGAAGACAGGACATCTCGTATGGCATCTTTGGGGAGGTTAAACATAGCCTGATGCTTCGGGATATCGCGATCCATCCATCGAGATAGTTTTTCATTGATGCTGATTGCAATGGTCGATTTCGGCGTATTCGGAAACGCGCGGTAAATCGATATCAAGCGGTCCAAGCCTTTCAATTTATAGTTAAAAACATCATTTCCCAAACGCCCGAGAAAGAGTAGTCCCGGCTCTGCCAAGGATTTTGACGGCTTTTTCTCGTACCAAAAATCCTCGATGGCATTATGGATGAGGTGGATCCGTTCTGCTGGAACATGCATACGCTTCAAATCCTCCTCAACCACGCGCGAAGTCGCAATCACGGCATCGGCTCGCTGGGCAACGTATTTTTCGATTTCGGAGATGTCTTGCAGGGGTCGTGCAGATTTAAAATCGATTTCTTTGACAACTCCAAGTTTACGCAGAGTATGGATCACCTCTTTCAAGTCGTCAGGCAGCTTCGCCGAGCGGGGGACGGCCTCCAAAAAACCGTACGTTGTTGATCCAAAATGGCTGATAACCGGAATCGGAAAAGCTAAAAACGTGAGAGGGGTATAGGTTGTTCCCTGAATCAGGTCGCATTTCAAAATCTCATTGCGATGTTCGAGCAATGAATAAAAAAACAGGATATTCGAGAGGCCTTTGAGTTTGATAGGCGCTTCGATCAGCGGCACGCTCGGATAAAAATGCTTCACTTCTACCCCGCGTTCGCGAAGTTTTGTAGAGATGAGTTCATTGATGTAATGCGCACCTGTCTGCAGCCGGTTTTCGTTGTGTATATAAGCAATCGTGAGCATGATGTTACTGGGTACCTTAAAAATAGCGATTCCGTCAAGCAAAATGCGTGCTGATAGGCACGTGTATTATTTTTGTTTGAAGCTTTCTACGAGATAGGCCACCGCACTCACCGAAGGCCGTTTCATGGAGTAGTAAATTGGAAACGATTCGCCGACAGCGTACCGCTGGTATACTTCATAAGGAACCACAACCGTGTTCTCATATGTTTTTCCGTCGCGCGCCGTGTAAGAATAGACGAATTTTTCCTGACGAGAAGTTCCACGAGTACCGGGAACCGACCTTTTAGACACGATTTTTGCATCAATCGGCGTCCCATGTGCAATAAGCTCCTTCATCTCCATGGCGCGTCGGGTGACATAGTAGATGCCTCCTCCAATAACAAGCAGGATGACCAAAAAAGGCAGCAAAATCTCTAGAATCATATGGAGGAAGGGTCTCACGACTTGCCTTGGTTTGCAATTCGGTCAGCAATGGCCTGTTTGAGCGCTTCCAGCCCGCTTCCGCTATGGGATGAGACAAAGTACGGGGTAAAGTCTTCATATCGCCGCAGGAGCGTTTTCATCGGAATACGGTCGGCCAGATCTATTTTTGTGAAAACATACAATTTCGGGATTCGGTGCGCGCCAATTTCGCGCAAAATCTTTTCGACTTCTGCAATTTTTTCGTGGATGAAAGCGTCATTCACGTCTATGGCATGGATCAAAAGGTCGGCATCCACGGTTTCATCCAAGGTCGAGCGGAATGCGTCAATAAGTTCAGGCGGCAAGTCTTGGATAAACCCGATTGTATCCGAGAGTAGTACTTCGCGTCCGTCCATCCAGAGCTTCCCGACGCGCGTATCCAATGTTGCAAACAAAGCATCGGCAACATACGCGCCCTTTTTCGTCAGCGCATTCAAAAGCGACGACTTTCCCGCATTCGTATATCCGACAATCGAGACGGTTTTGAGCCCCAGCCGCTCGCGCCGTGCACGATGTCCGGCACGAGATGTAGCCTGTTTTTCCAAATCGCGTTTAATCCGTTTTTCCTGTTCAAACAGATGGCGCTTCATGAGTTCGGTATTTGTTTCACCCTGTCCTCCGCGCGTACCCGTGCCGCCGGCCTGTTGCATCATCTCCATGCCGATACCATAAATACGCGGTCCCATGTGGCGGATTGCGGCGAGTTTGATTTGGAGTTTTGCTTCCGCTGTTTTGGCGTGTTTCGAAAAAATTTTCAAAATCAAATCGATTCTGTCCCACGCTTGCATTGGGAGTTTTGCCTTTCGTATTGCTTCCTCGATGTTATACATCTGTCCCGGACGCAATTGGTTATTAATGATAAGCACATCAGCTTTCTTTTCGCGTCCGAGAGCAATGATCTCCTCGAGTTTTCCAGATCCTATGTAGGTCTTGTAGTCGGGGAGTGCGCGTTTTTGAATGATAGAAACAATATTCACCCCGCCATACGTTCCAGCCAGCGATTCAAGCTCAAGGATCCGGCGCTCTTGAGTTCGTTTGTCGATATTTGGCGGCACCACGTCAATGAGGATGGCACGCGGTTTCAGAGGGATTCTAGGCATCACCAAAACGATAACACCCCGATTACCCACAGCCAAACCCTTGACAAAACCACAAAAAAATTGAACGGAGTATGGAGGTAGGTCCTACAACTCGTTCCGGAGGTAGCCATGCGTTCCATCGGCTGTTTGCTCATGTTCATGTTCCTTCTTTCCGGCTGTTTGCTCGACCGTGCTCCGCTCGGGCCGCCGCTTCCTACGTCCGACGCAGGCTCGTTTCCGAGCGTCCATTTCAATCCCGAGCCGCCCGTCCTTGATCGGGGTCTGCTTCCGCCTGATGCAGACGAAGGTCCCGCGCCTTGGCCCCGTACCTACTTGGTCGGGAGCTTGCTCGTGGATCATGAGGACCAGCTCTGGATGGTCGTTGACGACGGAATCCGTATGCCGGTGTCCGGCGACGACACCCTCGGCTACATCTCGCTCGACGAGAGCGATGCTGTGCGCATGACGCTCGAAGCCGAGCGCTGTCTGACTCCGGTCGAGGACTATTGGGGCCCGGACAACTTCAATTGGTGGCCCGTTTACGGCCCGCATGAAGGCGACGAGGGTCCATTCATTCTGGACAGCGTGCTTGGTACGCGTCGTCCTGTGAGCATCGAGGCGCTCGAAAGCTGGGGGTACTACTGGCGCTGGATGGATAGTTTCGACGGGGGAGAGGATGAGTGGGCGATGTACGCCTTCGACGAACGTCCGATTCCGATCCGTGACGGAACTCTCGTTCATACCGAGTACGGTTTCTACTACGTGGTACGCGGACGCTCGTTCTACTTCTCGCCTACCGAGCTCGTCGCCGAAGCCGGGTACCATCCCGAGTCCGCGCTCTGGATGAGGGATCGGCGTTTGCGCGAGCTTGCTCCCGCCTCGACCTCGCTTACGCGCGAGTCGTTCGACTACTGCCCTGCAGAGCACTGAAAAAAATCCCCCGAAACTCTTCGGGGGATTTTTCTTATGCATGCGGAGCTTCCGGATCTTCGTCGATTTGCGATTTGGTCTCTTCTCCCGCAGTCGCTTCGTACGTCTCCCACATATCGGTCAGCACGGTCTCGAGTCCTTCCAGGTCTCCATCCGGATCAAGTTCCGCATCTTCTAGATGGCTGTCGAGCACTTCGTCAACTAATTCGCGCCATTCTGATTTTGATTTCGTGCCCTGTGCACGCGCGAGTTCCGACAGCTCGTTGAATAGTTCGCCACGGTTCAATGTATCAAGTTTGATCATATTGGTTTTGGTACGAGTTTACGGGGTGCATGAATTTCCGCCAAGATCGAATTCTTGGTTCACGGCAAGTCTCCCAAGGTCGCACGCATTCGACATGATCATGCCAAACGTGGCTGCATAAAACTCAACCGTTCCGTCCAATAGTTCGATTTCAACCGTATGCCGTCCGGCTTCTGGAAATTTCGCTACGGTATACAGAGCCTTGTCTGTCACGGTAATCGTTTCCACCGTCTTGCCATCTATGTTTATCCGAATGCGCTGGCTTCCATTCATACTGCCGAGAACGAGGTGCATTGCGTCCGACTCGACATTCATGCGGAACTTGCTTCCCGCAGAAAGACCGGCTGCATATTCGGGTGTGAGTTTCCATTGTCCGCCAATGCTCCATTGGTCTCTCTGCGTCTCTCGCAAGGTGTACGCATGTGCTTGATCTGGACGGAGCTCATCACGGTTCGCAAAATTCTCGAATCGTCCCGTTCCGAAATACGTTTCATGCGTAATGGTTTTCTTGAAATCCGGCACGGGATTGGATCCGGTTGGTTCATCTGTAAGAACCGTGCCTTCCGATAGCAATTCACGTATTACGTCTTCTTGCTCCGCGTATTCACCCTCGCCAAAATGGGTAAAACGGAGCCGTCCCTCACGGTCAAATATGTATGCAGCTGGCCAATATCGGTTTCCATAGGCATTCCAAGTTTTATACTCGGCGTCTAATGCGATCGGATACTCGAGCTCGGCCTTTTTGAGCGCTTGTTCGACATTTTCCGGGACTTTCTCAAAGGCAAATTCCGGAGTATGCACGCCAACGATTACCAATCCGTCGTCTTTATACGTCTCCCAAATTTTTCGCATGAACGGCTGGGTACGGATGCAATTGATGCATGAGTATGTCCAAAAATCGATCATGACAACCTTCCCTCTTAACTTTTCCGGCGTGAGCGCTTCGTTATTATCCGTATTCCACCATCGTGAAATGCCTTGGAATGGAGGCATGGCATCCGCAAGAATCGGCAGTCTCGATTTGCCTGCGTTTTGTACGGACAGATCAACGAGCTTCATAGGGTTTTGTTGGATGGAGAGCGGATTTGCAACAGGCATGGGTGTTGGAACGATAGCGGAAACAATGAAGGCCGCTACAAATAGGAGGATGAACCCTCCCAGGAGGAGTGAGGAGGCCGTGAGCTTCATAAATTGAAGTTAAGTCCGATGAATAGCCAAGGAGCTGTTTCAAGTAGCCATGCCTGGAAACGGGTATCCGCATGAGTGACTAAGCCGATGGCAACCAAAATAATGAGAAACCCGAAGACTCTCTGGATAGTCGACGTGTACTTTGATAAAGCTCGTACGCGCATTACGGCAGCCTGCCCTCCATAAGCGATGAGCAGCATCGGAACGCCGGCGCCGACGGAGAACGCAAACAGCAGGGCGGCGGCCTGAAGGAGATTTTGTTTGGAGGCGATTAATGTGAGGATGGAGCCAAGCACCGGTCCGGCGCAGGGCGTCCAAATGGCTCCAAGCGTAAGTCCCAGGATGAATCCGCTCCAAAGATCCGTTCGGTTCGGATCGGTTTTAGGCAGTTTCGAAGCGATGAAAGGCTCAAGCTTCGCAAATAGTTTTGCTTGAAAATCCGGGAATAGCATGAGCAAGCCGAATAGCCCGATAATAGTGGATGCGATGTATCTCCAAGCATTTGGCGAGAGTCCAAGGAATGATCCGAAAATGGAAAATACCAAGGCGAATCCCGTGAAGGTTAATGTAAAACCGAAAACGATGGCGACCGGACGCATGGGATGTCGACCGCTTGTTGAAGTGCCAAGCACTATGGGTAGCAACGGGAGGATGCAAGGTCCACCGATGGTCACAACGCCTGCCAGCAAGGCTAAAAAGAACTGGGTCATGGAATTATTGGGATATAGTATTTAGATCGGCCGTGATCTGTTCTTTTGTCTGCGATCCGACCGTCTTCTTTACGGTTTTACCAGCGCGGTCAATATAAAAGAAGGTATGTTGGTAGGTGACGCTGAACGTTTTTGCCAAAGCGCGCTCTTCATCGCTTGTTGCAGAGTCGTTGTAACTCACACGGAATCCAGCCACTCCTCCAGCATACTCAGAGAAAACGCTGTTCACGATCGGATCTTGGGCTTTGCATGTCGGACACCAATTTGCGTGGAAATATAGATAAATAGGCTTCTTTTGTTGCAGGGCTTTTTCATATGCGGCTTGGGTAAAATCCTCAAATGTTGAAGCCTCGCGTTTCATAGAATCAGGCTCGGTGTTCGATGTGTCGGTGTCGACATCCTTCGGCTCCATGACATCCTTTGGCTCCATGGCCGCAGGTTTCTCCATAGCCTCTGGCTTAATAGGAGCAGGAGCGGGTGTTGGTTGGCAGCCGGCTCCAAGGAGAGACGCTACACCGACCATTAGTAAGCCGCGCAAAAATGGGTTGGACATAATTAATGAAATTTTATAGGACATTTTCTTTCGAGATTGAAAATGCTCTCTACGGGTTTGTGAAGAACGGCGGCAATTCGAAGAGCTAAGTCTAGTCCTGGAATGGAAAGTCCTTTTTCCATTGCACTGACTGTTTGTCGGCTTACGCCCACCGCATCCGCCAGCTCAATTTGGCTCATGCCAAAGGCTATGCGTTCTACGCGCAGACAGCACCAGACTTTTGTGAGCTTCCGATTCGCCATAGTCGTAGTATGGAGGGTGGGTTTAGCTATGTAAAGTATACTTAACAATCAAAAATCTTACTCATTATAAAAGTTCCTTAAATAGGTGTTTCTGTTAAACTGTCAGCAAACGTCAAACCCATCGTTGAACCTATGGCAGATCCAATACAAAACGTGGATGAGCAGGCTCTACTCGCACGTGCAAAACAAAATCCCCAGGCAATTGGCGAGATCTACGATCTTTACGCCGACCGCCTGCACGGATTCATCCTCAAGCGTTGTGGCCACCGCGAAACAGCCGAGGATCTTGTATCCAAAGTTTTTACGCGCTTCATAGAGAATCTGCCAAATATCGAATGGCAGGGAGTTTCGATCGGTGCGTACTTATACCGAGCCGCCTCCAACGCACTCATCGATCATTGGCGTTCGGCATCCGTCAGGCTCGATACGGATATTGATGAAAATTGGGATCCGCCGTCCGAGCAATCGGCGCCGTCATGGCATGCCGAACTCAACCTCGAGCGTGAAAAAATCCTGGAAACAATGAAGCACCTTTCTCCGCGCGACCAGCAAGTACTCGATCTGCGCTTCTTCGCAGGATTGGATCCGGAGGAAATAGCAAAACAGATGGATATAAGTCCCAATCACGTTTCCGTTCTGATCTATCGTGCCGTCGGACGTCTGCGTACAAACTATCTTGCCCAATATGAATAACCCTTCTCCCAACCGTCATGACATGGACGCGCGGCCGTTCAAAGAAACGTCGCGTGCGATTTCTGATGCTGCGAATGCTCCGGGAGAGGGCATGAGCCCGTCGGTAAAAGCCGCCCAAAAATCATCCTTGATCGCCTTTGCCAAATCCCGTATGTCACCAGAAAAATCAAAAAAACCCAATCTTTTGCCATGGTTTGGTGGTTTTGCCTTTGCAGCTACAGCCGCGGTAGTCGTCTTGGCGTTCTATCTCACATCCCAGCCGGGCATCCGTCAGCCGGTTGGACAATTGGCAGCCTCATCGCTTTCGATACCTGCGGCAAATGCAGCCGACGCCTTTGCAGTTTTTGCCGAAAAATCCGATGCCTCGGGCATGGCAGTTGATTCAACAATCACGATCGAGTCCAAAGTTCCGGTAAATGCGTCCACTTTGCGCCAATCGCTCCGCATAGTCCCTGCAGTCGATTTCGATCTCAAGCAGGCCGGTGACAACCGATTTACGCTCGAGCCGCGCTCGCCTTTGGCTGCCGGAGAGATCTACCGCGTTTCAATTGCCGCCGCGATCGAAGATTCGGCGCGTGAATTTTCTTGGGCCCTCCAAACCGCCCCGGATTTTAAGCTGGTTTCCAGCATTCCGGCCGACGGTGGCCGTAATGTCCCGGTAAATACCGGAGTCGAGTTCCGCTTCTCTGGCAGCGGTTGGGAAGATCCTTCATCTTTTGTATCAGTCGAGCCGGCAACGCCCGGACGTTGGGAGACCCGCGGCCGCACGCTCACCTTCGTTCCGAACAAGCCCTTCTCGCCGCATACGCGTTATGAGATCACGGTGAAAAAAGGATTTGCTCCCAAAGGAGGCGTAGGTTTGACCGAGGATGCGCGCATCAGATTTGAGACCGCAGCCGCCGAAACAGCACGCCCGTCGGACGGTGCCTATGTCTCGATCGGAGATCGCTTATCGGCTCCCATAAACAAGTCATGGACCGTCTCCGCGTATGGTCGTTTGGTGTCCCAGTTTGATGCCGTTTTTTACCGCATCACTCCCGACGAAGCTCGCGGCCTTCTCTCGCGTGATCTTGGCGCGGGATCATGGACCGCGGTTGATCCGAGTGATCGCGTCTACGAAACGCTCGCCAAAACGGAAGCGTTCAAAGCGGAAGTGGCATTGGCCGAAAATACCGATTATGGCCAAGCGATTAATTTCCCCGCCATCCAAACTCCCGGGTATTACGTCTTAAAATTGGTCGGCAAAAACCGCGCGGATATTGTGTCATGGTCCTTTGTACAGGTTACGGACAATGCGTATTACATGACTGCAGACAAAGACGCGCTGTATGTTTGGGTAGTAAATGCTTCAACCAACCGCGTTCAGTCAAATATCCAAGTTAAAGTCGGCGATCAAACTGTTCGCACAAGCGCCGACGGTATTGCCAAGCTTGCAACGCCGTCCGTGCTTCGTACCGATGCGTCAAAAGACGGTCCGGTAGCGATATTAGGTGAAGTCGGGGAGGGGACGGGCGCCGCATTTGCCATCCTTGAGCGGCGTGGCGGATTTTATTTCGATCGTTTCCGTTCCGCGAATATCCGTCTTTGGGGCTATATCAACTCCGATCGGCCGCTCTATCGGCTCTCGGACGAAATCAAGATCTTTGGTCTGGCTCGCGATCGTGAGACTGACCGCGGGGTAGGCGAGGTTACCTTGGAGCTCAAGCGTTCAAGTCTATGGTTCGACGCCTTTACCGGTAACGAAAAAGTGTATGCGAAAACCACGGTCCAAACAGATTCGGCCGGCCGTTTCGAGGGATCATTATCCTGGACGGATCTTTCTCCTGGATATTTCTCGGTCTACGCCATGCAAAACGGAGAGCAGGTCGCGTTTGTAAGCTTTGAAGTCAAAGAATTTATAAAACCGTCATATGGCATCGAAGTATCATTCGACCGCGACCGCGTGTATCAAGGAGAAACGGTGAACGCCACCATCCGCGCCCGTTTCTTCGACGGAACGCCGGTTCCCCGTGCTCGTATCCGCCTTCAGCTTCCAAAAGGGATTCAAGGCGAACGCGAATCGCGCGAAGTTGTGACCGACGAGAATGGCGTGGCGAGCTATGCCGTTACCATGCCGAGCTTTGCCTGCCCTCCCGCCACCGTAAGAGAGTCGTATTGCTACACCGAGAACACGTTCTTCGTTGAAGCTACTCCGGTCGAAGGCGAAGAAGGGGATATTATCGGAACGGCAAGCATCCGCGTTCGTGCTTCGCGTCTCGGTATCAACATCAATGTAAAACCATCAGGCCAAGATGCTGTTATTGACGTGCGTACGTGGCGCCATGCCTATGAGGCGCCTTCCGAAGGCCACGAGGACAACTGGTCGGGCCGCACTTTGGATGGCTACATCATCGGACGCCGCTGGGAGCGTGTATCCGCCGGTTTCTATTACGATGCCATCGAGAAAAAACAGGTCGAGCGCTTCCGCTACGAAGAACGTCTGGACCCGCCGGTCGCATTCCGAGTAACCACCGATGCTCGCGGTCAGGCGACTCACCGATTCACCCGCGAGAGCGGCAAAGCCTATCAAGTTGTTTTAGACGGCAAGGATGACGAAGGCCGATCCACGCGTTCATTTTACTGGATTTGGGAAGGCGGTTCAGGTTCATGGAATGACAGCAGTCCGGAACAAGGTGATGCGGTCTATCTGGAAATTTCTCCAGAGCCAAAGCTCGATATTTATGGAGGCGATATCGGATATGCGCTTGGTACCGAGCTGACCGCCACGGTTCGAGTTGGCAAGGAGGACTTCCGCCCATCCGAGGGATCATCGGTCCTATTCACCGTTTCAGCTCGCGGAATCCGCGAGGTCGTTTCCGAGACTTCGGCTGCTCACAAGTTCCGTTTTGAACGCGAGCTCATGCCCAATGCCGAGATCCGCGCCGTGATTTGGCGTAACGGAAAATTCGAAAAAGTCCGCGCCTCGGCTCAGTATGACAAAACGGAAAAAAGTCTTGAGATCAAGGCCGAAGCCGAGCAGCCAAGTTACGCCCCGGGAGGAAAAATCCGCGTACGCGTCTCCGCGAAATCAAAAGCAACAGGACAACCCGCATCAAATGTCGTATTCGCATATAGCGCAGTCGACAAGGCCTTGCTTGCCCTCTCATACGACTATCTCGCAAATCCTTTGTACGGAATTTACGGGTATGTCGAGGATGGAATCATCTTCGAGTCCTCCATCTTCGAACGTTTTGAGGGTGGCGGTGGCGGTGCCGAAATGGGGGGAGACATGGGGCTTGCAGCCAAATCCGATGTCCGTTCCAACTTCAAGGATACGGCAGCCTTTGGCCTGGTTCGGACGGATAGCAGTGGCCAAGCCGTGGTTGAGTTCACGGCTCCGGATAACCTGACCAGCTGGCGTATCGAGGTGATCGGCATTTCCGACTCGCTTGATGCCGGCTCCGCTCGACTCGATGTACCGGTAACGCGTCCGGTCTTTGTATCGACCGTCATCCCAGAATATTTATTGGTAAAAGATAAGCCCGTACTAAAACTTCGTGCATTCGGCACCGGTCTGCGTGCAGGTTCGGATCTTGCCTATACGGTGGATGCGCCAACGCTAGGTCTTTCGAGCCAGCGCGTAAACGGAAAAGCAGGGGAGTCCGTATACGTGGCGATAGACGAGCTGATTGCCGGCCGGCATCGCATGACCATTCGTGTTGAAAACGGAGACCAGACGGATGCGATCGAGCGTTTTGTCGATATCGCAGAAACCCGGTTCACAAAAAACGAGTTGGTCCGTACGGAGGCGGCTCCGGGCAGCTCGATTCCCGAGCTTGGTCAAAGCGAGGCCGATATAATTCTGACGTCAAAGACCAAGGCCGCATTATTCGGCGAGTATCAGCGTCTAGCTGGTCTCGAATCAGCCCGTGCGGACGCATTGATTGCAAAACGTCTTGCGCTCCGGCGTCTTGAGGAGGATTACGGTATTCGCCCAGAGAATGCTCCCTCCGACGGCGAGCTTCGCGCACGATTGTCGGACTACATGGATTATGCAGCCTACCGTCTTTTGCCCTATGGGACGCAAGACTTGGAACTCACCTCCGAAATCGTGGCCACCGCTCCCGAGTTCGTGGATCGTGCATTGATCGCCGATTATTTCGTCGGTATCTACGATGGCGGCCGCTTCATCCAAAAGCCCTCCGCACTTGAGCGGCTTCATGCCCTTGCCGGCCTCGCCGCGCTTGGAGAACCGGTACTGCCTGATCTTCAGCGTATGGCCGACGAGAAGGAGCATGGCTGGCGAGAATGGCTCGTTATCGCTCGGGGTCTTGAGTCTGCCGGCGACCGCGAACGCGCCCGCAGCCTGCTCGAACGTCTGCTCGCCCAAGCCGAAACCCGTGATGATTTGACTTGGCTGCCTGTCTCGAATGACCCGGTCGACGTCTACGAAGCCACAGCCGACGCTGCTGCGCTCGCTTCGCGCCTTGCGCATCCATCTGCCGGAAATTTGCGTCTGTGGGTCGAAGAGAATATCAATAAAGACGCCTTCCCGGTACTGGCCCAAGTCCGTTATCTCGAAGCGCTCCGTTCAACTTCGCTCGGTCGGGACGTACTTCTGTCATACACCTTTGGTGATGACGAGAAAACGCTCCGCTTCTCGCGCGAAGAGCCTCTCCATCGTCTTACACTCACGAGCGACGAGGCCCGCCGCTTCCGCGTGACGCGTGTTGACGGTCCGGTAACCATTGCATTCATCCGAACGGTTGCCGGCCGTCCCGCGCCAGTCCCAGAGCTTGCATTAACCCGCAGCTATGAGGTCTCGCGTCCGCTCAACGATCTGCGCGAAGGCGATGTAGTGAGCATTACGTTAAAACCCGAAGCTCGCGGGAATCTTCAAAAAGGCTGCTACTTGGTACAAGACCATCTTCCTGCTGGACTAAAGCCTGCCGTCAGCTGGTCCTACTCTGATCGTAATTGGTACCCGACCGAAATTCGTGGCAGTACGGTTAGTTTTGTGACCTGCAATGAACCATTTGAGACCATTCGCTACTCGGCGCGCGTCGTCTCGCGCGGAACCTTTGTCGCAGAAGCTGCCATGGTAAGCCATTTGGACTATCCTTCCATCTCGGCTATCAGTCAGGACGCGGAAATCATCGTGAAATGAAACATCTCTCAATCATTATTCTCATTGCCATAAGCATCGCACTCGCGATGCTTATGGCATTCCGTCCCGCGGCCCAAGAGCCGGTCAGCCCTCCTTCCTACGAGCACTCCATAGACGCAGAACGGTTTTTGGATCGTGCCAGATTCATGCGCGGTCTCGCGCAGGCGCCGCTCCAATGTCCGATTGAGAATCCGCGCGCTGCCGTGGTAAATCACCATGCGCTTATGTCCGATCTTATGGCGCGCATAATCATGCCGCTCGGAGATTGTCTTGACCCGAAACCGTCCATCATTATTATTTCGCCCGATCATTTTGGAAAATCAGCTTCCTCGGTTGCATTCCATCGGATTAACTATCATGTGGACGGTCACCAAATTCAAATTGATACCGATGCAGCAACGCGGCTCGAAACCGGCCTCCTCTTTGCGAAAGAGCAGGCACCGATTTTCGAGAATGAACACGGAGTCGGGGCTTTGGTGCCATTTCTCGCCTCATCAATTCCGGACGCACGCATTCTTCCTCTCATCGTAAAGCGAAGTATCACGGATCAGGAGCTGTCGCTTTTCACCGAGTATCTCGCGCATGAGATTTCGCGAGGGACATTCATCCTCGTTTCATCCGACATGTCCCACTATCTCGGTGAAGTGCAGGCAAAACAAAACGACCGGCAAACAATTGACGCGTTTACAACATCAAACGCCGAATTTTTTGCTCGTGCCGATGACGATTATACGGATAACGGCCGCGCATTGGCTGCCGTGATCCGTGCGCTTGGTCCGACATCCTTCACGTTCGTTGATCGGAATAAAATTTCAAGCGAAATCGACGGAGCGAATACGTTTACGACCACCTATATTACCGGTTTTTGGGAGTAGAGGCGTTTCACGACATCAAGCGGGTCTTCTTTCATGAAGTTCCCATGGGCTTGCATCAGGATTTTCGACTGTACTGCTTCCGAGCTGTGGTCGATGATGGCATGGGCAATATCCGCTGGCATGGCCAAATGGATAAATTCCGCGGCATCTTCATTCACAAAATCCTCGATGCGGTCGACCAAGGCATGAATATAATGATGCTCGTTGTGGTCATTCGAAATTTCTTGTCCGAGGGCGCGGCCCTCTTTATCCGAATACTCGTCCTTGGGCGCCTCGACCACCTCCATATCTTCCATGTTGTCGTTATGTGCCAGCCAAAACTGGGCATGGCTATGGTCGGCAATGATAATCAAAGCAGGATGGGGGAAGTGGGCCTGTAATTCTTGGGGGATTTGCATAATAGCCGACATCATAACGAAAACCCCCTCCTGGGTACAGGAGGGGGTAACAGGGTCAGGTCGTCTTCCAGTAGCGTCCGAAGTTCTCGTTGATACGCAGGACTTCGCTCCGCATCGGATCGATGCCCAGCTCGACCGCGAGCTCGAGGTGGCTTCGGAGCTCCTTGATCGCCAGACGGATAGTGGTCACGGACTTCTCCAATCCGTTGGTTTGGAGCTTGGTGTTCGGATCTTCGATCTGCGCGCGCAGATCGATGATCTTGGATTCGGTTGCGAGCGCTTCGCGGAAACTCGAGTCGCGTAGCTGCTCGCGTATTGCAAAGAGCCAGTGTTCGCGCGGCACCGTGAGGCCGAGCGTCATGCGTGCTATGTCGCGCCGCACCAGATCGCGGTCGAGCTGGTAGCGGATCAGGTTCTTCATGAGCCAGTCGGTTACGGCTCCGTCTCCGGCAATGATCGCCGGACAAGTGGTCTCGCTCTGCTTGCCGTACTTGGCCAGCATGAAGTTCCACTTCTGGTGTTCGTCCGAGAAGAACGCGTTTCCCGCATGGAGCGTCAGACGCGTCCGCTGGCAGGGTCCGCGCACATACTCCTTGCACGGGATAGCCCAAGTACCGGCCTCCATGTCGACGACGAGCGTATCGCTGGCGAGAAGTCCGAATGTGAGCATCTCGGGCAGCGGTTCGGGCCGGTAGGGCGGTCCGAAACAGCCCGAATCTTCATGATCGAACGGATCGAAGGTATTGCGTCTGCCGTACTCGGCGATCAGGAACATCTGGCCGGTATTGCCGGAGAGCGAAGACTCAAGATCCAGAAAGATCTTGGCAATCGTTCCCTGGAGATCGTCGCCGTGGCAGGCCAGGGCGAAATCGCGCAGGCGGTCGCCCGTGCTCTCGCCAGCTTTGATCTTCTCTCGAATTGCTTCGAGCTTGTTGCGCCGGACAGCGCTGTCCTCCTCGGCGGAAACGGTCTCGTTCTTCAGTGACTCGAGCTCTTGCAGGACGGTCATATACCCTCCGGTGAATGTACTGTCTCCGACCCTAACGAAAACCCCCTCCCGAGTAAAGGAGGGGGCGGGCTCAGGTTTTCTCCAGAGGAATACGCTGCTTACACAGCGGACAGTCCTTCGTCTTCCATGTTTCCTCACGTTTTTCTACCAGGCACCGCAATGGGTACCCGAGAAGCTCGGACGTCAGCTCGCCTCGGTGGCAAATGACTCCGCAGCCGACGACATGTCCTCCGGCCTTCTTCACGGCTTCGGCCAGCGCCAAGATAGTCTTGCCGCTGTGCATGAAGTCGTTCACGAGCAGAACGCGCTTCTCCTTGAGTTGCGGCAAAAACGGCGCTCGGAAGCTGAACGTGATCTCGCGGCGTGTACCGCGGTCGGCATAGATAGGCCGAACCGAGATCTTCTGGTCCTGCCAGATGTACAGCGCCTTGGCCGTCAGCTTTGCCAGGACATCCGCATTTGGCGCCGGTGCGACGACCACGTCGATTTTGTCATCGCGAAACTTGTACGCGAGATCGATGCTAAGCAAGTCGATCGCTTCGGGATCCGAGAACAAAAGTTCCGGAACAACGAGAGACGAGGTGTGCATGCCGCGCGAGTAGGGGAGGTGCCCGACCCGCATGGCGGTCCGCATCAGGACGGCTTCGGGCTGTTCGCTTTTGGGCATGGATACTCCGTTGAATGTGCCGCGCGAGTGTTGCATGAATTGTTATTTTGCTCAACCCCTGCTAGATTCTTGGCACGTCTGTCTGTCCCTGTAGTTCAACGGATAGAATGCGTGGCTTCGAACCACGTGATGGGGGTTCGATTCCCTCCGGGGACACCATACAAAACCCGCCAATCGGCGGGTTTTTGTTATGCGGTATTTGACGAGCCGCGCACCGTTTCTTACCTTGTAGCTATATGCTGCGTAATAAGCGCATCAGCACTTGGTCGAGTTTTCAATAAAAAACGGACATTTTTTCGTCCGATGTATTCCCGTACAATCAAACATCCTCATCCATGGAGGAAAACATGTGGAAACCTGTTTTTCAGGATATCTCGATTCGGTTGAGATCCGGCGCTGGAGAAGTATGCATTGATCGCGATTGTCTGCCGCCGGATGAGCTCAAAACGCTTCTACACATGCTCGAGCGAGTCCATTGCTCGACCATAGTCATCAGCAAACATAAAAACAGGATCATCATCAAAAAGAGGTGGTATATGCAGTCCGTAGAAACCCGAATCCAGATCGAGGGTCTCGAGCTCTTTTGCCTGATCGGTGTCCCCAAGATCGAACGCAGCCAGCGTCAGTCCATTCTTGCGGATATCGACTGCACTCTGGCCAACCCCGTCATTCAATCTGACCGGATGCAGGCGACGCTCAACTACTCCACCTTGGCAAAGACGGTTCATGCCTTGGTCGAGGCCGAGCGCTTCGTTCTGCTCGAGACGCTCGCCGAAGCAATTGCCAAGCTCGCCATGGCTGATCTGCGCGTCGCAGGCGTGAGCGTGCAGCTTCGCAAGCGACGCAAATTGCCCTCCTGTGACTCTGTAGGCGTGACCCGTGTATTTCGGAGAGTCTGATGCGCGTCTTTATCGGACTCGGTACGAATCTAGGGAATCGTGAAGCCAATCTGCGATTGGGCATCGCCAAGCTCTCTCGCATAATGACAGGAGTTCGTATCTCGAGCATTCGAGAAACGGAAGCGGTCGGACCATCACAGCCAGCCTATCTAAATGGAGCGCTGGAAGGGGATACGGATTTTTCTCCCTCGTGCCTCCTGCATGTGCTGAAGACAATCGAATACGATCTAGGCCGGCGCCAGGCTCCTCGGTGGACCGCGCGCCCACTCGATCTCGATATTCTTTTCTACGGAAGCAAGATCATTCAAACTCCTGATCTGTGTATCCCGCATCCGGAAATGCACCATCGGCGCTTCGTACTCGAGCCGCTGGACGAGCTCGACGGGAATCTCGTACATCCATTACTACGTAAAACCATCAAAGATCTATTGGGGGAGCTCAAATGATCGATGCAGACTGTTTGCAGACGCATGGCTATGTACGCATCGACGCTGCTATCGAGTCTCAACTCATACAAAGCGTGCTCGCTTCGGCGCAGAAAGCCTTCGATCTCTCACCGGACATAAAAGCAAAATACCTGCGCTCAAACGGAGGATATGGCTATACGCCGCCTGGTATCGAACGAGTAGTCGGCAACGTTCCGGACCCGAACCGCGAGTTCTGGGATATCGGACAGGGATCGCCCAATCTCTTTCCTGACGAAGTGGGGGAGTTCGGCAATTCGGCGATAAAACTGCATGCACAGCTCATGGAGCTGGCGTACGACGCGCTTCGAGGACTCGATCGCTCGTGGGGGACGACAATCGCACCGCTCGTCCTCGACTCGCGCATGCCCATGCGGGTAAGCAAGTACCGCGAAGCACCCGAAGGAGAAATTCTGTTTCCGCGTCACCGTGACTTCAGTCTTATCACGCTCTTTGCGGGATCCGACAATCAGGGCGTGGAGTTTGAGTGCCAAGGGCGCTGGTTTCGTCCGGATCAGCCTTCTGGATCCGTACTCGTTGGAGCCGGGACCTTGCTAAAGCAGTATAGACCGCAGCTGAAGCCGCTCCCGCATCGCATCGTAGCCGTTCCCGGAAACCGCACTTCGATCGTGCTGTTTACCGAGCCGCGGCCAGAAGTCCGTCTTCCGAACGGGCAGTCCACCTCCGACTATATTTCCGCGCTCATGGCACGTGTGCGCCAAGAATAAAAAAACACCCCGGTCCGTTCTGGACCGGGGTGCGCTTATTTTATCTCCTTCACTTCTTTTGTTTTTCTTGTACGCCATTCTTTGGCATCGAGCCCGGCTTCGGCTGCTGCAACCTGGGCTTCTTGCTTGCTGGTACCTTTACCGACAGCGACCAAATCTTTTCCGAGATATACGCCAATCGTGAATTCTTTGGCATGATCCGGCCCGACCTCCTCCAATACTTTATACGTGGGTGTTGTGCCAAGCAGCTCCTGCGCGGTTTCTTGGAACTTACTCTTTGGATCAACGTACAGTTCCAAATCGAGAATCTTCTGCAAATGCGACAGGATATGCTTATTTACAAATGTTTCGGCAGCTGGCATGCCTCCATCCATGTAGATGGCCCCGATAATAGCTTCAATGGCATTTGCGAGGATATAGGTTCGGGCTTTCGAGTCTTTATCGCGCAGCTCTCCTTTGGACATGAGCAAGAACTCTTCAAATTGCAGATCGCGAGCAATTCCTGCGAGCGTGATCGCATTCACCAGAGCAGCACGCCAATTTGTGAGATCTCCTTCATCATTGGCGTAGTTGCGGAACAAGTATTCGGTTACGACCAATTCAAGAACCGCATCTCCAAGAAATTCGAGACGTTCATTGTGCGGATATGGGTGGTCGGCATTCTCGTTCAGGAACGATCGGTGCGTGAGAGCCTGCAGGAGGAACGAGCGGTCACGGAAAGCGTGTCCCAATCGATCTTCCAGCGGGCGGTAATCAGTGCTGGTTGTCATATGAGGTTATTCGGTTTTCTCTTCTTTTTTGGGTTTTGGTTTGTCCGATTCCTTGCTCACGCCTTGGGCGAGCTGGTCGCGGTAAATCGCACCGAGGACGCCATTTACAAATTTTCCGCTGGATTCGCCGCCAAAGGTTTTTGCGAGCTCGATCGCTTCGTTAATTGCGACTTTGCTGGGAATATCGAAGTTGAACAAGAGCTCGTATGTTCCGATGCGCAGGACATTACGGTCAACCGTGGTGATTTTCGGGAGCGGCCATTCCGGAGCGAACTTGGTGATAGTCTCGTCGATTTGTTTCTGATTTTTCACGACTCCTTGGACTATGGATTTTGCAAAATCATTTTCGTCAAAGTTGGGAGCGAACTCGGTCAAGTTCCGCTCGACCACATCGGAGGCGTTTTTTTCGCCGTCATAAAAATCCCACTCATACAGGGATTGCATGGCGAGGGCGCGTGCGAGATGACGGTTAGACATAGGAGCAAAGGTGCGAACGGACCGAGGAACGATTCAGGCGAGACTAGGCTTTTTTGGCTTTTGTCTTGGCCTTCGGCGCTTCCTCCGAGCCGTGGTCATGTTCGTGTTCGTGATTGTGCGGTTTGGTCTTTTCAAGCATTTTTGCAAGCTTGCGTTCACGGCCTTTTACATGGATTGCAATTCCATTGTATTCAGTGGCACCTGGAGCAGCTTTGTGCATGAAATGCGTACGTCCGGCCTTATCGGTGGCGATAGCAGGCTTGGTTAACGCAAAATGTGAGGCGCGGCGGCGCTTGTGTGAGCTAGTACGGCGATGGCCGGGAAGTCCCATATCAGTATCAAGAATTTAATTACCCTACCATTGTATCGGAAAGCGGTATTTTTGGCAAGTTCTTGAAGAAAAAGTGTGTTCAATGCCCTTGCGCGGTATCAGGATTATGTCTATTATTGCGCCAACTCTATGGAACAATCCCTTGTCCTCATCAAGCCGGACGGCGTACAGCGCGGCTTTATCGGTAAAATCATTGCCCGTTTCGAAGAAGCCGGCCTCAAATTGGTTGCACTTAAAATGGTTCATGCTTCGCAAGAAGATGTCGACAAGCATTACGCACTCACCGAAGAATGGATGATGGGCGTCTACACAAAAGCCAAAGCCAAGACGGAAGCCAATGGGGAAGCGTTCCCGTATCCTGATCACAAAGCGTACGGCGGCGAAATCAAACGCGGACTGGTCGAGTTCCTGAAATCTTCTCCGATCGTCGCCATGGTCGTTGAAGGCGAAATGGCGGTTTCAGCCATTCGCAAGCTCGTCGGTGCAACCGAGCCAGCCTCAGCCGCACCCGGCACTATTCGCGGGGATTTCTCCCATGACACCTACGGTCAATCCAATGCTCAGAAGCGTCCGATCCGTAATTTGATCCATGCCTCCGGTACGGTCGAAGAAGCAAAAAATGAAATCGGCATCTGGTTCACGGACACCGAGCTCCACAAATACGAGCACGTCAACGATCGTGTCCAATACGATCCAAAGTGGTTCGTCTAAACGGCAAATGAAAAGAGGCGCAAGCCTCTTTTCAAGACCTGATTTTTCTGCCAAGGTCAAAATCCGCTCTTTCCAGAGGCAAGAATGGAATTCCAACAAAAACGGTCCGCAATTGAAGAGCGTCTTTCGAGCAAGTTCCCCGGTCTGATTCCGCCCGGCGACATGCACCGGCTCTTCAGGCTCGCGCGCGATCCCCAGTCGCTTCTTCATGGCGAAATCGAGCGTTGGCGCATGTTGCTTCGTCATCTCGACGAAGTCTCAGCCGAAGCAGCTCGCCAGAAGTATCCGCAGAAGTGGCGCAAACGCATGCTGCAGCGCGCTCTGCACGATTTCTTCGTCGGCGACCTCGGCATGTATGCCGGCGGTCCCGACGATTTCGACGATAACTATCGCGAATGGCGTAATGCCTGCCGAGATGTCGAGGATCTCTACGCGTATTTGCTCGGCTATTTGCCGAAAGAGCTGCATGGAGGACTCCGATTACCGGAAGAGGTGGCCGAGGAGCGCAACCCCATCCGTCTCATCGAGCTCGTGCGCTCTGGAGGATTCACGCGCAGTCCATGGGTACGGCATTGCGCGCGGCTCAAGCTGATACTTGGCCAAGCCTTCTTCGAATACCGCCGCAACGGGTTCGCCTCCGAGTATCTCGAGGAGCGGGCCGAGCAGCTGCGCAAGCGGCTCGAACGGCACCTCTTCAAACGCAAATCCAAGAAGCGCGTGCGTATCGTGGCGCAGCTCGATCACACGGACTCCAATCGCTGCATCGGCTACGAATTCATCGAAGATCCTTCCATCTCCGTTCTCGAAACGGACAGCATCTGCGTGATCGAAGTCGACCAGTACATCATCGAGAATGATCGCGGCGAGCAAACCCGCGTCATGTTCTCGATCCGGCCCAAGCGCTTCCCGGTGCTGAAGGGCCTGGTCAAGGACATCCGCTTCGTCCAGCTCGCCAATATCGGCGACGGCGTGGCCATGATGTTCATCGTCGAATCCGAGCCCGATCTCGACCGGGTCGTCGACAAGGTACGCAGTGTGCTTGTTCGTGCGCCCGGATCCGTCTGCGACCAAAGCTCGAATCTCGGGCACCGTGCCGGCCGCAAGGTCGATACCGGAAATTCGCATTCGAGCGACGCCTTCCAGGTCATGAAGTACAACGCTTTGGTCCAGGATCTGGTGGTTGAGGTGCAGTTCACACCCGTCGTCACGCTCGTAGACAATATGCGCCGCACCGACCGCGCGCACGCCGATTACAAGGCGCGCCAGTATTGCGAATCGGTGATGGAGATCTTCTTTCCTTCAAGCCTCACCCATATCAACTGGCCTTCGGACTTCCAGCTGCAAGACGGCGAGTACCAGCCGCAGAACCACCCGGAGACATGGGACAAGATCAAAGCCCATATCCGCCAGTGGCATGTCCAGCAAAAACTCTGAATTCTGAACCTCCCCTTACCCTAGGGGAGGTTTCTTTGTATAGTAAAAGCGGTCGATGTGAGGCTTCGGGCTAAAGTTCGGTTCTTGGGATCCGGTCTGCGTATCCGCTGTGGCGGAGGGGCGAAGATCCCGGGCGGCGTATCACCTCCTTTTGCATGCACTCGGTTTCGACTGGCTGCGTTGTAAGGGGTACGGCTTGGCCCCATTTAGTAGAGCCGAATGCCTCACATCGGCTTTTGTATTTGATCTTGTCACGAAGGCTTGGGTTTGTTATCGTCTTCCGGCACAAATGCCGAGGTAGCTCAGTGGTAGAGCGAAGGCCTGAAGAGCCTTGCGTCGCCAGTTCAATCCTGGCCCTCGGCACCATTAAAAAAATCTCCGTTTCGGGGATTTTTTTGCGGCAAAAAAAATTAAAAAAGGAGGCCGCGTACGGGCGCCTCCTTCAGTCAGCCTGCCATGGAAGACAGGGGAATCTTGTTGAAGAAGCGGCTGAGGGCCAGCTTCAGTTGGGTGAGCGCCGAGTCCTTGCCCTCGGGCGTGTAGATGACGAAGGTGATTCCAGGCCGGTTCCGATACAAGGGTCGGACGCCAGTCCTGATGGGAGTTTCCTGCTGGAGCAGGAGGACGGGCTTGCCGAGCATGTGTGCATGCTCGATCAGGGATCCGCGCGTCTCGCTTTCTCCATCCACCACAGCTACCACACAGTGGGCAACGGCAACGGAATTGAGAAGCTTGGCTTGGATGTCACGGATCTCCCGTTCCCGATCATCGAGGGCATTCGACGTTGAGGGATGGGAGGCGGGATCCTCGACGAGGACACTGTCGCGGAAAAACCCGGAGGGTCTTGCCACGCCTTCAGCGGGTGTGTTGACTCGCGTGAAGATTCCGCTTGTGCGCTCGGACATCACTTCTCCGAACATCTCGAGTTCGGTGCGGATCTCTTTGTAGAGAGACCGCTCTTCGCTCTTGATGTCCAGGTTCCGGCTCTTTTCATCGTGAAGATGGTTGAACTCGTGAAATCGATGTGCGAGGAAGAGAATCCGTCTACGCGTCATGCGCGACCTCCTCGCAGACATGGTAGCACGATCTCTTTTTTAGCGGACGGATATTTTGTGCGTAAGTTATTGAGGCTTGCAGAAAAAAACAGATTCGCGTAAATTCTTTTCGCATTCGCGGGTGTCGTATAATGGCTATTACCACAGGTTTCCAACCTGTTGACAGGGGTTCGATTCCCCTCACCCGCTCCAACAAAAAAGACTCCCATACACGGGAGCCTTTTTTGTTTATGCAAGGATGCCGGTCACTTCTAGAATCATGGTTTTGAGATAACGGCCTTCTGGATAGCTGATGAGCTCCGCATGATCCGACGAGTGTCCGAGCGTTTCCAGAATACGTACTTCGCGTTTTGCGCGTCCGGCGGCAATGCGCACGATACGGCGGAACTCTTCCATCTCAAGCCGTCCCGAGCACGAACTCGTCACCAAAATTCCGCCCACTCCCAAATGCTGGAAGCAATGCTTGTTCAAATCGGAATAGGCTTGGATGGCGCGCTCGATTTGCGTTTCCGTTTTTGCAAATGCCGGCGGATCGCACACGATCAAATCGTACGGACCATTCGGCAATTCCGTATCGCGCACCATATCCACGGCATCGCCTTCTAAAAACGCGACCTTGCGTTCGTCGTGGATATTGACGCCATTCGCTTCGAATTGCTTCTCGGCAAGTTGGAGTGCTGGATTGGAAATATCAACCGAAGCGACAAACGAGGCACCGCCAGCCAAGGCATGTACGCCAAAAGCCGAGGAATAGGAGAACAGGTTTAAAACACGCTTGTCTTTGGCGAGAGCGCGCACGCGGCGGCGCGTATCGCGTTGGTCCAAAAAGAATCCGGTCTTCTGTCCATGCATGACATCGGCCAAAAAAGTGAGCCCATCTTCTTTGAATTGAACCATTCCGTCGATGGCGCCTTTGCGGATGATCGGTTCGAGCGACAAAAGTCCTTCGCGCGTACGCACTTCAAGGTCCGAGCGCTCGACGATGGCGCGAGGAGCAAACGTCTCATCCAAAGCGGCCATAATCTCGTCGCGCAGGCGCTCCATGCCGGCAGTGTGGATTTGGAAGACGATCACATCGGCGTACCGATCCACAATCAATCCCGGAATCCCGTCCGACTCCGCATGCACGATACGATAGCCATCCGTCTGTTCTGGAAGGTGTGAGCGTTTCCATGTATCAAGTTTTTTGAAGCGGGCAGAGAACCATGCGGCATCTATCACGGCCGATGCATGACGATCGAGGATGCGGATACGGATTGAGGTTTGGGCATTGTACGTGCCGACGCCAAGACTCTCGCCATCGGCCGCCTTCACTTCAACCAGGCTTCCCGGATTCGGAGTCGGGCTCGGTTCGTACTCCATGGCATTCGAAAAGACCCACGGATGTCCGGCGCGTACCGGAACGTCCTTCTTTTCGCGCAATTTGATCACGGGATAGTTCATAGATAGGCGGCATGTGTATCACATATTTAAATAAATGTCGAGGGGTGCGGGGAATCAAAACACCCTCCCGAGAAGGGGAGGGTGTAGGTCGGTCAGTCCGCCTTGATCGGCGAGCTGAAACCCAGTTCCGGCCAATGGCCGATGATGGAGGAGAGGACGATGTCCCGCACGGAAGACTTGACCTTCCCGTCGTTGTCGAAGAAGCCGAGCTCGCAGAGCTTCCAGGCGCAGCCATCGAAGCACTCGTACTCGTCGTCGTGGCACTTCATGACCAGCTCATTGAGCAGGAGAGCCCCGTTCTGGGTGACGGTCATGAGCTCGAGGAGCTGGTCCATGACCTTCTTCACGATCACGCGCGAGGCGCGTTCTCCGTTCTTGAGCGTGACGATCGGATTCTCCGCGTGCGTGACAACCTGTTCCATGTTACCCCCGTGGCAAGGTGCGTGGGTGCCAATTAATGCCACATACAGGGGTTTTCGTCAATATTCCGAAATGAAGAGCGCACCCGACCAGAATTGGTCAGGTGCGCTTAGGAGGGGACTGCTGTGCGAACGATCAGTCCGTGTGGAAAGGGCGGAGCTTCTCGATGATGGTCTCCGGATCGCGGCTCCGCAGGATCCCGAGCAGCTCCTTGCCGCGCTTGAAACGACAAGAATTGCGGTCGATCAGCCGGCGGATCAGCAGGAGGTTCCACGTCTTCGAGAACTTCTTTGCCAGCTCCACCACATCATCCCAGTCCTTCTCGCGCGGCGGCTTCAGGAACTTGGAGCAGAACAGGAATTCGGGGCGTAGCACCATGAGACGGTAGGTCATGCCGTTCCACGTCCAAGGCGCACCTTGGCAGCAGTAGCGCACGACGAAGTCGTCAGTACACGAGATGACGCCGAAGTAGTCGTCGGAATTGATTTGGTCCGTGTCGAGGAAACGGGGCCGTTTGGTGAGGAGCAGCGTGTCGATGTCGTGATGGTCGCGCAGGGGGACGCTCGTCAGGAGCTCCACGGCCCATCCGCCGGCCAAGATCCAGCGGAGTGTGCCGTCAGGGGCCGATTGGGGGTACATCTCGAGCAGGGCTTCGAGGTTTTCCGGAGTGCCGTACATACCCCGCGGCACCGGAGCTTCTTGCGTATTCCGCACGCACAGAGCCATCCGTAGACCGATGCCGAAATTGTCCGGCTTGTACGACTCTTGCTCCATGCTCTCAGCGCGGTTGGCCAAATGGCTTCCAAACTTGGTGAGTCCACGGAGCTGTTCGTGCCGTTGACCGACACCGATGAAGGCATCCGCAAGCTCGCGGAGGCTGCTCGCGCCTTCATTTGAAAGCTTGTGGATGAATCCGCGGTAATCGGATTGGTCGAGCGAAGCAACGCGTTCCTGGAATTGCGTGAGGCGCTTCATGTCCAGCTTGTGCCCAAGCTTCAGGGTCTGGATGAGCCGAAGCAGCTGCTCCAGTGCCAGTCGGATCTCCTGACGGAGCTCTTGCTTCAAGGTCTGTTCGATTCGTTGCTCGAGTCGGGGCGACATCGAGAGAGACATTCCAATGTGCATTGGGAACCTTCAGTACGTATATTTCGTGTTGAAGTGGTGAAGGAGCGACCGGCTTGTTTATCATATTATTAATATACTGTCAATCTGGATGTATGCATAAAACAAAGAGCGCATCCGGGGATCGCTCTTTGTTGAGCGGCGCGGATGCGCGTAGTTCAGGCGTGCAGGAGTCTCTTGAGGAGGGCCTGCTTCGTGAGGAGGAGCTGCTCCTCGATGTGCTTGGTCCAGTGATGCTTCGGTTCGGAGAAGATGATGTCGCACCAGCTGGTGAATTCCCAACGCCCTTCTCCCTCGACGATCTCCATCTCGGTCTTGTGGACGTGCTCGTCGCGTTCGTTCGTTCCGAAGAACGCACCATCCTTGCGTGCCTTGATGACGGCTTCCAGCACGTGGCAGAGAAGCAGACTGTCCAAGTCGCCGTTCAAAAGCCGGACGCTCTTGCCGTCCTCGCACAGATGCACGGGTACGCGATGATCCCGGATGATGGTCCAGCGAAGCGGAAGTCCGCCGATCTCGATCGAGAAAACCATCGTCTTCATCTAAACCTCCAGCTTCGACCACCGACGGAATTGTCGGTAGGCAGAGAGGAGGTCCGACACGAAGTGTGCGTGTCGGACTCCGAAGAAAGAACTACTTGTGGAAGATATCCGTCTTCTCGCGGTCGTCGCGCTTGCGCATGTGGGTGTACCACTGGCCGTACAGCGGAGCGACGAAGTGTAGTGCCATGGTGAAGGCGGCAAAGCCCCAGAGCATGACCATGTGGCTGATGAAGGGATCGCTCGAGCCCGCCACGACCGAAGCTGTACCAGCGGCTGCAAGCGAGAGGAGCGTGAACACCGCGTAGTCGGCTGGGAACCAGCCAAATACCCACGGGCTCTTGGAGTGCCACCAGATCTGGTCGCGGCGGAACTTTCCCTGGTAGTGCGGGTTAAGCACGAACCAGTGATAGTCCCACAGCACGCACCATGCGAAGTATGTCGCACAGGTCTCGAGCTCGGCCTGCCAGGACCACTCCGCACCGTTCACGAACGGCGCATGGAAGATCATCATCGGCAGGGCGAACATGAAGAGGTTGTAGCCGGTGAACGGCTTTCCTCCGGGGAGCAGGCGGTACCAGGTCGGAAGTTTTTCCGCCCAGCCGTGCTTCCCTTCGATCTCGATCTCGAGGCAGGCGACCAAGGTCGCGAACACCGACCAGAACAGGATCCGAATGATGAGCTCGGTCATGTGTGCTCCCTTGTGAAGTTACTTGGTGATCTTGCGAAGGAAGCCTTTGCGGGTCTTCGTGGAGTAGTGGCCGCGGAAGCGACCTCCGTTCCACTTGGCCTTGAGCTCGACGATCCAGCTCTCGCCGGAACCGTCCTCGTGCTGGAGCGAGTCGACGAGGACCTCGAACTCCTCTTCCTTGCTTACGGTCACGACCGTCAGCTTGATGTAGCGCCCGAGGTACCGATCGCCGAGCGCGGCAAGCAGGTCCCACTTGCCCGGTCCGTCCGTGATCGTCTTGTCGCTCTGCAGGTCCGTTCCGATTCCACCGCCCATGACTCACCTCGTTGAAGGGTTCATCCTCCCGCACATACATGCAGGATTTGTCGCGAAATACGACCTTATACTATAGCAAAAAATCGCGTTTTTGTCAATAAAACAAGCAAAAATCCGCATTTCTGCGGATTTTACATGGTCGGGCCAGAGGGACTCGAACCCTCGACCTCCTGCTCCCAAAGCAGGCGCGCTACCAACTGCGCCATAGCCCGATGCGAAGCGCATGCTAACCCAGCCTTCCCATTTAGCCAACCCGTCATTAATCTAGCGTGATATGCGCCTCGTAATTGACGCTCGGATGATGGGTGCCGGAAATACCCGCGGCATCGGTCGTTATATCGAGGAAATGCTTGCTCAAATGCGGCTCATGCTGCCATCTGGCTGGGAAATTGTATTACAGCAAGACCGAATCCGCTGGTACTCGTTTGCCGAGCAGATCATCTGGCCATTCATTCTTCGAAAATCAAAACCCGATCTCCTTTGGGTTCCTCATTGGAATGTACCGCTTCTCTATCGCGGGAAGCTTGCCATTACCATTCATGATCTCCTTCTCCTCCACCAGCCGACAAGCGCCAAGGCTTCGACGCGTCATCCGCTGATCGCACATATCAAACGTCTTGGTCATCGCATCGTGCTGAACAATGCCGTGCGGCGGGCTTGTGTCATTTTTGTTCCGACGCATGCCGTTGCCGATGATGTCGCATCATTCTATCCCGATGCAAAATCCAAAGTGATCGTAACCGGCGAGGGGCTGACGCAATTTCCGGAACCGACCGCCCCGCCCGTGTCCAAAATGCCGGCCGTGAATTTTATTTTGTATGTCGGATCCGCATATCCGCATAAGCGTATCGATCTTTTGCTGGAAGCATGGAAAGACATCGCACAAAATCATCCCGACCTGTCGCTTGTCATTACCGGTGAGCACGACTTGTTTTTGAAGCGTCATATGGATCAGGTTAGTACCCAATCCATCCCGCGCGTCGTGTTTTCCGGACGCATGGGCAATGCCGAGCTCGCTTGGCTCTTCCCCCGGGCAAAACTCTTTGTATTTCCTTCGTCTTTTGAGGGAATGGGCCTTCCCCCGATCGAGGCATTGGCCGCCGGATGCCCGGTCGTATGTTCCGACATCCCCGTCCTGCGTGAAGTTGTACCCGAAATGGGTACATTGTTCTTTCGCAGTGGCGACAAGAATGATATGATTGCGGCAATCGAGCGGGGATTGTCGGACAATGATCGGCTGCGGGAAGAGGCGGCTCGTGGCGGCATCGAAGCCGCCGCGAGACATACCTGGAAATCGGCCGCAGAAAAAACGCTCGAGGGATTGAAACACTCATGCCGCGCGTAAAAAAAACAAAAAAATTGCCAGCCGCCTGGAAGAAGATGAATCAGCTGGCTCGCCTCGAAGACCAGCTCGCGCATGTTGTCGAACCGGCGCCAATTTCAAATCCCGGACCAAAAATCCATTCGAGATTCTTGAATCTGTATCGCAGGCAGATAACAAATTATTCTCCTCCAGCATCGGACAATCTCATCAAGACGCTCGACCAACAATTAGTGGCATTCGTGGGATCGCGTGTCGCCGGTCGCTCCAAAGGTATCCAAGTCCGTATCGGAGGACATGTCCCGAGCCAAAATATTGTCGAGATTCGCGGCTTAGCCAAAAAAATCCATGCAAAAACCAAGCGTGACGACGAATTAGCCGGAATTGAAGAATGGACGGCTCCGTATGAAGAGCCTCCGGCAATCGAAGATCTGGCTGCTGTGACCGGTGATTTGCGATTGTCCCGCATTGATCCGCACGAATTTGTCTCTCAATTTACTGCCGGAGATCACGACATTGCTTTTCATGAGTCTTATCGCTGGTGGAACAAGCTGCGGGCACCATTCATGGTCTGGGAGCTGCGCGCCAAAAAAGTCGAGCAGCATGTTGTTGAAGAAATAAAAGCTGAGATGGAAGCCGCCGAAAAGGTAGCTGCATCAATCGAAGAAAAGATAGAAGAAACCATAGTCGAGGCCGAGCAAGAGTGGAATGTGCCCGTGGTATTGCCGCGTCTTTCCTTTGTGCGCGTCATGGCCGGGTTCTTTGGTTTGGCATTTATCGTTTCGGTGCCGGCCGGCGCAGTCTCGCTTTCCCGACAATTGAGTTCGTCCTGGTCCGAAGTTCAAGCCAAAGGCACGGCCGCCGTTGATGCAGCCGTGGGTCTGCGTTTTGAAGAGGCCTCCAAAGGACTTGCCGAAACCGACCGCGCTCTCAACCGGGTAAATGTCTTGGCCGTAGCCGCCGCTCAAGCGCTTCCGGAGACCCGCGACACCTACGCAACTGCCCGCTCCCTCATCGCTGCCGGAGAACAGGCAACCGAAGCCGCCTCTTTGCTCGAGCAGGGTTTGGAAAAAGCCATGACCGCCGAAGTCCGCTATCCGGTCGAGCGCATCCACTTATTTGATGCATACGCCGAATCCGCTCTCCCTGCACTTGAACGCGCCTCCGATGCCATGGGTCGTGTTCAGATCGACAAATTGCCGGAATCAGTCCGTGCGCAGGCCGAGGAAGCGAAAGATTTGATCTCGGATGTCCGCTCCGCCGTCCGCGAGCTGCGTGCCGTGAATTCCTTTTTAGCCGCCGCTATCGGCGAAGAGCGTCAGCGCCGTTATCTTCTCGTCTTCCAAAATCCGTCCGAGCTCCGTCCGACAGGCGGATTTATGGGATCGCTCGCCGAATTCACTTTTGACCGCGGAGAAATCCGGAAAATACATTTTCCAGGCGGCGGACCTTACGATTTACAAGGCGAACTCAAGGTTCGTGTAGCATCGCCTGGTCCCTTGCAGCTTGTTTCAGCACGTTGGGAATTCCAAGATGCGAACTGGTTCCCGGATTTTCCTGCAGCAGCCGAAAAAATCAATTGGTTTTGGAACAAGGCGGGTCAAAGTACGGTAGACGGAGTCATCGCCGTGAATGCGCGCGTGGTAATCCGCCTGCTAGAGCTCACCGGTCCTGTCGAATTGCCCGAATATGGCAAAACCATTACGGCAGAAAACTTCATGCTCGAAACGCAAAAAGCCGTCGAGCTTGAATATGACAAGGAAGAAAATAAACCAAAGCAATTTGTTGGCGATTTGATGCATATCCTGCTCGAACGGCTCAAAAAACCGACCCGAGAGCAGCAGCTCGCGCTTCTGTCGCTCGCTGCCGAGTCGCTGGTCACCAAAGATGTGCAGGTCTGGCTCGCGGATGATGAAGAAGAAGCCTTGGCCGAGCGCTTTGGCTGGAATGGACGATTCCTTCCGGCAACAGGAGATACGCTTGCCGTGATCGGTGCCAATATCGCCGGACAAAAATCCGATGCTTCCATCGAAGAACAGGTAACAAAGGACGTTGAAATTGCAGCGGATGGTTCTATCATCAATACGGTTCGCATCGAACGAACGCATACAGGGCAAAAAGGCGAGCTCTTCAAAGGCGTAAACAATGTCACCTACCTGCGCGTGTATGTGCCGGAAGGTTCCGAGTTGCTCGATGCATCCGGTTTCAATCCTCCGCCGGAGAGCTTGTTTGAAAAACCGCTTCCTCAAGATTTGCCTGACGCTGATTTGGCAGCACAAGAAAAACGTCCGCGCCTTGGTCCGGCAAATGTCCGTATCACGGACGAGTTCGGACGCACCGCATTCGGCGGATGGGTCCAGCTGAATCCGGGAGAAACCTCGGTCACCGTGTTCAAGTACCGTCTTCCATTCACGGCCTACGATCTCGGAGAAAAAATGTCTTCTGGTTCCTCTTCCGTTCGCCGTCCGGCCTACATTTCAAGTCTTGTAAGCCAATCCGGAAAGCCGGAGCGCAAGGTAGAGGTACGTGTCCATGTTCCTGAAATGTGGAAAACAGCCTGGACGAATCGGGATTTGCTCGGTATCAAGGAAGTCTGGGATCGTGACCGTGTCGTCGCCGCATTATTTGAAAATAAATGAGAACGCCATCAGAGAAGCCTAAAAAACCCACGCCGCCGCCAGCCCGTCCTTGGCGTTCGGCAGGTTTTTCATTCGAGACCAAACACGAGAAAGGCCATTCGGCCGATGTGGCGAAAGGATTGGAAAAAATTTACTTGAATGATTCGGCCAAGCAGGACGATTTAAAAAAACTTCATCACAAAAAACGCCGCTGGTGGCTCCGTGCGTTCACCGGATTAGTCGCGTTTTGTTTGATTTCAAGCGCACTCGCTTGGGCGGGCCTGCTTTTTCTCCAGCCCAATGCCGATCTGCCCTCCGGTAGTATCGAGGTATCAATAGACGGTCCGGACTCCATCATGCTCGGACAAGAAGTGACCTACACTGTGCGCTGGAAGAACACCTCGTTCCAACCGGTCACCGATGCCGAGCTCCGTCTTGCGTATCCGGTCGAATTCCAAAAAACCTACGCCTCGCCATGGCCGACGGATCCCACCAATGAAGCTTGGAAGCTCGGAATAGTACCTGCCGGTGCCAATGGTCTTGTCACGGTGAAGGGTATTTTCATCGGGAATATCGGAACGCAGGGTGCGTTTCAAGCTATTTCGGTCTATCGCCAAAATGGCGATACCCGTAGCAAGCAAACTTTGGTCACCAAGGCATTGTCATTTACCGATACGGTTTTTGAAGGAAGTTGGAACGTTCCCGCCAAAGCTGTTGCCGGCGATCGTATCGACATCGCATTCAGTTTGCACAATAAAGGAGAACAGTCTCTATCCGGACTCGCGGCCCGCATGGTATTGCCCCAAGGGTTTTTGCCGGCACAGGCTACAGGGTCCCGGTTTTTGCCGGTTGGAAGCGGAGGGGAGTGGGAGCTGGCTTTGCCCGAGCTCTCGCCGAATGCCACAACCTCGCTTTCGATCTCAGGATCGTTCGTTTCCGGCCTGTCCGGCGATATCCCGTTTCGCTTGCGCGTGGGCGCTGAGCGCGAGAAGACTTTTGTAGCCTTGTTTGAATCGAATCAAATTATCCCTGTACTCGCCGGAGATTTGAGTTTGCGTCTGGTGGTTAACGGAGCAGATGCGGACCGTGCCATTACCCCCGGCGAACCGCTCCGCATCTCGCTTTCATATAAAAATGTGAGTCCAGAGGCGCTCGGGGATGTCCGGCTCGAGCTCTCATTCGAGTCGATTGTAAACGGCTCATCTGCAACGGGTACCTCTTTGCTTAATTGGACGCGTTTAGAAGATGCGACACGCGGAGTTTCGTCGACCAGACCGCGTCTACAATCGATTGTCTATAACAAGTCTCAGATAGCCGGGCTTGAGTCGCTCGCTCCGTCAGACGAAGGCATCATTGAACTCGCCATACCAACCATTGGCACAGCCAGCGGAACAAAAACAGCCGATATCCGTCTCCAGCTCTCCGGCACCATGGCAACCGTGGGCAAAGATAAAGTGAAGCGTGACGTAAAAGCGAATCCGATCAAATTAAGCTACCGAAGTGATGCCGATCTCTCCGTGGAAGCGCGTTATTTTACGGAGGAGGGTGCACCGCTTGGATCCGGTCCTCTGCCTCCGGTTGCCGGAAAAACCACGGTCTATCGAGTTGTCTGGAATATGGCCAAGAACCTGCACGCGCTCGAAAACATGATGGTCGAAGCGGTGCTCCCGGCATCCGTGGCATGGAATGCTTCATCGCTTCCAGAGGCGGGGGAGATCAGTTTTGACGAAACAACGCGCACTGTCCGATGGAAGCTGAATCAAGTGCCGGAGGATGTGAAAGAGTTACAGGCCTGGTTCGATATCTCGCTTACGCCGACCGATCTTGATATTGGCCGTTTTGCTCGGCTCGTCGGCGATACGACATTTACGGCAACCGATCCTATTGTCTCCGAAACAATTGAACGTAAAAAACCTGCACTCACCACCGATCTCCAAAATGACGAGGGAGCCTCCGGAAAAGGCGTCGTACGAAAGCCCGAAACTTGACATTCCATTATTTTCCTGCTTAGGTAGGGCTATGGACGTTCCTTCGACGGCCCAGGAGTTGTACGAAGCCTTCACGGCGCTGCCGTCCGGCTATGCCAGCGACGAGAATCTTCTCGGCATGCTGAGCATCCGCCTGCGACTGGCCGGTCTCATCGAGAGCGATCTCGCCTCGATCGAGGACCTGAAGAACCTGGAGGGCGACGCGCTCCGCTTTGCCTGCGAGATCTTCCGCAGGGATCACATTCCGTTCGACGACGGCTTGGCCGCCACGTCGATCTAGTCAGATGCTTCTCCCCGTATCCGTGCCATCGGAGCGGGGAGTTTTCGTACATGGTATTCTGTACCCGTATGCCAGATGGTGAAATCCGCCCAGAACAGACCGTATCGCAAGAGCGTCGCGTTATGCTCCGCAAGCAGCAGCTTGGGCGTACCGATCTTGAGAAAAAACTTGCTCTGGCCGAGCAAGACCTTGAATCCGTCCGTAATGCGGGAGGGAGTCAAGAAGAGCTGCCCAAAGCAATGCGTGGCGTCGAAATCGCCAAAAAACGTATCGAGCTTTTTACGGCTCAGCACGACAATACCGGCGTATGGAAAGGGGAGTACTTTGGCCGCGATCTCCGCAAAGCGTTTGACGACCGCGGACTCGAACCAGGTCCGGACGGAGTGATTCCATCCTCGCCTGAAGATGCCTCGACGCATTTTATCTTGGTGAACATGGGCGAGCTCGATCGCATCAATTCCCAAGGCGACCACACGAGCGGCGACAAAGCGCTTGAGGCCACCGCGCGCGCCATCGAATCGCGCATCGGGGCGCGTCTCTCCGAGGTGATGGGACCGCAAGCCGATGTTTCCAAGCATTACGACATCTACCGTACGGCCGGAAACGATTTCAGCGTTCGTCTCAAAAATATTCCGACAGCATTGGCCCATGAGATAACCGTTCTTTTATCCGGGTCGGTGGATCTTTCACAAGCCGTGCCAGGACAGGAGGCGGCCCCGACGGAGGCAAGCATGATTTCGCAAAGTGAAATCATCAATACCTTGAACAATCTCAATCCGGATGCGCGGAAAGAGTTTTCGGATATGTCCGAGGGCGAGCGCTCGGGAGCGGCCATCAGCGCGGTCAAAGAATTTTTACAGCAGCAAAACGACATCCAAAAAATCGAAGCCCGCTTCAATCGTTTGACCGACAAAATCCGCAGTAATGCGCCGGACGCATCCGACTTTTACGACAAATTTCAAAAAAAAGCGCTCGAAGGTCTGCTTAAACGCGAAGGCGATCCGACGACTTTGCCTTTTTCGACCGTGATCGAGCGCCTGCGCGAACTTGGCGCATTGGATGACGCCGAGGGTTGGCGCGAATCCCGTACACGCCTCGCCAAGCAAGAGGCCCGCCGCCAAGCAACCGACCGCCGCCATTCGGCGCGCAGTCTCGAAAAAACGCTTGTTGATGTCGCCGCGAAGCGTCATCTCGAGATGCCTCTTCCTCAAGATAGCGTCACATCCGTCGCAACTACCGAAAGCGGGGCGCAGGAGTTTGTTCCGCCACAAGACACGAGCGGCATCGAACGCATTAAACATCTTGAGGCGATCTACGAATCAGAGAAACAAAAATCGCCGGATGACGCCGAGCTAGCCGAGCTCAATTTGGAAATCGAAAAAGCCAATCGTGATACCATGACCGGTTTAAACGGACGCGGCCGTTTATTCAAACACCTTGAAAGCGGGATGGCAGCCGGTAAACCCATGACTGCCATGTATATCGACATGGCGTTTCTCAAGTATTTCGATAAGGAAGGCGGCGGAGAAACCGGAAATATCGCCATCAAAAAAGCCGCCGAACTGCTCGATGGGGTTGCACGAGATCTTCAGAAACAAATGATCGCAGAAACAGGCGAGTCGGATGTGGTAGTGGATGCGTATCGCGTCGGCGGCGATGAATTCGCTTTGGCGGTTACCGGCGGAGGAGCGGATGCCGCTGCGCGGTTATCGCGCCTCCTGCGTGAGCGGGAAAAAGCGTCCGGAGCCATTCCGCTTCAAGGGGAGCGTGCAGTCGGAGCGTTCTACTCCCAAAAACTTTCTTTCAATTTCGGCACCATGGGTCCGCTGACCGAATCCGCATTGCGCGATCTGCTAAAACAAAACGGCATCCCGCTCAAACCCGAGACCGATCCCAAGGCACGCGAAGAGCTCGCCGAGTACGCACTCAAATTTGCCGACAAACAGCTCGAATATCAAAAAGGATTCAACCGCATTCTGCTCCTGGTGCGCGAAAAATTGAACGGCGAGCTTTCGGGCGATACAGGAAAATTCAATCAGCTTCAAAAATATTCCGAAAAAGCCTTGTTTGGAGAAGACGGAAAAAAACTCGTCGATGAAATTGCCGCAAAACTGAAAGCCGATCCAAAGGCTTCGGTCGAAGCACAGGTCATGCAATTCGTCGCCGACAAGATCAAATCCAAATCCGAGGGGGCATCCAAGCATGCCGAGGCGCTCGACCGCGCAATAGACGAACGCGTGCGCGAGCTCTACTTTGATCAGCAGATCCGAGGCATGCAGGAACTTATCAAAAGCCTGGAAAAGCAGCTTTCCGATACGGTAACAGCAAATAAAGCGCTTTCCGGAGAGAATGAGACCCTGAAAATGCAGATCAAAGCCCTCGAACAAGAAGTCCAGACCGTAGCAGGTCTTCGCGAAAAGATTTTGTCCAAGTAAGCTGTGTTATACTCCCGAAGCTCACTATGACGCCTCCCCGCCGACGACCAGGTTCCGTCCACATTACCGCACCGTCTTTTGCGACCGGCACGCGCTCTACCGCTTACCGACGTATTGCCTATACCTTTATTGCCCTCACCATAGTCATTGTAGTGGCTGTATTGTGGTTGACCTCGGTCCGGGCTGAAGTATTGGTAAAAGTGAAACGCGACAATGTGCGTTTGGATGGGGTCGTAGAAGTCGCACGCGAGCCCAAGGCAGGCCAAATCCCGGGACGCGTAGTTCAAGGCGTATTTGAAAAAGTGCAGGAGTTCCCGGTGCAAGGCGAGTCAGGCGCCCCCATCGACCCGACCAAGCCCACCACGACCACGCCCGCTCCGGTCGCGCCTCCGGTCCAAGACGATACGGTCATTGCCCGAGGAACAGTCAAAATCATCAATAACTACTCCAAAGCACAGACTCTGGTTCGCCGCACCCGACTTTTAACATCTGACAACAAGCTCTACCGCATTGATGCGCAGGTCAATATCCCGCCTGGCGGTTCGGTTACGGTTGCGGCCTACGCCGATCAGCCCGGCAGCCAATTCGTCCTCAAAGAACCGACCAAATTTACAATTCCTGGCCTGTTTATCGATCTCCAAAAGCATATATTTGCAGAATCGAGCGCGCCCTTCGACGCCGTGCCTCGCGGAACCATCGAATCATCCCAATCAGAACCAGCGCCGGTCACGACGCCTCCAACAGCTCCAAAGAAAGGGAAGCCGGTTACCCAGTCCGATATCGACCGCGCCGAAAAATCGTTGACCGATCTCGTTTTGAGTCAGGCGACCAAGGCTCTCGGCGACGAGGTACCGGAGAAAGACCGTATGGAAGTGGTATACGTGGTCAAAGTCCTCGACAAGAAATTCATGGTCCGCCCGGGGGATATTGCCGAAGTCTTCTTAGCCTCGGTCAAGTTAGACGTAACCGCCGTCTACTACTCAAAAGAGGATATGCAATCCCTTGTTCGCACGCGTCTCAAAGAGAAGGTTCCGCAAGGTCGCGAATTCTTGCCTTTTGACGGGGGAGCGATCACCTATTCGCTCGAATCATCCGATGCTTCTGCCGAGACCGCTGCCATCCGCGTCTCCGCCGATGCGGGCTACCGCTTGAGCCCGACCAGCCCACTCCTTCAAAAAACCGTCATTGCCGGAAAATCCAAATCTGATGCCGAATCAATACTAAAGGCGGTGGATGGAGTGGAATCGGTCATCATTACCATCAAACCAGGCTGGCTCGACACCATCCCGACCCTCAAAGATCGTATAGAAGTGAAGGTAGAGTAAGGTATAATTACTCGGTGCCAAGAATCAACTGCCAACAATCACGAGATTTTCTGAAATCAATTCAGGCCAATTTTCGTGAATACCAGGACATACTCGCGGAGTATCAGCGCACGGGACAACGAATCATAGAGATTGCGTTAAATAACAAAAAGGAGCATCTCGAAAACCTCGTAGACATTTTAAAGGAAGAGCTTCAACTTGTTTCATTTGATGCGGCGATCGAAATTCTTGGGAATGATTTTCTTGGCCCTGTAGCCATTTTCAAAACTTGGAATATCAGACTTGAAACAAAAGACATCCCTCCCATCCCATTTAGCAAAGAAGACCTAGAACGCGCCAAACAACTAAACCAATTCCTCATTCTCCGCATTCCTCTCACCATGAAAGAGATGGAAGAGAAGTACAAAGGAGGAAACGCTTTTCAAAATGATGATTGGTTCAAAGAAGAAGACTTCTATACCAAAGAAACCTCCAAGCCAGGCTGGGCCCTTGTATCCAAAGAACCTATCCCGGATTCCACCAGCGCGAATTATCTCGAACAGACCCAAGTCATATGCGATTACCTCGATAGCCTAGTTTTTGGAGATGTCGATGAAATGCCTGAAATCTACCAAGATGCAATCATCGAGTTCGAAGCCAAGAAAGAAGCCGTGTTCAAAGATCTCATAACTTCCGACGGGCGAGAGGCTGCCAAGGTGCTCTCTGAGCTTCAAATCAGCAAGCTTACCAGACAATCTCCAGCCGATGTCATCCATGACCTTATGGTGTACAAACAGAGTAATGGTGAGAGATTGTTAGAGAGTATGTATACATTTACCAGCGTCCGTTCTTCGGATGGTGGTCTCGTCTGTGTCGGTAGATTTGATTCCGACGGCGTGGACGTCGACAGCGGCTTTCCCAGTAACACTGGTGACTCTCTTGGTGTGTGCTTCTCCCGCAGTTTATAAAGTTTGTGTTACCCTCCCGCCATGCCTCTCTACGCCGAGAACCGCAAAGCGCGGCATGAATACGAAATCCTCGAAAAATACGAGGGAGGGTTGGAATTGCTCGGGTCCGAGGTAAAGGCTATCCGCGAGGGCGGTGCCAAGCTGGAGGGCTCCTATGTCCGCCTGATGCGTGGCGAGCTCTATCTGGTCGGGGCTCAAATTAGGGCATATTCGAAGATTTTCAAACGCGATGAATACGATCCGACGCGTTCGCGAAAAGTACTGGTCAATGTCCGGGAACTGCGCTCCATAGCGCCAAAGTTAGCCCAGAAAGGCTTGACACTTGTGCCCTTATCGTTGTATCCTCTCGGCCGACGCGTGAAGCTCGCCTTCGCCCTCTGTCGCGGGAAAAAAGCCCATGACAAGCGGGAAACATTGAAGGAGCGGGAGCTTTCGCGACGCCTTCGTCGAAATGACGATGAGTAAACGCCCGGGGATGAATCAGCATCGACGGCGTTCGCACGTTCAAACGGCAAGCCGAGCGTGACTACCAGCTCGTAAATCCAGATAGTCTCATGACAACTGCCAACGTCATGTCCAAGGTCCGCGAAGCGATTGCTCACGCTTTCCGCGCTCCGGCCTTTGTTCCGACCTTCGCTTAACGCGAATCGTGTTGGGCCGGCCCGCTTCCCTGCGTCTCAAGGGGAAGACGACGCCGTCATATATTGGGACTTGATCGCGTAGACGTTCTCTTTACGCGGTGACAGGCCGAGAACTTGATTCCTGCACGCTCGTCCGCTCCCGGACGCAGGGATGACAACCAGAGCGGACCAAGCTTGTGAACGACGTTTGCACGTCGGTCGTCCGGACGGGGGTGCGATACCCCCCATCTCCACCATCGCATTCCAATGCGCATACACCATCGCCGCCGCGGCGGCTATCAAAAGAAAGAAGAGCTCGTCCAATACAACGTGAACGAGCAGATTCTGGCGCCCGAGGTCCGTGTCATCGACGAGAACAGCGAAATGATCGGTGTTCTTCCGACGGCACAGGCCATAGCCACGGCCCAAGAACGCGGGTACGACCTCGTCGAGGTTTCGCCCAAAGCGGTTCCGCCCGTCTGCCGCTTCATCGATTACGGACAATTCAAATATCAAAAAGAGAAGGAGCTCAAAGCCCAAAAGGCTCATGCCAAAAAAGTCGACATCAAAGGCATACGCCTCTCGGTCAAAATGGGGGAGAACGATTTCAACACGCGTCTCGCCAAAGCCAAAGAGTTCTTGGCAGACGGCGACAAGCTCAAAATCGAGCTCATGCTCCGCGGCCGTGAAAAAGAACACGGCAATATCGGAAGGGAGCGCATCCAAGCCTTCCTCGATCTCATCCAGCAGGAGTACGAGCTTTCAATCGAACAGCCGATCACCCGAAGCGGCGGCAATGTCTCTACCATTGTGGGACGCAAGTCATAACCATTATATGAAGCAAAAAACCTCCAAGACCCTGGCCAAACGCCTCGTCATCACCAAAACCGGTAAGCTCCTGAAACGCAAAGGCGGTCAGGACCACTTCAATAGCCGCGAATCCGGCAAGGTCACGCGCAACAAGCGCCGCGACCTCTCCGTACACAAGGCTTACGTCCGTACGCTTAAGTCTTTGATCAACGCCTAATACCGATATGCCTCGTGTAAAGCGCGGTACACACCGCATCAAGCGCCGCAAGAATATCATGGCCCGTACCAAGGGCATGATGTGGGGACGCAAATCAAAAATCACGCTCGCCAAAACGGCAGCAACCAAATCAGGACGCAATGCCTACGTTGGCCGCAAGCTCAAGAAGCGCGATAACCGTGGGCTCCAGCAGATGCGCATCAATGCCGCTGCTCGTCTGAACGGTACCAACTACTCCAAATTCATCGCATCGCTCAAGGCGCGTAACATCGAACTGGACCGCAAAGTCCTCGCTGAAATCGCCATGAAACATCCGGAGGCATTCGCCAAATTGGTGAAGGCCTAACAAAAAAGACGTTCCCCACAGGGGAGCGTCTTTTTTTATGCTATACTTCGGGCATTAGCCTATGCCCCGTAAAATGAAAGACCGGGAAGATATCTCTTCCAAGCTTCCTTCTCGCATGGAGTCTGTTCCAGGCGCCATTGAAGCTCCAAAAAAGCGCGAACGCCGCTCGCGCCACCCTGACATCGAGCAGATGATGCAGGACATGCAAATCGAAGAGCAGGAAGAGCAATTAGAAAAAGTAGAGTCTCTGCGTGAGAATATCGACGCCTCAGAAACAGACACGCTTTCCAAGGAGCTTCGCGATTTCCAGCACCAGGCGCGCGATATTCAGGCCAGCCTTGAGTCGGACGGTATCGGTCCGGACATGTATTCGCTCGACGATGAAATGGAGTTCGACCGACGTCTGCGTAGCATGTCGCGTAAAAATGCAACCGGCTTTAAAAAATTCTGGAATGGTCTCGGTTCCATGCTGACGGGCGGTCCGGCAGACCCGGAGTTCTTTGACGAAATTCTCGATCGATATTTCAAACTCCAAGAAGTCGAACACGCGATAGAGCGTAGGCAAGCACGGTTGGACGAAATATCTGCACCCGAACGCAATAAAAAGCGCGGACGTGTACCGCGTATGCCTTCCGGCAGCAAAACCTATGTCTCCGGTATCCGCGGCGGCACGGCATCTATCGATGGAGCGGGAGATCTTAACCTGGCTAAGAGCTTTAAAGAGAGTTATCAGGCACGCGGCGGTGCGAAAAAAGTGAGAAAAGCCTTGGAGGAGATCAAACGGGAAACTGAACATCTCGAGGACACTCAAGCCGTCATCGAACAGCGCGAGAGCGAGCGTGTAGCCGGTCGTGTTGCCGCACAAGATTTTGAGGGGACCACGGCTGATTTTGAAAAATCATTCGGTCTCGACGAAGAGCCAAAAGACGAATCCATCGACATCGACGTCTCAGAGTTCAATGAGCCCGCTCAAGCCAAAGAACAGCTTTCTCGCCAAGAGACCCAAGCGATTCTTCGCTTGGACATGATGGCGAAAGGACTATCCGACCTTCGCGCCGACATCAGCAAAGTCGGAAATGACGAGTCTGCAGCTCTGGAGAGCCAAGCAGATTTCCAAGACCGCATGAAGGAATACGAAAAAAGCATTGAGTCATTGATTCAAGCCAACCTCGATTCCACTAGCGATGAGCTGTACGAGAATGTCGTAGCGGCACAAGAGGAGCTGAACCGTGCCAAAACGGCTTACGACACCGTCTACACCCTTATTGCCGAGGATGCGCGTAATGCCGGAAAAGGAAAGCGCGTGATGGGCATGGTCCGTGGCGGCGGCCGCTCAAGCGGGGCAAAAACCTACGGATCATCGGCCATGGACCGCGCAGGCTACATGCGTCCGGCGCCTGCACAAGCTCCAGAAGTCGCCGAGGAGGCATGGCAAAAAAAGACGGCAGCCGACCAAGCTGCCTTCGATGCCGAAGCCCAAAAGCGCGACATGCAAGACGAGGCTATTCCGTTGGTTACCAAGAAAACCCGCGACCGCAAGCGCGAATACGCCAAACAAATCAAAGCTGCCGAAGCCGTCGAGGCTGAGCGTGACGGCATCAAGGTTGAGCAGGTCAACGAAATCAAAGATCCGTTTGCCGAGCGTCAAAGCTACTACGCCAGCAATGCCGAACTCATGAAGTGGGCGATTGATTCCAAAAATTTCAATGCCGCCGAACTTTGGGAAAATGTAAATTCGGCCATTGATAGTCTCGACAACTACGATCGCTCCGAACTCTCGACTATTCTCAAAAATGCTCCCGATCTCGCCGCCGCATACGTCCTCGAAGTCGCCAAGGTGAAGCGCGGCGATGAAAGCGCACGCGGTCATGTGATTCGCGCCAATCTGGTATTAAACCTTCCGCCCGAAGCCAATATCGAGCGCAGCGGCAGCGTGGTCATCGACAAGGCCTACCAAGAAGACATCAAAAAAGCCGTCAAAAAATCAAAGAAAAAAGCCGCCTAAAAGGCGGTTTTTTCTTAACCTGCTTCCCGTTGACAAAATTCGGAAAATAGTGTATTTTAATACCTTGATCCCGTACATACTTCGACGAAAGGGAAAGGCATGGGATCTCGGCTCCTTCAAGACATGAAACGTGAGGCGCGTACCGGGCTCTGGAAGCCCTTTTCGGATCACGCTCGGCAATTCACCGAGTCCGTGGTCGAACACTTCTTCCGTCTGCCGCTCGGCATCGAGACCACCTACCTGCGGATCATCGTCCGCTGCATCGAGGCCTCGCCGGAGCGCTGCGTCCAGAGCTTCAATCACCTCGAGGTGATGAAGCTCTCCGAGTACGAGCGCCGCGAATGTGCGGATCTCGCCTGCGGCTCCATCGGCCTCTACGACTTCGCGCCACGCGAGCTTCAGGGGTTTCGCACCCAGCTGGTCGCTCTGGCCACCGACGAGTCCTTGCCCGACATCGAGCGCGTGGCTCACGAGGCCTGCCGCATCCGCTTCATGCACTACTGCACCTGGGTCGAGGTCTACCGCCAGAAGGAGCTCTCGCTCCGCACCTCGGCCGGAACCTTCATGGCTCCGACCCAGCAGCCCTCCGTTCCGGAGCGGCCCAAGGGACGTCCCACCCTCCGTCTCGTTCCTTCGTCCTGATCTACCGAACCCCCGTTGCCGCACAGGCACGGGGGTTCTTCAATTCTCTGCTATCATGATGGCATGCCAAAAAAGACGGGCGGTCCGGAACGGCCTTCAACACGGCCCACGGATCCTGAGGCCCTGACAACCAAACCCACGATAAAAAAAGCCGTCGAAACCGAGCCGCTTCCTGGAATCCGCATCTGGGAAGCTTCCTATGAAAAAGACATAGGCAAGCCAAACGAAGACGCGGTATTTCAAGATCTCGATGATCAAGGGCGATGCGGCACCTTTCTTGTATCCGACGGTATAGGTGGAAAAGCATGCGGCGAAGTAGCCTCCGGCTTGATCCGCGATCGGGTCAGGGCCGAGCAAGGTCAAATTCGCGGGATCCAGCGTTTGCGTCGGGCCAATTCAGAAGACGAAGTCACGGGTCTGGACGGAGAGCCGATCCGGGAAGAGCAAATCCTCAAAGAGACGCTTGAGGCAGCGCATCGAGACATTCTCGAAACTGGAAAAAAAGAAATAGACAAGCTCGGAATGGGTGCAACTGCCACCCTGGCGCGTCTAATCGAACGCCCTTCAGACGGCGCCAAAGAACTCGCCTTTGCCCATTGCGGGGATACGCGGCTTTCCCTTTTGCATGCGGACGGAACGCTGGGCGTGCTCACTCTCGACATGCATCCGGTACTTGAGGTTCTTAAAGATCGTCACGGAATCGAGATTGCAATGGGCGTGCAGGCCATGCTCGATGAAATTGGAAATTCTTTTGAGTATAAAAAGTTGATCGAGGCATGGCCATCCGAGCTCCCAAGCGGTATCGACTACGCGTTATTTGATAAAATTCATCCGTTTCTTTCATTGGAATTGGCCAAGGTCTATTTCAATCTGCGTGCGAGAGTTGAGTACACCCTTGGCGGAACGCTCAAAATACAAACTGGCCGTATCGAAGTTCCGTCTGGCAGCCGCATCATCCTCACCACCGACGGGATTCACGACAATTTGTTTGGCCGAGAAATCGCCGCCATACTCTCAGGCGACTTCGATAAAATAGAAGATCTTGAGATCAGGCATTCCGCCGAGCTCGCCGACCGTCCGACCGATCGTCTGATCTGGGCGGCTCAAGCCCGCGCGGCCGAGCTCGGAGCGCATCCTCGCTCCAAAGGCCGTGACGATATGTCCGTGATCATTGTGGAAATATAAAACCCTCCGAACGGAGGGTTTTATATTAGGCGAGCCGATTGCGGATCTGTTCAAGCGTTTCTTTGATGAAGTCCGGTTTTTCCATGGTTTGCTGTTCGGCTTCTCCGCGCACACGCACCGTGAGCGGTCCGCCATCGGACTCCTTGTCGCCAACCACCAGCATGCGAGGAACCTTGGTTTTTTCTGCATTGCGGATTTTTTTGCCGACGGATTCGGCCGAGTCGTCTACATGGACGCGCAGTCCGTATCCGGATAGCTCGGTGGCGAGAGCATGCGCAAATTCGTTGTGTCGGTCTGCAACCGGCAAAACCGCAACCTGCACCGGTGACAACCAAAGAGGGAAGACTCCGGCGTAATGCTCGATCAGGACGCTCATGAAGCGCTCAATGGATCCCATGATGGCGCAATGGATCATGACAATTCCTTCATGTTCGCCATCCTCGTTAACACACGACAAGCCAAAGTTTTTTGGTTGGTTATAGTCGAGCTGGATCGTGGCTACCTGCCAAGTACGTCCGATGGAGTCCTTGGCCATGAAATCGATTTTCGGTCCGTAAAAGGCCGCTTCGCCGATTCCTTCGATCCAATCAACATTCTTGTCTTCCAGCATTTGCTGGAGGGCGGCCTCGCTCTGATTCCAGTCTTCATCGCGGCCGATATATTTTTCTGACTTTGCCGGATCACGGCGCGACAAGCGGGGAGTGAGCTGGAATCCGAAAGTCGTGTAAAAGCGCTGGATAATGTCCCAGACTTTTTCTGCTTCTTCGCGGATTTGGGAAACGCGGCAAAACACATGGGCATCATCCTGCGTAATCGACAATACGCGCGACAAGCCGGAGAGCTCGCCGCTCTGTTCATCGCGGTACACCATGGTCGTTTCGGCATAACGGACCGGGAGCTGGCGGTAGGACCGCTGCTCGCTGGCATAGATCTGCGCATGGTGCGGACAGTTCATCGGTTTCATCGCGTACAGATGATCTTCGCGCGTTTTTATCTTGAATAGATCGTCGGCATACTTGGCCCAATGACCGGACGTTTCATACAGGTCCTTCTTGGTGATATGCGGAATGGCTACGCGTTCATACCCGTAGGGTTTTCGCAGGCTTTCGACAAAGTCATTCAATGCTTCGCGGATAATGGTGCCGCGCGGCGTCCACAAGGGGAGACCCGGTCCGACCAATTCTGAGAAGACGAATAAACCGAGCTCCTTTCCGAGCTTGCGGTGATCGCGTTTCTCGGCCTCGGCAAGCATGGCTTCATAGGCCTTGAGCTCGTCCTTGGTTGCAAAACACAATCCGTAGATGCGCTGCATCTGGGGATTCTCGGCTTTGCCGCGCCAGTACGCGCCCGCAACCTTGTGCAGCTTCCAAACGCCGACTTCTTTTGCTTCGGTGACATGCGGACCGCGGCACAAATCGGCAAATTCGCCTGTGCGGTACAGGGTTACCATTCCGACATTCTGCGGATCGATATCTTGCGCTTCCTCGGCACTCACCGAAGTCGTGCCCTTTGTTTTTAAGTCCGTCAGTAGCTCGACCTTGTACGGTTGTCCCATTTCCTTGAAGAGCGAGATGGCATCGTCAATATCCAGTTCCTCGCGCGTGAAGGCAGGATTCTGTTTTTTGATGGCCTGCATTTCTTTGTCGATAGCCTCTAAGTCATCGGTCGAAACCGGACGTCCGATATCGATATCGTAGTAGAAGCCGTTTTCGATAGCCGGTCCGACGCCGAACTTGGCTTCTGGGAACAGGCGCTTGATGGCAGCGGCCATGAGATGTGCCGCGCTATGACGGCGAGTTTCGATCGGATAGTCCATAAGGCTTAAATAGAACCATTTTGCAGGTAGTTGATCAAGTTTCACGTACGCGTCAATATGCAAACATGGAAAGACCGCGCGTGATTGAGATCTCGACCCGCACCATCCTGAACATCCTCGGGATTTTGGTCGGTCTTGCTGTCATCTGGCTGATCCGTGACATCGTGCTTTCAGTGTTTATCGCCATCTTGTTGGCGGGTGTGCTGTATCCCTTCGCCGAGTGGGCCGAGCGTCACCGTATTCCAAAAGGTCTCGCCGTGTTTTTTGTCTATATTTTATTGGCTGGTTTGGTAATCGCCGTGACGGGGTTTCTCATTCCGGCATTGCTTGACCAGGCGCGTCTACTTGAAGGATCGCTTGGCGGGACGTGGGGCTGGCTCCGTGATTTGATAGAGCTTGCCCGCGGGGCTGTTGCCAATGCCGGACTGCCAGTCGCGGCTCCGGCTTCGGCTGCGGATCTTGCCTCGCAAATCCAATCGGCCGCCTTGCGGGTCTTTGCCACCTTGAATGATTTTGTCGGCGCCATCGCCAATGCCGTGATCGTGCTTGTACTTTCTTTCTACATCATCATCGAGGACCGTGCTGCCAAAGAATTATTCAAGCACATTATTCCTGACCCATACCAAGAGTTTGCTACACGGCTGATTTGGCAGGTTGTCCAAAAGCTCGGCGACTGGTTTCGCGGTCAGCTGGTCTTGAGTCTGGTAATCGCTGTCAGTTATTTCATTGCATTTAGTCTGCTCGGCGTTCCATACGCACTGCTGCTCGCGCTTCTTGCCGGACTTCTCGAATTTATTCCGTATCTTGGTCCGTTCTTGGCAGCGCTCCCGGCTGTATTCCTTGCTCTGACCGTGTCTCCGCTCAAGGCATTGGCCGTGCTGATTGTGATCATTCTCGTTCAGCAGGCGCAAAATCATATTTTGGTTCCACTGGTCATGCGAAAAGCCGTAGGTCTTAATCCGGTCGTCAGTATTATTTCTTTTTTGGTAGGTGCAAAACTCTTCGGAGCCGTAGGCGCCGTTTTTGCCATTCCGGTGGTAACGGCCGCCGTTGTTGTTTGGGATGAGTGGGCTCGTTTCCGTAACTCCTCGTCGTCTCAATGATGTATTTGTTTGTTCGGGCCGTTCCATGGCTCTCGGCTGCCGCAGCATTGCTCGCGGTACAGTGGCAGTGGCAAAACCCGGTGTCCTATCCATATCCCATGCTCGGAGCTATCGGGATATACATCGCCTCCGCCATACTCATCGGAGCAGGCCGATTGGCATGGAAGGAACTCATGGTGAAGTCTACGCCTTCGCTGCTTCTGCTTTTAGCCGCATCATTGGCCATGCTTGTCATTGAATCTCCGATATCCAAGACCGCGCTGACGATTTTATTTTCTGGCACACCGCTCCTGACACTCGAGCTGCTATTTCTTCTTGCCGTTGATCCTGTCCGGTATCCGGTGCACGGACTCTCACGGTTAAACGTGGCCTTGGTGCCCATCACGACCTTTCTTTTGGCCGGGGCTTTATCCGGACTCCGTATCTATCTTCAATTCGACAATCTCTCGATCATGGCCATTTTTACGATCTATGGCGCATCGGTATTTGCGCTTACTTCCCACCATGCTTCATCGCATGAGCAAGATCGTCGCTGGGCGGCTGTCGGAGCCTTGGTTGGATTCCACGCCGGGTTTTTAGTTCAAGTTCTGCCCATTGGACTACCTGCACAGGGCTTGATAGCGGCGCTGATCATAGCTATTCCGCTCCGGATGCGTCGGTATGCATTCCAACCGATTCCTGCCCGTACCGTCGCCATTGCCGAGTCCACGGGAGCGGCTGTCATGCTGGCCGCCGTTCTCCTGCTTTCGCGCTGGGCTTAAGCGGTGTAATCTATCGGCATGAAAAGCACGGAAAAGATTTTGGTAACCGTGGGGGTATCCTCCGTTATTCTTGGGTTGATAGGCGGCGCTGTGGCTGGCGCTGTATCAGCCAACCTCCTGATTTCTCCGCGTATAGATCGTTTAGCCGATTTGGTTTCTGCCGGAGCAACGAGTACAAAACCAGTTGAGCCGCCTGTCGTTATCGTGCCGCTTGAGAGCCGCCCGATCGTTGCCTCTTACCCGCAGGCATTTCTCGACCGGAACGCCTCCTCGCTTTTGCGCGTGGTCCGCCGCGTCCGCGGTGCATCCGAGGATGCTCAGCTGGCTCCCGAGCGTATTCTCGGAAACGCCGCCGCACTCACTTCAGATGGATGGGTGCTTGTTCCGGATTCGGTTGTTTCAAATGTCCGCATCGCAGATCTCGGGATCGTCTGGCGTGGACGTGTCGCCGCTGTAGAAAAAGGTGTACGCGATACATCAACCGGTCTTGTCTATCTCAAATTCGCCGCCACGGACTTGCCGGCAGTCACGTTTGTTCGCGCCTCGGATATCGCCTCCGGAGTCGCAGTCTGGGTAGAGCAGGCCCCGGGCGCGCTTGTCCCCGAACTAATCGCCGACCAAGCCGTGCATGCCTCCGTTCTCGTTTCGAGCGAGCGTGCTGCCCGCCGTTTTCAGCTTACGTCATCCGGATATCCGGCCGGTTCTGCTGTGTGGGATAGCGCAGGCCGTCTCATCGGCAGCATCGAGTCAAAAGATTCTGCCTTGGTGATACCGGCCGGAGTATCAGGCCCTACGCTCTCCAGCATTATTTCTGAAAATACCATCAGTCGGGCTAGTCTTGGCTTGCGCACGCTCGATCTTTCCGACCTTGTATTTGAGAATCCTTCTTCCAGCCTGCCGCGCATCGGAGCATGGGTACGGTCCAAAACTACCTCGGCTTCCCGTGAGATTCTCGAAGGCGACGTGATCGAACGCATCGAACGTGATATTCTGGACGGGAACGCCGATCTTGGCGAGCGACTGCTCGATTACCGGCCCGGCTCAAGTGTGACTCTCACGGTTCGCCGCAAAGGGGAGTCGATCCAAATAAAAACCCAATTGGGATCCGCGAGCGTCGCAGAAACGCTAAAATAAAAATCGCCCTATGACCGTCAAAGAACAACCGTTACGCTTGCTTGCCGCCAGTTGGCGCGTGCTCGCCGGATTCACCATCCTCGGCTCGGTTCTCGGTCTTGCTCTTTCTTTGCTCCAGCCGCTGCAATACGCCTCCACGGTTCGCGTGCTTATTACCCAGCCCGGGGCTGTTGGTCTGGATGCATTCACCATCCAAAAATCCAACGAGCGCATTGCCCAAAATCTTTCCCAGCTTCTTCTCACTTCAACCTTTTTTGAAAATATCCTTGCCCAAGCACAGGGGTTCAATACCGAGTATTTTCCCGCCGACGAGTACGAACGCCGGCGTTTATGGCAAGAATCCGTGGCAATCGCACTCGAATCTGGCTCAGGTCTGATGCAGGTGACCGTGTATCACGGAAATGCCGACCAAGCCAAAGCTCTCGTATTGGCAGCCACCAACGAATTAGCCAAGCAAGCACCCAATTACTTCGGTTCTGCAGTTCGCGTCCAAGTTATTGATGCGCCTCTCAACTCCCGCTGGTACGCCAAACCCAATTTCCTGAACAATGCGTTTTATGGAGCCGCGGTTGGATTCATGCTGGGAATCATCTGGATAATCACTAGAAAACATGAGTAATTAGCCAAAAAATAAATAACCTCCCTCAAAAAGGGGGGTTATTTATAAATAACGTCAGCAATACTTGACAAAATCGTTAAAAAGTGTTATATTCATACGTTCCTTTAATGGATATCCGTGCATATTTCCAGACAGGTTTTTGAGCCGTTCCGTTGTTTTGTCCTCCACAAAGCACCGCGGGACGGCTCAAGGGCCGGTCATTTCTGATCGACCCAGTCCTTTCAAACCCGTTCAGAACCAAAACAATTTCACCACCACCAGTAACCGGTCACAAGGCCGACCTGCGTGGTCGGAGAAGGAGTTCCCGATGAAGAAGAATCTGTTCGTCCTGCTCGCCGTGATCCTCCTCTGGCCCGCGCTCAACGCGCAGGCGCAGGGGACCGAGATCGTTCTCGATCGCGATGCGCTCAGCGCCTGTCAGGCGGCTCTCGTCGACCTGCGTGCCCGCGTCGCGGAGCGCGGGGAGGAGACGGGCATGTGCGAGGCCACCGAGGAAGACCTCGAGGCCGCGCGCCGCGCCTGCATGGTGCAGGAGGGCATGTCGCTCGGCAACGCCCAGGCGCTCTGGCGCCTGCTCAACCCGACCTCGACTCGCGTCTTCTCGTCGCAGGACGAGATCGCCGCGGCCATCCGCGATTGCCGTCCGGTGATCGCCAACCGCTGCGACCCCGAGCCTCCCCCCGAGGAGGCCGAGACGCCGGACAGGCCGCGCACCCGCACCCCGCGCACCCCGCGGCATCACATCCAGCGCTTCTGCGTCTACGGCGCCGAGGCGGTCTGGAACAGCGCACACACGCGCATCGTGGACTGCGTCTGCGATCCGGAGACGCACATGGAAGTGCGCGTCTTCGGCGGAGAGCACGGCTTGGCCGGCGATCCGGCCGTGGGCGATGCCCGCGACGTCTACGTCGGCTGCGCCGTCTGGCACATCACCGGCACTCCGCGCGACGTCCCTCCGCCCTCCGATGGGATCGAGCGGCTCATCCGTGAGCTGATCATCCGCATCGAGCGGCTGGAGCACCAGACCTGTGACCGCGGGGACAACCACCCCGGTTTCCAGGATCTGTGCGATCGGGTGACCACCCTCGAGCGCGACTACCGCGAGCTCGAGACCCGTGTCACCGAGCTCGAGCGCGACTACCGCGCCTTGCTCATCAACGACCGCGCCATCTGCGTGGGTGACACCATGACCGACGCCGAGTGGATCGCGCTCAGCGATGCGCGTCGCGTGGAGCTCTGCGAAGAGTTCCACGAGGCAGCGCTTCGCGACGATCGGGGAGACGGCGGTTCGAGTAACCACCGCTTCCTCGTCTCCATCGGCGTGAGCCCCGCCTTCGACTTCGCGTCGATGACGGTGCCAGTGCGCGGAGACATCCGCGCCCAGTACGAGTACGGCTTCACCGACGACGCCTGGCTGTACGTGCGCCTGGAAACGGGCTACGGAACGCAGGGCGACTCGGCCAACTGGATCGCCACGGTCCCGATCGCGGAGAGTGCCAACTGGGGCTTCGGTCTCGGTGCGGCATTCGACGTCACGGACCACGTGATCCTCTCGGCAGGCGCCTCGTACCACGGCCTGCTCAACCCCGGTCCCTACGCTCCCGGAGAGCTCTGGGGCGACTACCGCGGTCACTCGGTGACGGGTGACTTCGGCCTCCGTCTCGAGGCCAACCCGCGCGACGCGGCCGTCTTCTTCGGAGAGCTCGATCTCTCCGTCGGATGGTCCCGGGTCTACGGCGAGCGCAACGATGCCGCGGTCCCGCTCGACAGCGCGATCCTCGGAGGCTCTCTCCGATTCGGCATCCGGTTCTGATCTGAACGCGCATCCAGCGCAACCCCCGGCCAGGCTTGGTCAACATCCTGGCCGGGGGAGCGGAGGAAGCAGCTCTTGCTTCCTCCTCCCATTCCGCTACCTGTCATCAGACGGGTAACGAAATGGGAGTCCAATGTTGGACACCCTGCTCATTCGAAAGAAAGAGAAGACAACCCCACCCACCCGACCCGTCGCCCGACGGAAGTCGGGAAGGAGTGACCCATGAACAAGTTCCTGTGTGTCTTCGTGATCTTCGTCTCGGTCTGCGGCTTCGGCTGCACGCTCGGTGGCGTCCCCGGCAACACCGGCTGGACCTGCGCGCCGGGCGAGGAGACCAACTCCGCCGACTGCGCCTTCGACTGCCCCGTGGGCACGTCGCACACGATCTGCGCCGACGACGGCCGCACCTTCCGGTGCGCGCTCCGTCCCGGCGTCGACCGCTCCGTCTGCGAGGATCTCCCGCCCACCCCGTGTGGCGGCGACGATCGCGCGGGCACGGCCTGCGGCTGCGCCGGCTCCGGTGTCTGGATCTGCGACGCGGCTTCGAACACGCTCATGTGCGTGGGCGAGGACGCCGAGGAGATCTGCGGCAACGGCCTCGACGACGACTGCGACGGTCTCATCGACGAAGGTTGCATGAGCTCGTGCACTCCGGTGACCGAGATCTGCGACAACGTCGACAACGACTGCGACGGCGACAGGGACGAAGGGTGCGACGACGACAACGACGACTACTGCGACAGCGGTATGTCCGTCGGTACCGGCGGCTGCGGTTCGTGCACGCGTACGCCTCCGGGCGGCGCGGGCAACGATTGCAACGACACGGACGCCCGGATCAACCCCGGCGCGACCGAGGTCTGCAACGGCTACGACGACAACTGCAACGGTCTCGTCGATGCCGCCGAGCCCGGCGTCACCTGCGGTCCCACCTGCGGACGCGGCCGCCTCCTCGGCGACCAGATCTGCATCGAGTGGACGGGGAGCACGACTCCCATGTCCACCTACGGTGGATCGACCATCACGGGTCCCGACGCCGTCATCTTCGGATGCGGCGGGGAGCGTTCGGTCGCGGCCGGCTCGTCCGACTGCGTCACGCTCACCGAGGCGTGCCAGGGATGGCTCGCCACGACGGCCTCCCAAGGCCTCTTCGGTGACGTGAACAACATCGCGTCGTTCTACCGCCCCTCCGGCGGCGACCTGCGCGGCTCCAATGCCGGCGATGTCGGCATCCGCGTCTGGTACACCCGTGCCGGCGTTCGGACCGATCTGCCCGGCAACAAGAGCTGGGTGGCCTACGATCCGACGGGCGCTCTCGTCCCGGGTGGTGCGGCAACGCACGCCGGCGAGCGGATCATCCGCCTGATGATCCCGGTCCGCGAGGACTGCCTGGTCGATGGCCAGCGTCCGCCCGACCGCTACTAGTCTTCTCTCTTCCCAGAGTCCTGACACGGTTCACTCCGTGTCAGGCCTCCTCTTGGATTCATCACACGGTGTGGTGGACCAAAGCTGGAGGTTCGCATGACGAAGTCCCTGTTCCTTTCCATCTCGCTCTGCTCGCTCACCCTCGTCCTCGCGGCCTCCGGCTGCGGCGGACCGCCCATCGGTCCGGACATGACGAGCGACGCCGGCGTCACCCCCATGGGCGACTCCGGTCCCGTCCTGCCCGGCAGCGATGCCGGCTCGGGCTACACCTGGCCCACCTGCTCCGGCCGCCGCGTGACCCGCGTGCGCGTCGAGGCGGCGGGCGCGACCTTGCCCGAGGCCTGTGCCACGGGCTGGACCCCGGCGGCCCTCTCGGTCGCCGGCGGTGACCCCAACGTCGAGGGCACGGGCACCACGCTCGACTGGACCGTCCCCGCGGCGGCCGGTGGCGCGACCCGCCTCGGCTTCCGCTGCGGCACATCCACCTCGCCCGAGAACTGGATGGATGCTCCGCTCGAGTCCGGTCGCACGGCCGCCTCCTACGGCGTCCGCGTGCACCTCACGCTCGAGGGATCGTCGGTCGAGGCCGACATGAGCTCCCAGGTCACCGCCGTCCCCGGCGGTGGCGTCACCCAGTTCCAGGTGCCCATGCACGAGATGTGCACGCGCCCATGAGCTGACCCTGATCCGCAAGGATCCTGACACCCGCCTTTCACACGAAAGGCGGGTGTTTCATTTTCCGCAGAACCTAGCACCGAGGGTTGACAAAATATTCTTTTTCATGGTAATCCAGCCAGTCCCGAATAGGGATCGTTCCGTCCTTTGGGTCGTCAGGAATATCGTAATCCTCCTCCGAATGCGATGTTTCTGGCGGCCCCAAGGACGGAATTCCGCTCCTTCTAACCCGATAGGTGCACAATGAATCGGTTCGCATCGCTCTTGGTGGTATTCATCGTCATCGCGCCGGTTCGGGTTCACGCCCAGGCCGACGCCGGCACCCGCATCGTCCAGATGGCGGAGTGTATGTCCGAGTGTATGGAGCAGCACGCCATGTGCGTCTCCACCAACGACATCCAGGCCTGCATCCAGGACATCCCGTCCTGTCAGGCCTTGGCTTCGTCCGACGCCTCCATCATCCAGGCCTTCTGTGATGCCTGTGACAATGCCGCCGACGGTTGTGAGGCGCCTTCCGAGGAGTCTCCGCCCGAGCCCGAGCCCGAGCGCGGCGCAAGCCGCGGTCGAACCGAAGGCTCGCGCGAGCGTCCGCCCACCCCGCCGCCCGTACGCACGGTCGAAGACCTGTGCCGCGTGGCCGGAGGAATCTGGGATCCGGATTACGCCGTGATCCAGAGCCGTCCGCCCACCGCTTCCGCCGAAGTCGACGACACCGAGTCGCCGTACGACGGCGAGGAGGTGCGCGGCGTCTGCTGGACGCGCGAAGGCGAACGTCTCGCACGTCTCTTGCGTGACGAACGTACGTCCCGCATGGACGGCGACTCGCGTCTCGAAGCTCTCGTCGAGGAAGAGGCGGAAACGCGCGAAGCCGCGGACCGCCGTCACGAGGAGACGCTCGCGCGTATGGCAGGCGACCTCGCGGTCAACTCGGCCGACGACTACGCCAACGAGTCGCGCATCGAGACCCTCTTCTTCCACGTACTGTGTTTGCAGAGCGGCTCCGAGTACATCGCGCGTTCGTCCATTCCCGCCTCGCACTTCGAGTCGGTTCGAGGCGATCCGCATGTCACCGATCGTGGGTACGAATGTGATGAGGCTCGTTTCGGGTCTCGTCGCCGTTCGTACACATCCTCGGGCGCCGGAACCTTCGGCTTCCGCTTCTCGCTCATGCCCGGACTCGGCTTCCAGCCGCTGACGGCCGAGCAGACCATCGAAAGTCCGGTTCCGTTCTACCTCATGGGGGAGTTTTCCCTCACGGCGTCGATCGGCGGAGACTGGTTCGTGGACGGCGGTCTCGGCTTCGGCTATCCCTTCCCGGATTACCGCGGCCGCACCATGCTCGAGGGGATGTATCATCTCGGCTTCATGGCCTTGATCGAGAACACCGTCGCCATCGGCTTCGGTGGAACCCTCATGGAGCGCTACACCGACGTCTTCCAGTCCATCCACACCATCGGCGGCGGCTACCTCGAAGCGAACTACAACCTTCGTCGAGGAGGCTGGCAGCCGTACATCGGAGCGCGTATCGTAGTGGGTGTCGGCATACGGGCCGGCTACGATGCCGTGCTCGACGGAGCCGCGTTCATCAACCTGGGCATCGCCCATCTCGATGCCGACGAAGGTCGCATCGACACCGTCTTCGACGATTGCGACACTCCCGAGTGCCGCGATACCCCAATCGGACGCGTGCAAGTGCCCTGAACACCCATTCAAGGTTCGCCCGCGTCACTCTGCTCCCTCCTGCCACCCCCGGCAGGAGGGAGTTTTCTTTTTGCTGTCCGCACTTTACAGTTGCGCCATGTTCGAAGGGATTGTCGGCCACGAAAAGATTCTGCGTATCCTGAAAAAAACCGTCGCCAATCCGGCGCCTGGATATGGTTTTTACGGTCCGTCGGGTTCTGGCAAGCGCACCATTGCGCGCGCCTTTATTGCAAAACTGATCGGTACGGATGTTTTACATCTCGATGCGCATCCGGATTTCATCAAGCTGGAGCGCGAAGAGGGCGCGCGTGAAATCAAAATCAAACAGACGCGCGAGGCAATCGGCCGTCTATTTCTTTCATCTGCCGCTGGCGGCTGGAAAGCGCTCTTGATCGATGACGCGCATCGTCTCAACGAAGAATCGGCCAATGCGCTGCTTAAATCCGTTGAGGAACCGTCGGCGAAAACAATCTCATTTTTTATCACCGATCGTCCCGATCGATTGCCGGCGACGCTCCGTTCCCGCTTGGTCATGATCCCATTTGGCTCAGCGGGTTTTCCCGGACGCATTAAAGCTCGCGAGCTTGATCCGGATACCTTCGCGGACCGGGAGGCTCGCGCACGCTCCTTGCTCCAAACCGTTCTCAACGGACCGCTTGGGAAGGGTCTGGGTGAAATCGAGCGGCTGGCCAAAACCGCTTCTTCATCCGAAGATCCTGAGCGTTTCTGGCAGGCTGAATTGGACGAGCTTGCGCGCAGCTCAGCGAGCATCCTTTCATCAAATCCGGCGCTGTATGCCCGTTTTGGAAGGGGAATATCTCTTGCATGGTCGTGGATAGGGAGCGGCCTATCTCCGCATCTCGCCCTTGAATGGGCATTGATTGAGCCGTATACTAAAGGAGATTTATCCATTCCTTCGTTTCTTCAACCGTCCTATTTATGACCCGATCGCTCCGCTCTGCATGGTTCGTTGCACCGCTCATGGCGCTTGCGCTTATGGGCCAAGGCTGTTTTGGCGGCGGTACCCAGACCGCAACCGGTCCTGATGGCGGAATATTCCGCACCAAGGACGGCGGAGAGAATTGGCTCCAGCTCAAAATCCTCAACACCGGATCCAAACAGGCGAGCATCCAAAACGTCGGTATCGCATCCATGGCGGCCGATCCCCAAGATCCAAAAGCGCTCTACGCAGGAACCGTAGAAAACGGCATCATCTATTCCCTCGACGGGGGAGATTCTTGGCAGCCGGCCACTGGCTTAACCACCGGACGTATAAATGCCATTGCCGTTCATCCAAAAGACAAGTGCGTCGTTTATGCTGCACGTGCCAACCAGATCATGAAAACCGACAACTGCTCGCGCGACTGGATGCAGATCTACTTTGACCCGCGCACGGACAAGCAGTTCACGACCATTGTTGTTGATTGGTTCAACCCGAATGCCATTTACGCCGGTACAAGCGACGGTGATATCGTAAAATCTGAAAATGGCGGCAGCGCATGGCGCGTCATACATCGTGTGGATGGCATCCGCATCAACCAGCTCGCCATGGACCCGCGGGACTCGCGCATCATTTTTGGAGCCACCGACCGGAACGGTCTCGTCAAAACCACCGACGGCGGACAAAGCTGGACCCAGATCCGCCAAGAGCTCGATGCATTTGAGGGAGCCCGCCGCGCCAATATCGTGGTGATCGATCCGTCGGTTGCCAACCGCATCTATACGGTTTCGCGCTATGGCATTCTCCAGTCCGACGATCTCGGATCCACATGGACTGGCCTCAAGCTTCCCACGCCCCCAGGCACGGTCGACATGAAGGCCTTTGCCGTGAATCCGCGTAATGCCCGCATGCTGGTATACGCAACCGACAAGGCTGTGATCTGGTCCGAAGACGGCGGGAACACGTGGACGCCCAAAAAACTTCCGACCAGCCGCGGAGCAGCTGCCCTGATCTACGACACGGCTGCTAGCAACCCCGCACTCTTCCTCGGCGCACTTCCACCCAAGAATTAAGATCAAAACTCTCCGCGAAGGCGGAGAGTTTTCTTTGACGCAAGGCCCGGTCCATGGCATGCTCGACAGCGTTTCTATGCCTAACCGAATTGACGAACACAAACACGAATTCCAATCCGCGCTCGACCACTACCAGCAGGAGTTAAAAGGGATGCGCACCGGCCGCGCCAATGCTGCGCTGGTCGAAGGAATCCGTATTGAAGCCTATGGCCAGAGCATGGACCTCAAATCCAATGCCTCGGTCACCATTCCGGACAATAAAACCATCCAAATCGAGCCATGGGACAAGTCGCTCGTAAAAGACATTGAGAAGGCGCTTATTGATGCCAATCTTGGCATGATGCCAAATGTCGCGGGCACCGTGATCCGCTTGGTGATGCCTCCCATGAACGAGGAGAACCGCAAAAACATGGTCAAGCTGGTAAATCAGCGCGAGGAGCATGCCAAAATCACCATCCGCAATATCCGCGAACAAATAAAAAACACCATCCAAAACGACGAAAAGGCCAAGGAAATATCCGAAGACGAAAAACGCCGTGAATTGGAAAAACTCGACAAGCTCGTCTCGGAGTGGAATGCCAAAATCGAAAAAATCACGGCTGACAAAGAAGAAGAAATCATGACCGTATGATCTCTCCCGAAAAAAAGATGGATTTACTGCTGTCGCTTTGCAAGCGGCGCGGTTTTATTTATCCCGACTCCGACATATACGGAGGTTTTGCCAATGCATGGGATTACGGTCCGTATGGGATTGAACTCAAAAATAATATCCGCGATGCATGGTGGAAGCGTTTTGTGCATGCGCGTGAAGATGTTGTAGGTGTAGATACTCCGATCATCCAGCATCCGAAAGTCTGGGAAGCATCCGGACATCTCGCCACCTTCAGCGATCCGCTCGTCGAGGATAAAAAAACGCATAAACGCTACCGACTCGACCATTTGCTCGAAGCACAAGGCGTGGATGTGAGCGGCATGTCATTCGAACAAATGGCAGCCAAGGCAAACGAGGCGGGGTTAAAGAGTCCGGACGGGAATGTATTGGCCGAACCAAAACAGTTCAATTTGATGTTCAAAACATTTGTCGGCGTATCCGAGGATACCGCCGCCACGGCCTATCTGCGTCCAGAGACGGCAGCCGGCATGTTTACAGCCTGGAAGGATATCCGCGACACCATGCGCAAGAAGCTGCCCTTTGGAATAGCGCAGGTTGGCAAGGCATTCCGCAACGAAATCACGCCGGGCAATTTCATTTTCCGCACGCGTGAATTCGAGCAGATGGAAATCGAATACTTTGTAAAACCAGACCAGAGTCCGGCCATGTTTGAAATGTGGCTCGGAGAGATGAAGCGCTGGGTAGAAGACGTACTCAAGCTCGATCCGTCGCATGTCGTGTACAAGGAGATTCCGGAAGCCGACCGCGCCTTTTATTCCGCGCGCACCATCGATGTCGAGTATCACTATCCGTTTGGTCAAAAAGAATTGTACGGTTTGGCAAATCGCACCGACTACGATTTGTCGCGACATCAAGAATTCTCCGGCGAGGATCTCCGCTGGTTCGACGAAGAATCCCGCGAACGCTTCATCCCGCATGTCATCGAACCGACGTGGGGTTTGTCGCGTACGGTTCTCGCCGTCCTGTGCGAGCATCTCGACATCGACGAGGCGGAAACTTCCGAAGAAGGGGAGAAGGAACCGCGCATGGTTCTCCGCCTTCCGGCGCGTCTCGCTCCTGTAAAAGCAGCCGTCCTGCCGCTCCAAAAAAAAGACGGGCTGGCTGATCTCGGCAAAGAACTCGCACAAAAAATCCGCGCCGCCGGTCTCGTTGTCGAATACGATGAGAGCGGTTCTATCGGCAAGCGCTATCGCCGTCAGGATGAAATAGGCACGCCGCTCTGTTTCACCGTAGACTATCAAAGCAAAGAAGACGGTACCGTTACCGTCCGCGATCGTGATGCCATGACTCAAGAGCGTGTCAAAATGGATGATGTCGTGGCTTTTATCCAATCAAAAATCCAATAATCTATGAAACCGATCAAAAAATCCTTGAAAAACGGGATGGCGGCTATTGTCGTGCCGCAAAAAGGCGCCGCATCCATGACCGTTATGGTGTTTACGCGCGTCGGTTCACGCTACGAATCGAAAGACATTAACGGGGCATCGCATTTCATCGAGCATCTCATGTTCAAGGGCACCAAGCGCCGTCCTGATACGCAAAAGATCTCCAAAGAACTCGACCGTTATGGCGCCGAGTACAATGCGTTCACGTCCAAGGATCACACTGCGTACTACATCAAGATGGATGCATCCAAAACCAAGCTGGCTGTCGATATTTTGCATGACATGCTCTTCCACTCAAAATACGATCCTAAAGAGATCGACCGCGAGCGTAATGTCATTGTCGAAGAAATCAACATGTACGAGGACAATCCGCGCATGCATATCGAGGATCTTCTGGAAGAAGCATTATTCCCGGATTCCACGCTCGGTTGGAATATCGCCGGCCCGCGCGAAGTCATCCGCACCGTGCCGCGCGAAAAACTCATCGCGTACCGCGATGCATACTACGTTCCAGAGCGCATGGCGGTTGTTGTCGCCGGAAAAATCGTGCCAGGAATTTGGTCTTTGCTTGAATCGACTTTTGGCAAAGTAAAAGCGCCAAAACAGGCTGCTGATAAAACATTCGTCCCATTCTGCAAACCGGAAAAGCTCGTCGAACCCGTCGCTTTTCAAAAAAAGGAGACCGAACAAGTTCAGCTGGGCATTGCGTTTCATGGATTGCCCGTTGGCCACGAAGATTTGGCGGCCGCAAGTCTGCTCGCCGATATTCTCGGCGGCACCATGTCGTCGCGCCTCTTCACCCAGGTCCGCGAACGCCGCGGCTTGTGCTATTCCGTCTACGCTTCTCATCAGCCGCTTGAGGACACGGGCGTTTTCAATATCATGTCCGGTCTCGACAAGTCGCGCATGGATGAAGCGGTGAAAGTCATCATGGATGAGGTGATGAAGATGACCAAGACCACGGTCGGATCCGACGAGCTCCGCCGCGCCAAAGACCATATTCGCGGCAAGCTCACGCTCGCCTTTGAAGATTCTTCGACGCAGGCGAACTGGTATGGCAAAGGCTGGATTTTCCAGAAAAATCTGGAAACACCCGAGCAGCGTCTTCGTAAAATTGAACGCGTTACCGCTGCCGATATACGCCGCGTGGCCAAACAAATCTTCCGCAAAGAACACATGGCCTCGGCCGTTATCGGTCCATTCGAGAACAAAGCAAAAGTGGAAAAGCTGTTCGCATCTTGATCTATTTTCCTAAATGCGGTAGGAAGAAGGCGGTTATGCGCAAATTCATCATCGCCAATTGGAAGATGCATTACGGCCCCATCAAGGCCGGCGCTTGGATCCGCGCGTTCCGCCGCGAACGCCTGCCCAAGGATCTTGATATCGGTGTCGCCGTCCCGCACGTTTCGCTGGCTGCTGCCCGAGCTTCGCTGGGCCGTGCCGGAGTACCATTGCTCGGCGGCCAAAACACCTTCTGGATGGCCGAGGGCGCCTTTACCGGCGAAACTTCGCCGGCCATGCTCAAAGAGTTTGGTCTCGATTTCTGCCTCGTCGGCCACAGCGAGCGCCGCATCCATCTCGGAGAAACCGATGAGATGGTCAACAAAAAAGCAATCGCCCTGCAAAAGGCAGGCATGCGTCCAGTCATCTGCGTCGGAGAAACCGAGTTACAGCGCAAAAAAGGAGAGACGCTCAAAGTCGTACGTGCCCAAGTCACGGCTGCCTTGTCCGGCCTCAAAGGCGACGGAGCCGTCGTTCCGGTTATTGCGTATGAGCCGGTTTGGGCCATCGGTACTGGCAAGCCATGCACCTCGCAAGATGCGAAAGTTGTCCATGAGGCAATCCGTGAAATCCTCGTCAAAAAATTTGGCAAAGCCATGGAAGTTCCGATTATTTACGGCGGTTCGGTTGATCTGCGCAATATTGCGGAGTTCATGTCCACCACCGGCATTGACGGGGCTTTGGTTGGCGGTGCTTCGCTCGACCCGCGCGGCTTCGGTCTTTTGTGCCGTGCAGCCGTTCCGGCGTAAACTACAATCATGATCTGGGCTTTTGTCGCCTTCGGAATCGCCGTCCTTGCCTTTGGAGTCATGGGTTGGATTGTCGTTGGTCATTGGGCGGATATCCGCTTGCTCGACCCCATGTCTATCAAGGAGGAGCGCCTCAAACAGGAGCGCGGCAAGGTTATTAACCGCCGATTTGAACGCGCCAGCGCAGATCAGGCCGCTTCGCTGCAGCGTCTGGGCCGCACTCTCGTCAAAAAAACACGCGACTCATACCGCAAAACGTATCAGCGTATTGCGGCTATGGACCGCGTCTACCGCAAAGTGAAAAGCCCATTTGCTGCCATGGCGCCAAGCCAGCGTGAAAAAGTGGCCGCCTTTTTATCCGAGGCGCGCTCGCTCATGCGTGATCTCAAATGGGCTGATGCCGAACGCCGCTTTCTCGAGGTTCTCTCGATAGACCAGCGCAATATCGATGCATACAAGGGTCTCGGCACTATTTATCTCAAGCAAAAATTGTATCCGCAGGCGCGCGAAACCTACGAATTCCTCGTCAAAACAAAAAAGGCGGATGATGGCACCTATTCCGGCCTGGCCGAAATCGCCGAAGCCGAAGGAAACCTATCTTCCGCCGAGAGTATGCGTCTTAAAGCGATCGAGGCGAGTCCAAAACAGCCCCACCGCCATGCCGAGCTTGCCCACTTCTACCTTGCCCATGACCGCCCGGAACGGGCATGGGAACCGGCCAAGCGTGCCAGCGACCTTGAACCGGGAAGTGCCAAGTACCTTGAACTCTCTTTGGAAGTTGCTATACTCCTCGGCGATCGAAACGAGGCAAAAACGCGCTGGAATCGCCTGCGCCTGCTCTCCGACGATCCGAGTCGTTTCCAAGCCTTGAAAGACAAGGTAGATGCGCTCTAAGCAAAACGCGCCGTTGTAGCTCAGTTGGTAGAGCGTGTCCATGGTAAGGACAAGGTCACCGGTTCAATCCCGGTCAACGGCTCCATGGGTGGGTACCGAAGCGGTCAAACGGGGCAGACTGTAAATCTGCTGGCCTTGTGCCTTCAGTGGTTCGATCCCACTCCCACCCACCACGGAAACCCCGTCTGTATCCAGACGGGGTTTTCCATTAGAATGAAATGCATAGTATGAATAAGAGCTCGGCGAAATTCAGGGATGTGAACGAGTACATCAGCTCGGCTCCAAAGGCAGTTCAAGCGACTCTGAAAAAAATCCGTACGGTTATACGCAGTGCCGCTCCGGCAGCTGTTGAGGAAATCGCGTACGGCATGCCCGCGTATAAACTTAATGGCAAGCCTCTTGTCTATTTTGCGGCCTTTGAGCATCACATTGGATTTTACGCGACTCCGAGCGGGCACTCGGCATTCAAGGCTGAATTGGCCAAGTACAAGCAGGGGAAAGGCTCGGTACAGTTTCCGATCGGTCGGACAATCCCTTTTACGCTTATCCAGAAGATGGTGAAGTACAATGCGGCCAAGCTCCAACCGCTTACAAAAGCGGGCGGACTCCCAAAAGAAATCCTTGCCTATAACCAACGTCAAAAATCCGGAGACAAAAAAATCTGTGACGTGCTCGCAAAAGCGATTGATCGCGGATTGTCTAAGGCGGAGCGAAAAGTTTGGCACGCGCATCCTGTGTGGTTTTTAGACGGTAATCCGATTGTCGGCTACTCAAAGTTGAAGGATGGCGTCCGTCTGATGTTTTGGAGCGGCGCTTCATTTGAAGAAAAAGGACTTTTACCAGGAACGGGAAAATTCAAAGACGCATCCGTGACGTATACATCGGTGGACGAGATTCGCGTGAGCGATCTTGCGCGTTGGTTGAAAAAAGCAAAAACCATCCAGTGGGACTACAAGAATATCGTGAAGCGTCGTGGAAAACTCGTGAAACTTAACCGATAAAATCCTATGAACAAATTTACCAAAGAGAACATGCCAAAAACGGAGGAGGAGTGGAAAAAAGTACTCACTCCCGAACAGTACGAGGTCCTGCGCGGAAAGGGGACCGAGCGCGCATTCACGGGCATCTACGACAAAGAGACTTCACCCGGTATTTATCACTGCGCAGCATGCGGAGCCGAGCTGTTCGATTCCAAAGCCAAATACGACTCTGGTTGCGGGTGGCCGGCTTTTTTCGCGGCAGCAGCTGGGGACCGTGTAAAATTTCATGACGACACGTCTCACGGCATGAGCCGTATCGAGGTGACCTGTGCAAATTGCGGGTCGCATCTCGGCCATATTTTTGACGACGGACCGGCCGAGCACGGCGGCAAGCGTTTCTGCATCAACTCCGTTTCGCTTGATCTCGAAAAAAAATAACTACTCCTGCCCGATTACGGTCAGTTTTTCGCGGGCTCTCGTCACGGCGGTATAGAGCCAGCGGCGCCACATCTCATCGTCCATTTTTTGGAAGCGTTCTTCAAATAGGACGACTTCTTTTGCTTGCGAGCCTTGGGCTTTGTGCACGGTCAGCGCATATCCAAAATCAAAACGGCTGCCCATTTCTTTGTGTGAAAGCCCGTCGATAGTTTCTTTCATTTTATCCGACATGAATCCATAACGGGATACGAGTCCGTCAAAACGCCGCCCATCTTCCAAAAAATCAATACCCATGGAGTACCAATGTTTTCCTTCGGGTTCGCAGGTTTCGACGATCCCTGTCATTCCATTATAAATAGGCAGGCTTTGGGTGTATTCGTTTTTCAAGCAAACCAATCGGTCGCCGGATTCAGGTTCATCGCTCTCTCGTCCAAGTTTATGCCGCATGGATCGGTTTAGCTCTATGCGCGTCTTATTCCGGCCGCAGAGCAAAAGCCGGTCATCCGGATCGCGATCCATGATTTCCTCGATGGCGCCATTGATATCGGATGCATCATCCGTAGCCCAAGAGTATTTGCGCACGCCCTTTCCAAATTTCCCCGAAGGGATTTTTCCGGTTATGCGCACTTCATGCGCGAGCTGGATAATCGGATGTCCCTCGGCTTGTCGGTGAATCCGTTCGAGCGTAAGATCCGGCTTTTCAAGCAGGTTGAAACTCCCTTCGATAGGCGGGAGCTGGCCATGATCGCCGATTGCGATGACGGGTTTTCCGGCACCCAGCACATCAAGCCACAAGCGCTGGTTGAGCATGGAAGCCTCATCCACCACGATCAAATCTGCTTCCACGTCTTTGCTTCTTTGCCAGCCAATGATAGCGCCTTCTTTATCCATCATCGGCGAGTAGAGGAGAGAGTGGATGGTCCCGCACGTATCGTCTTCATGCAGGGCCTCTCGCTCTTCGAGCGTATTCCTCAAAACTTGGCTCGCTTTGCCGGTGAATGCACAAAACGCCACGCGCAAATCTTGCTGATTACGTGCCAATACAGCTCGGAGCGCCGCCGCAATGGTTGTTTTGCCCGTACCGGCATATCCGCCGAGAGTGATAGACGGACTTGAGGGTTTTTTGACCCATTTGAGCAAGGTCTCAAGGGCTTTTGCTTGGTCGCTCGATAACGAAAAATCGGCCATGAATAGCCATGGTAGCCTCCTTGGCTACGATTGACAAAACACATTTTTTATGGTGAAGTTCGACGTCGTTCATTCACACAGGAGTGCGCATGGATCATCTGGCTGAGGAGGAGACTCTCCCGAGTCTGTCCGAGCTTTCTGCGGGCTACATTGCCCAGCCTTGGCTCGCCGATGCATTCGACCGTTTCGCCAATCATCACCAGCTCTACCTGCGGTATGCAGCCATGGGCCTCGTGCTCAACCGGTTCATGCCGGAAGACGCCCGCATGCGCAAGGAGTTCGTGGACAACGAGTCCGAAGAGCCCATGAGCGGCCCGGCCGGACGCGTCATGGCATGGCTACGGACCCGCTCAAGCCGCGAGCTCCGCTTCGTCGAGAAAGCGGCCTCCAAGGAGATCCTCCGCATGTCGTCTTTGCTCGATACGCTCTACCGGTCCGATTGGCCCGAGCACGAGCTGCTCTCGCTGGCAGTCCAGCGCGAGATCTTCGAAGCGGTCTTCGTGCTGCTGCGCCGCCGCGGCATGGTCTCGGATCTTTCGCATGCGCTCGCGATTCTCGATGCGGAAGCGCGCAAGCGGCTCGCCCGCGGACGAGGGAAGGGGAAAGAACCCGTCCTTCATGCCCGCCACATGCCGATGCTCCAGAGCGTTCATGCCACCGGACTCCGTCAGTGGTGGAGCCTTCATCCGGTGTAAACCGGAACCAAAACCCCTCTGCAACTGCGGAGGGGTTTTATCGTTTATGAACTTTTCTTTTGCGTGATCATGCGGCGTATCGTGGTAGCCGCGTCTTCATCCATACTTTCCATGGCTTTTTTGAAAGCTTTTTTGTTTGATTCTGCCGCCGCACGCTCGGCTTTATACACGTCCGCGTGGCTTTCATCGAGCAAAGCGAGCTCGCGGCGGCTCTCGGAACGTCCGAGCTCGGCGGTTTCTACGGCCTTCTGACGTGAGGCAAGATCCGTCTGTATCTCTTCAAAGCGCTGCAAATCCGCAAAGGAGGCATCGCCTATATTCATTTTTTCTTGCAGCGCCGCATACTCTTCATTCACGGTTTTCAGTTCGCGTTTGAGCGCCATGATTTGCTCGGTTTGTTTGGGAATGACTTCGCTTTCGAGCTCTTTCATGCGGGCCAAGCGCGCGGCAATTTCCTCGGGATCGATAGCCACGCGTCGGCTTTTTTCTACCTTGGCATCAAGTCCGACTTTTTCTTTTTTGGTTTCGCCAGCTCTCGACAATCCTGCTTCAGGGGTATTCATATGGTTATTTCCATTCAATGATTACATTGGTTCCTGGCGAGAGAATGCGTACCAGTCTCTGCAGCTCCCCAATACTGACATTCTCGGCGCGCTGTTTGATTTCATCCTTGGATGCTGCCGTTTCTGCAGCGTTTGCGAGTGCGGTCAGCGCCTCGTTATATCCGTCATTGGGTTCAAGGAGGCGTTTCAAAATGCCTTGCGAGTTTTTGACTTCAATCGGCCCGACCAGACGCGTGTTAAAGATCTTCGGGCGCGGGACGCGCATCGTGACATTCCCATTCGAGACGGTTACGTCTTGTTCGCTAAGTCCGGAAAGATCCACGCCGACATTTGCTTCCATGCTGCCGCGCGCTTCGATTGTTTGGCCGACAAAGAAATCCTTAAACGCGCTCCCGGTTGATTTTTGGATGGTGACAGGCTGGTCAAAAACATAGGTCTGCGTAACCAGGAATCCTTGGTCGCGCATGGCAGTCAGGATGGATTGGCTCGTAATGGTTGTGGTGATGCCAGCCGGACGAAGCAGCGGCAAAAAAAGCCCGATCAAAACGCCGAGCAAAACTCCGCTCGCGGCACCGATTGCGACCCAAAGGTATCGTTTCATAAGAATATAGTAACATTTTGGCTAAAATAAGGCAAATAACGCATTATATACCAGACTTGACTTTTCTATTAAAATATGGCAAGGTTAGCCGTCGCACTTTCATAACAAGGAGTTGAACTCAATGGATGGCAGCCACCGCACCGATGACCACTATGTGGTTCTGGGTGTGGCGCGCAATGCCACACCCTCGGACATCAAAAAGGCCTTTCGGGCCATTGCTCTCAAGGATCACCCCGATCACAACGGAGGGGATTTGGCCGCTTCGGAGCGCTTCAAGCGCGCCCAGCAGGCCTACGCCGTCCTCTCCGATCCTGCGGCTCGCCGCAAGTACGATCGCGGATTCGAGCCGGTCAACTCGGTCATGGACTTGTTCATGAACCATGCTGGCCGTGCGGTCATGGAATTCGGTTTGCCATCGGCTCCCGCAGCTCCCAAGCGCGGGCTCGATCTTCGGATCGATGTTCCGGTGCCTACCGCCGTCTACCTTAATGGTGGAACGGTTCCCGTCCGTTACACGGTCGGTGAAACGTCCCATCAGTTCGTTCTCGAAGTTCCCGCCTTTGCGCACCGCGCGCCATGGGCATGCTTGCGCGGCCTCGGACATCCGGGCCGCAATGGCGCCGAAGCGGGCCATCTCTGGATTCGTCTGGTCGATCAAGGCAGCAACGCGAAGGGAAGAAAAGGGTAATGACGTCATGAGCAAACGAGAGTTCCGTGCCAGTCTCACATCCTACGTCCGCGAGTCGGGCGAAGACCGCCAGCTGGTCGACCAACGCGGCCGCATGCTCGAAAGCCTGCTGCTGTGTCCGGTGGAGACCGTCCTGCTCATGGAGCAGCACGATCTCGCCGCCTTGCTCACCTGCGTCTGCCGTCCGGCGGCCGAGCGGGGCAAGGTCGAGTGCCAGTCCCGCGAGATTCGCGACTTCATCGACGCGATCGAGAAGCACGATAGCGGGGAAGGCTTCGAAGCCGAGCTCTGCGATCTGCTGCGCTACGCGCTCAAGGACGGGTCGCTCGCGCACCTCGTCTGGAAGGACAACGCATCCGTCGCCGTCACGACCGTGACGTCGGCCATCAAGAACGATGCGCAGGAAGAAGAGACTGCATCGGATCCCATCGAGGAGCCGAACAGCCTGTTCGATCGCAGGGAAGAGACGCAAGCGGAGGTCGTGAGATGAGTGAGCACAACAGCAACCAGATCGTTCTCAAGCGCGAGATGCAGAACCCTGCCACGGCAGGGCTCGTGCTCCGCAAGCTGATCGACCGCCGCGATGCGGACGGCCGCAGGGAGGTGATGAACCTCGTGAAGGCCGATCCTCCGCTCGCCCTCGCCGCGCTCCAGCACGGCGACGACGTGTTGGGGCTCACGCCCCGCGGATCGGCCGACGTGGCCGAAGAGATCATCGGCGCCATCGGCGACGATCACAAGGCGCGCGAGCACGTGGGGCAGAACCTCACGAGCGACCGCGTCGCGGAGCTGCTCATGGGCCGCGGCGATCTGCCATCGGCTCTGGTGGACATCGCCACCATCCCGCAGCTCATCGAGGCGATGCGGCAGGACATCGCGCCCTACAAGGACGCGAACGAAGCCTCCATTCTCGCGCCGCATGCGTCGGCCGAGGTGGTGGTGCTCGATTCCGACCGCGTCTCGACGCCGGTCGGCACGTCCGACGACGAGGACGACGACGAGGAGGACGCCCTCATCGCGAAGCCCGAAGGGGGCGAAGTCTTCAACGACGACGAGGAGGACGAGGAGGAGTTGGTCGGCGACGCCGCCCTGATCAACGATCCCTACCTCAGGCCCGGCGCCTTGCTCATGTTCCGCTCGTGGGCGATCCGTCTGCGTGACCGCAAGGACTTCGCCGAGATCTTGGACCAGCGCGTCTTCGGACTGCGTACGTTCAAGACCTATCTGCTCCTGTGCTTCTGGGCCGAGTCCTTCCGACCGGACGATCTCGACGATGTCCCGGACGACTGCTTCGACTCGATCGGTCTCGATCCCGAGGAGGGTCGGACCGAGCTCGCCCGCATCATCAAGGGCGGTGAGCTCTCCGAGATCGATCTCGACCCGGCCGAGTGGCACGCGGCCAAGGCCGAGTACGGAGCGCGCCAGGATGCCATCGCGCACGCTCCCAAGACCATCGACGAGACCGAGCGCGACAAGGCCAAGCAGGCCGCGTCCAAGCTCAACTTCTGAACTGAAGCCCGGTCCGATATCCGCCACAAGCGGAATCGGACCGGGTTTTCTCCTATCTATTGGATTATCCGCTTCGTATCGATACTCGTTATTCGAGACGCGACGAAGTGGGTCATTCAAAACCCGAACATGAAAGGAGAGCCATGCTCTCAACTGGTACTGACATCGTTCTGCGCCCGTACGATCCCTCCGAGAACTTCATCGGACGTACGCCGTTCGAAAGGTTCATGATCGGGCTCGGCAAGCGCTACCGCGCCAACGCCAAGTCCATGTCATCGGCGGCGGAATGGACCGCCTTTCCGTACGAGCAGGCCGTCGCCGACGGACTCTGGCTCGTCTTCATCCGGACATCCGAACGTCTGGGTCTCAAGCTCACGACGTCCGATCATGTCATGCGCGACATCGCGCCGCGCGTGAATCGCGTCCTAAACAGCGCCTTCCACTTCGTCTACCAAAACGTGGACGAGGCGGTCGACGCGTTCGAATCGCGGGTCGTCCGGTCCGTGCAAAACACGGATGGGGCATCTCCCGCTTCCGATGCCTGGGCGCTCGAATCCGCACGGTTTTTCGCAGACATTCTGCGGGCCGCCAATGAAACGGCGGCGCTGATTCAGCGGCTCGCGAGAAAGTACCACAAGCTCAATACCATCCGGCCACTGGCCGGGATCGAAAAGTCGATGTCGGTCTTGTCGGGGATCACCGACAACAGCCATCTTCTCGATCATGTCATCGGGCCGATCAGCCTGGGACACGAAACGGACCGATTGGCCAATCGGGATGATGCGCTACACGTCATCCGCGATCTCAAGCTCGATCTTCGGCAGGTCCGAAAGTTCAAGACCTTGCCGTATCGGCTGAACAAGGTGCCGGAGCAGGCATATCCGGACGAGCCGTTCGCCGTCAGCAAGCAGTGGATCAATACCCAGCTGCTTTTGGCCTTGTGCGGTGCGCCGGTAGATGCCGAACTGGTCACCGGCAAGCAGTACATGGCCGGCCTGTTCGCGCTCAAGAAGCTCGATACCGAAGAGGCGATCGAGCGTTTCTTGGCTCGGATGAATACGCGCGGTATGGATCAGTCCGACCAGGGCTGGCTCCGTCCGGTGATTGCTGATCGTGTGGACATGATGCGGAGTTGGAGTTCGCGCCAGCTCGATCTCTCCAACCGAAACCACTTGCTGATCGATTTGTTCAATGAGCAGATCGACATCGAAAATACGTGGGTATCCGACACGGATGTGGACTCGGCCATGGTCTTTGCGGAGCAAGCAGGGATCAACGCCGCAAGGCGTGCCGTCATCAAGCAGGACTGGCTGAGTTTCACGCGGGACATCCTCGAGGACCATCTCGAGCAAGGAACGCTCACCACGGCCGACGTGGCGGCGAATCTTGGCCGGCTCGATACAAGTGTTGCCGAAGGCATGCTTCCGCACCTGATGGCGCGTAAGGACTTCGACAAAAAGTCCTTCCGACGGCTCGTCGATGCGGGATTCGTCGAGCTCGGCAGCGATGTCGGGTTCCGTTACCGTGACTGGCTGACGCAAGAGGAGCTCGCCGAGCACTTGGGTGGAATCCTTTCGAGCGTCTTGATCAACAAGCACGCGGAGAAGTACTCCCTCCAGGTCTACGAGATGCTCCGCAAGATTCCCGTAGCGACAGTCAGGAAGGCACTCATCGACGACGTGCACGGTCGTGTTCACGGCATGATTCTGCGCGAAGAGCTCGAAGCGGACGACCTTCGCATACAGGAGATGGCCAGGATCAAGCGCAAGGCTCGGACAAAAGCCTTCGACCGTATGGTCGGCCGCGAGGCCAGCAAGATGTTCGTGCTGGCTTCCGAGGTCACCATCCGCGAGAAGAGCTACCATCAGCCCGGGGATCCCGATTTTCTCGTGCCTTGGACCGAGCTCCACAAGGCGCCGCATCAAGACAGCGCCTTCCAAGACTTGAGCAGCAGGCTCGGTCTCGCGCGGTCCACGGTCGCCAAGCTCCTCAAACGCACCTCCGAGGAGGATGTGCTCCGGTGGATCTACGCCGACAGCGACCACAAGTCGCTGTCCAAGCTGGTCCGTTCCTATCAGGACTCGCGCGAGGCCTACTACAAGGCCCGCCCGAGCCGTTAACCTGGCCCCCCGTAGTCCGCTTTGCGGATTTTACGGGGGGTTTTTCATACCTTGACGGTCAAGCCGATCTCTGGCACTCTTGGCCCGTTCGAACTGGCGGTCCGTCCATGCCGGCGTAGCTCAGCTGGTTAGAGCAGCAGTTTTGTAAACTGCAGGTCGCCAGTTCAACTCTGGCCGCCGGCTCCACAAAAATTTTATGTCACAAGAAACACTGATAAAGCTCGAGTGCACTGAGTGCAAAAAGGTTAACTACCACTCGACCAAGAACTCTAAAATCAAGGGCCGCCTTGAGCTTTCAAAGTTCTGCAAGCATTGCGACAAGCATACCCCCCACAAGGAAACCAAATAAGGTATAATCCTGCCATGATACGGCAGAACCTTGCATCACGCCTCCTCCGGCCAACGTCGGAGGGGTTTGTGTTTTTAAGCGGTTTTTCCATGATGGTCATCGAGCTTCTAGCCGCCAAAATCACCTCGCCATATCTCGGCTCATCGTTATATACGTGGACATCCGTCATTGGCGTTGTGCTGATCGGGGTTACCATCGGGGCATGGGCCGGCGGACGATTGTCCGACCGTATCCGTCCTGACTTGCTGGTTGCATCCGCCTTTGTGCTGGCCGGCATATCCGTCATGTGTTCGTACGGGATTGCTTGGTTCGTCGGTACCAACATTGTTTTATTCGAGTGGCCGCTCCCGCTTTTGACATTCATTTTTGCTTTCACCGTCTTTTTTCCGCCGGCGGTACTGCTCGCCGTCATCCAGCCCGCATCCGTAAAACGCGATCTCGACAAGCTCGAGAAGGCCGGCACGGTATACGGGACTCTCGGCGCATGGAATGCGGCCGGATCCATTCTCGGAACCTACCTCGCCGGCTTTGTTTTTCAGGCATTTTTCTCCACGCGCCTCGTGTGGTTTGTTATTGCCGCATTGCTTGTCGTGTGTGGAATATATATCTATGTCCGCCATCGTTTTTCTCGCTAGTTTTTGTCTGATGCTCGTCCAAGTCGTCTCCGGACGCGCCTTGGCTCCGCATCTGGGCGTTTCCGTTTTTACGTGGACGGCCGTCATTGGCACTACCTTGCTCGGAATCGCTTTCGGAAATGCCGCGGGCGGACGCATTGCCGATATGGCAGGCGGAAAAAAGAACCTCGGCATAAGCCTGATCGCTGCCGCCGGATCCGTGCTGCTCGCCAACTATCTTCTCACCGTGCTCGCCGGCCCGTTTTCGCATCTTGAGATGCATGTCGCAATCCGCGCCGTGCTCATGTCATTCGTCTTCTTTCTTCCCTCCGCCTTTTTCCTTTCTACGATCTCTCCGCAGGCGCTTAAAATCCGTTTGGCCGATCTGGCGCATTCCGGCGAAACCGTCGGAACGCTTTCCGCGTGGAGCGCTGCCGGATCCATTCTCGGCACCTTTGCCGGTGGCTATGTCCTGATCTCGATGATCGGAACAAAAAATCTTCTCACGGCCGTCGTGTGCATCCTGCTCGTGCTCGGTTTGTGGGTTTCTAAAAAAGAAAAGCTCTGGAAAACGCGGCCCGTGGCCTTGATCGGTCTTTTCTTTGTCGGGGATTTGTTTGTTCCGGGTTTGTGCAAAATGGAAACAGACTATTTCTGCATCCGTGTCCTTGAAGCTGGCCAAGGCGCGGCGCGTACGTACACATTGCGTCTCGACCACCTGATCCACTCATATGTGACGCCCGAAAATCCAACCGAACTCGGGTATGGATACGAACGCGTCTATGCAAATTTGATCGCCATGCGTCAAAAACCAGAAGACGCATTCACCGCCTATTTTATCGGCGGGGGAGGATATGTCATGCCGCGTTATTTGGAGGCGAAATATCCGAATGCCCAATCGATCGTGGCCGAAATCGACCCGGGCGTCACCGAAGCGAATCACCGCTTCATGGAGTTTTCTCGCGAGACAAAAATCCAGAGCGTAAACGAGGATGCACGCATCCATCTCATCAAGCCGTCGCAAGATCCGAAATACGATTTCGCATTTGGCGATGCCTTCAATGATTTCAGCGTGCCATCGCATCTCACCACCGTCGAATTCCACCAGCGTCTCAAGTCGCGCATGTCGGAGAACGGGGTATATGCACTCAATATCATCGACGATGTCCGTTACGGAAACTTCCTTTCATCCATGATCCGCACTCTGCGGACCGTGTGGACGCATGTCTATGTCGCTCCGCTCAATACCGAGCTCGAAGAAGGCCGCAATACCATCACTCTGATCGCGACCGACCAAGAAATTGACCGCGAGTCTTGGTATGCAGCCAGGCCGTTTGCCGTTGGCGAAAAAGAAGAACTGACCTTGCTTTCCGACGAACAGGTAGCTAAGTTCCTTGAAAGCCATCGGGCGCCGGCGCTAACGGATGATTTTGCCCCAACCGACCGCTATCTTGCCCCTGTCTTCCGCGATGCCTACTAAACCGCTAACCGGTACGGATTTCTACCGTTTTTTCCAATGCCCGCATTGGCCGTATTGGGAACGGTTTGGCGACCCTGCTCTCCGCCGTCCGCTTACCGAAACCGAAGAACAGCGCTTGGCCGACGGTCTTGAGCATGAACATGAAATCGTTAAAAAAGAATATCCGGACGTTGAGTCGCTCGAGGAGCTGACCTTTGAACAAGCCGCTGAACGCACCATCGAATTAATGAAAAAGGGCGTGCCTGCGATCTACCAAGGCGCGCTTATCGACGGCGAGTGGCGGGGAAAACCCGATTTGCTCGAGCGTCAGCCCGGCAAAAGTACATTCGGCGACTGGTATTACAAGCCGGTTGATGTAAAGCGTGCGCATGAGCTCAAAAAAGAGCACATGTGCCAGCTATATTTTTACGGCCTCATGCTGGAGCGTATTCAAGGCCATTTTCCCGCTCATCCGGAAATCATCAATGCCGATGGCGAACGCATCTCGTTTGATGCATCGTCTTTTGCAACCGAATTTCAATCCGTTCTCGAATCGCTCGAGCGCATCCGCTCCGGCGAAATTCCGGATCCCGTCTATCGCAAAAGCTGCGAAGATGTTTCCCCGTGGGGGAAGGCATGTCGTGCATTGGCCGAAGAACGCAATGACATTGCGCTTATCTATAATGTCGACATCAAAAAACTCCGCGGCTTGCGCAGTTTGGGTATCCTCACCGTCTCCGATGCCGCCCATCTCGACCCGATTCAGCTCGAAGGACAGGTTCCGCATCTGACGCTTCGCGCGCTCGAATCAATCCAGCGTCAGGCGCGCGCGCTCGAAGAGCATGCCGTCATCATCCGCGAACCGTTTATCGATCCGACGCAAGGCCTCGAAATCCATTTCGACATCGAAGGCTATCCGCCAACCGACCGCGACTACCTGTTCGGGTTCTGGATTCCGAATGGTCAAGAAAAAGGGTACAAACCGTTTATCGCCGAGCATGATGAGCGCGATGAAAAAGCCATGTGGTTCGCTTTTTTGGATTGGTGCGCCACGCTCCCAAGGGAATTCTCGGTCTATCATTATGCAAACTACGAGATCACGCGTCTCGCTGTTCTCGCTAATCGGTATGGCACCGAACAAAATCCGGACTTGATCCGATTTCGCAACTCCATGATCGATCTTAAAGAAATCGTTCGCGAACACGTCGTATTTCCGCTCCACTTTTACAGCCTCAAAGCCATCGCCAAATTCTTGGGTTTCAAATGGGAAGGGGATGTGCAAGGCGGAGGGCAATCCGTATTTGCGTATGAGCAATGGCTTGAGACGCAGGACCGCTCGATTCTGGATGCAATTATTCAGTATAATCGGGAGGATGTGCAGGCTACCGCGCATTTACTCGACTGGCTGCGCACCTATGCCCAAAAAGAAGCCAGTTTTCGTCCGGTTTACCCTTGGTCAAAATAAATTCATATGAAACACGCTTTGACGCTCATCATGTTCGCGGTCTCTCTGTTTGGGTTGCCAGCACAAGCGCAAGAAACGGCAACAACAACCACGAGTACCACGGTCGCCGCGGAAGAGGCAGCTGTCATCTCGCTCGCGCGCGGACAGGACGGCCAGTATGAGCGAGGCCTGGTTGAATCCGTTACGACCGCATCTCAAGAAGTTCCGTCCGGAGGCGCCCAAGTTCAGGTCTACAAAATCCGTCTTCTTTCCGGTCCGCTCGAAGGCCAGGTTCGCGAACTCCGTTCGGATGTAGGCGATAACCCGTACGGATTGACACCGCGCCAAGGCGACCGCGTAGTGATTTTTATGCAGCCCTCCGGCGATGGAGGCTGGCTCCTGTTCCTAGAAAGCTTTGACCGCCGCGGTGCCTTGATCTGGCTTTCGATCTTGTTCGTTTTGACTCTCGTTCTGCTTTCCGGCTGGCAGGGATTAAAAACCGCATTCTCGGTTTTCGTATCTATTTTACTGATTGGCGGAGTATTGATTCCCTTATTTATCCAGGGACTTCATCCCGTGCCGATTGCGATTCTCTTGTCAGGCGCGCTCACTCTCTTATCCACCGGTTTATCTACCGGCTGGAACCGCAAATCATTCGTCACCGCATTCGGAACCATGGGAGGTGCGCTGGTCGCCTACATCGTTTCCCTCATCTTTGTTGATTGGGCTCATTTGAACGGTCTAGCAACCGAGGAAGACCGGCTCTTCTTCCAGAAAAATCCAAACCTCGATCCGCGCGGTCTCTTGTTTGCTGGAATTATCATTGCCGCCGCCGGTGTACTCGAAGACGTCGCCGTTTCCATTGCATCCGGAATATCCGAGGTGCGCCGCATGAGTCCTCGCGCGAGCTATCGCGAGCTTTTCACAAGCGGCATGGTTATTGGAAAAGACCATATGAGCGCGCTCGCCAATACTCTTGTATTCGCGTATGTCGGTGCCTCGTTATCCAGCTTGCTTTTGTACCAGCAATTCGGCGGCTCGTGGCTCAAGTTTATCAACTTCGATTCTGTTGCCGACGAGATTGTTCGCTCGCTTGCCGGTACCATCGGTCTTGTATTCACGGTTCCCATTACGGCGCTCTTGGCCGCATGGGCTGTCCGCCAAGGCCCGCTCACCGAAACCCCGGATCCGCACGCTGGACACAAGCACTAAGTTTTGATAGCCTTTGGCGGCAATTCAGTACCGTCGGGCTATAGCGCAGTTGGTAGCGCGCTTCGTTCGGGACGAAGAGGCCGTGGGTTCGAGTCCCACTAGCCCGACCATGTAAAACCCTTGCGAAAGCGAGGGTTTTTACGTACGATCTTGGTCTATGAAATACTCCCGTCTCCTTTCATCGCTCGCCGTCATCGTTGTCTTCGGCGCGCTCGTATGGGGCGGTGCATGGTTCTGGTCCGTCGGATCGGTCGCTGCTGAGTATCTTCCTGGCATCCGCATTCAGGTAAAGAGTGGAACCGTCGAACTCCGAAAAGCATCAGAAACAGCTTTCCAAACTGTTCAAGACGTCATGGAGATTCAGCCAGGCGATACGGTTAAAACGGGCACCGCATCCGAAGCGGAGATTCTTTGGGGAGATTTGGGAGTTTCACGCGTGGCAGAAAATTCCGAAGTCGTGATCGATGACGCTCCGCGCGACGTATCGGGAGAGGGAGCTGTCATCCGTTTGAAGGTAAATGCCGGACGCGTCTGGAATCGCATGCTCAAACTTCTCGACCTTGAGAGCAGTATGCAGGTTCAAACGAGCGATGTGGTCGCTACGGTCCGCGGGACATCATACGGTATCATCAAACAGCCAAACTGCACCGAAGCGGCGGTGACGGAATCCGTGGTCGGAATCAGCGCTGATGGGTCAGGTAGCGAGGTCTTGTTGGCTGACAATGAGTGGGGGAGCTTCGGAGCGAATGATTGCAAGGCTCCCGTCCGCAAACTGACTCCGGCGGATGAATGGCCTGCGCAAGAACGCCTCAAAGACGAGCGTTTTGACCGCGATTATCTCGCCGGCTTGCGCTCGCGTTTCGAGGCTCGTGCCGAACCGATTAAAAACACGCCAAACTGGATCGTGGATACTTCCGAAAAACTCCATCTTGCTTTGGCGAC